>NZ_JBZFLK010000014.1:0-203127 GCF_058448985.1 Pseudonocardia sp. DxW | reverse complement strand
ATCCTTCTCGATCCAGTCGCGCTGGGTCACCCCGCCTCCTTCCCGTTCACGCCCGCGGGGGGGGGGGGGGGGGGCCCGCCCCCCCCCCCCCCCCCCCCCCCCCCCCCCCACCACCGGACGACGATCAGCCGCCGTGCTGCGCGGTGCGGAGCAAGCCGTAGAGGTCACGCAGGTGCTCGGTGCCGACGAACCCGTCGAACCGCTCCGAGCCGGGCCCGGTGGCGCGCACCGGCACCGGCGCGCCGGTGTGGCCCGGGTTGGTCGCCCAGGCGATCCGGATCGGCCGGCCGTCCGCGGCGGTGAAGGTCTCCTCCGCGCGCTCCTCGAAGACCAGCGTCATGCCGCCCGCCTCGTGATCGGCGGTCACGACGACGAGGGTGTCGTCGCGGCCCTGCGCGCACTCCAGCACCCGCTCGACGGCCCGGTCCAGCGCGATCGTGTCGCCCATCGCGTTGGCGCCGTCGTTGTCCTCCGCCGCCGGGTCGATCATGCCGCCCTCGACCATCAGGAAGAAGCCGTCGTCGTCGCGGCTCAGCGTGGCCAGCGCGGCGTCGGTCATCTCGGCGATCGTCGGCTCGACCGGGGTGCGCTCGCGGTCGTAGTTCATGTCGGTGCACTCGAAGACGCCGAGCAGCCGGTCGCCGTCCGCGGCGAGCAGCTGGTCGCGGTCCCGGGCGACGGTGTACCCGGCGGCCGCGTAGTCGGCGAACAGGTCGCGCCCGTCGGTCCGGTCGGTCTCGTCGGCGGCGCAGTGGTCGCCTGCGGTGCCGGCCGGCAGGAAGAACGACTCGCCGCCGCCGAGCAGCACGTCGATCCCGTTGTCCAGGTACTGCCCGGCGATCTCGCTCTGCAGGTCGCGATCGGGCACCGAGGAGGCGAACCCGGCGGGGGTGGCGTTCGCGATGTCCCGGGTGCTGATCAGCCCGACGCCCTTGCCCGCCTGCTTGGCGAGCACGCCCAGCGTCTCGTCCAGGGTGCTCGCGCCCTCCGGGGTGACGTTGAGGGACCCGTTCTCCACGAGCGTGCCCGAACCCATCGACGACGCCGCCGCGGCCGAGTCGGTCACCAGGTCGTCGGCGGAGAAGGTGGCGGCCCGCGCCCGGTGCGGGACCGTCTCCATGGCCAGCGGCTCGTCCCGGCCGCGGTCGAGGTAGCGGGAGGCGAGGATCTGGGTGTCCGACATCCCGTCACCGATCACCAGGATCACGTTCTTCGCCGCGGGCCCGCCGGCCGCTCGTCGTTCTGATCACGGATCGTCCCTCCGCCGACGATCGATCGAAGCGGACATTACGGATGTACGGCGCTGATTCCGATACCGTCGTGCCGACTGCTTCCCGAGCGTTCACCCTGCGTGCACCGGGACTGTGATGCCGCTCTCGCCCGAACGCACAGCGTGACCTAGAATGCTCTACGAGCCGTAGAAATACGGTGCCGACGCCAGACCGCTCGACGGTCCACCACCTGGGCGACCGGCTGACGTTCCGCCGTCCGTCCGCATCCGGGTGCAGGGGACGGAAACGGAGCCACGGGGAATGACGGTCGAGTCCGGCCTGGTCAACGCAGACCTGCGCCGCAAACGATCGGTGGATCTCGCGCAGGTGATCCACGAACGGTTCGGCGAGGATGTGACGACACTGCGCGGGGGACTGCTGACCTACCCCTACCCGCATCCGCTGCCGGACCGGCACCGCGTCGAGATCGGGGTGCCCGTCGTCCGCGGCGGACCGGAGCTGCTGCTCGTCGCCTCGACCGCGCCGGACGGCGCCGCACCGGCCCGCGGCGTCGGGATCTGGGAGCTCGCCGTCGCCGTCCGCGACGGGGGAGTGTTGCCGAAGGGGGAGGCCGAGGGCTGGGCCCGGGCCGTGTTCGGCTACCGCTGCGCGCCGCTGGTGTACCGGCGCCGGGCGGGCGGCTCCTGGCTGCGCCGCCCGTCCGGCATCGAGTTCGTGGTGCACCACGGCGAGCACGGCCCGATGCACCCCTCGGACGTCGAGGAGTACGGCGCGTGCGCCTGAGCTACAGCTCGTATGAGCGCAGCCACACCGTCTGCGGCGCCCGGCGCAGCGCCGACAGCACGCCGTCCGGCAGCACCTGGTCGGTGTCGGTCAGCACGTAGCCGTGGTCGCCCTGGGTGGACAGCGACTGCCCGGTCACGTTCACCCCGGCGTCGGCGAGCAGCCGGTTGATGTCGGCGAGCACGCCGGGGGTGCTGGTGTGCAGGTAGCCGGTGCGGAACACGCCGGGCGGGCGCGGCGCGGCGACGTTGGGCAGGTTCACCGACAGCGCGGTGGCGCCGCCCGAGACGAAGTCGACGAGCTTGGTGGAGACGAAGTGGCCGATCTCCTCCTGCGCCTCCTGGGTGGAGCCGCCGATGTGCGGGGTGAGGATGACGTTGTCCAGGCCGCGCAGCGGCGAGTCGAACTCGTCGCCCTGCGCCTTCGGCTCGATCGGGAAGACGTCCACCGCGGCGCCCGCGATGTGCCCGGACAGGATGTTCTCGCGCAGCGCCAGCTCGTCGATCACCATCCCGCGCGAGGCGTTGATGAACATCGACCGCGGCTTCATCCGGGCGAACTGCTCCGCGCCGAACAGGCCGGCGTTGCCGGGGCGGCCGTCGACGTGGATGGAGACGATGTCGGCCTGCTCCAGCAGCGCGTCCAGGGTGGGGACGCGGCGGGCGTTGCCGTGCGCGAGCCGGTCCGCGGTGTCGTAGAAGATCACCCGCAGGCCGACCGCCTCGGCCATGTTGGACAGCTGGGTGCCGATGTTGCCGTAGCCGACGATGCCCAGCGTGCGGCCGCGGATCTCGTGGCTGCCGCGCGCGGACTTGTCCCAGACGCCCTCGTGCATCCGCTGGGTCTTCTCGGTCAGCCGGCGGGCCAGCACCACGATCTCGCCGAGCACCAGCTCGACGACGCTGCGGGTGTTCGAGTACGGCGCGTTGAACACCGCGATCCCGCGTTCGGCCGCCGCGGACAGGTCGACCTGGTTGGTGCCGATGCAGAAGCAGCCGACGGCGAGCAGGTCCTTCGCGGCGTCCAGGACGCCGTCGGTGATCGTCGTGTTGGACCGGATGCCGAGCAGCTGGACGCCGGACACCGCATCGAGCAGCTCGTCGCCGCTGAGCGAGCCGGGTCGCGTCTCGACCTCGATGCCCGCGCGACGGAACGCCTCGGCGGCGCCGGGGTGGATGTTTTCGAGCAGCAGAGCCTTCACCCGACCCAACCTAGGCGCCCGGGGCCCCCGCAGGCAGCGGGCACGCGCGTGTTGCCTCGCCACGATCTTGATGGTTAGGTTTGGCATACCTGAGTGAAAGGGGGGCACGTGTCCACTGTCCCGACCCGAGCCTGTCCGGTCCGAGGGGAACTTGCGGCGCTGCTGGTGGCGCTGCTGGTCGTCGCCGGCTGCACGTCCGGCGGTCCGTCCGACGCCGCGGCGCCGGAGGCCGGGGGAGCCGGAGCGTTCCCCGTCCGCATCGACCACGCGTACGGCAGCACCGAGATCCCGGCCGAGCCGCAGCGAGTGGTCACGCTGGGCCTGTCCGACCAGGACCCACTACTCGCCCTCGGCGTCCGGCCGATTGCGGTGAGCGAGTGGTACGGCGACTACTCGCACGCCACCTGGCCGTGGGCCCAGGACGAGCTCGGTGACGCCCGGCCCGTCGTCCTGAACGGTGGGGTGCGCAACGAGGAGGCCCCACCACTGGAGGAGATCGCGGCGCTCGATCCGGACCTGATCCTCTCGCTCTACAACGGGACCACGGAACAGCAGTACGAGCAGCTGTCCGCGATCGCCCCGACGGTCGTCCCGGACGACGGGTTCTCCGACTTCACCATCACCTGGCAGGAGGCGACCCGGGCCACCGGCGAAGCCCTCGGGCGCGAAGAGGAGGCGCTCGACCTCGTCGCGGCGACCGAGCAGAAGTTCTCCGAGGCCGCGGGGCAGCATCCGGAGTTCGCGGGCAAGCGGGCCGTCGTGGCCGAGCGGTTCGAGCCGGGCTCGAGCGTCGTGCGCAGCGGCAACGACATCCGCGCCCTGTTCTTCACCCAGCTCGGCTTCGAGTCGCCGACCGAGATCGCCGGTATCCGGCCCGACCGGTACGGCGAGATCAAGGTCTCCGACGAGCTGATGGGGGAGCTGTCGCGTGACCTGCTGGTGTGGAACATCGGATCCTCGCCCGAGCTGCGATCCGAGATCGAGAACAACCCGCTGTACCCGACGCTGCCGGTGGCCCAGCAGGGCCGGGTGCTGTGGGTGGAGGATCCGGTCGTGTCCGGCGCGTTCAGCTGGGGGACGATCCTGAGCCTCGACTACGCGCTGGAGCAGCTGGTCCCGCAGATCGCGGAGACGGTCGGCTGAACCCACTCCGCGAGCGGCGCGCGGTCCGGTCGGGGCGGCAACACCCCCGACCGGACCGTCGGAACGCTCAAACTGTCATAACGTGCATTATCGGCTCAACGGGCGCCTCGCCGAGGAGAGGGCCGGATGCCGCGGCCGGAGGTCCGGCCGCGCACCGGCCGTTCCGCCGGCGCCCGAGGACGGGCCGGCGGCCGGATCAGCCCCGGCCCGCGGCGTCCTGCAGCTCGTCGATCCGGCGCGACGCCTCGGCCTTGCTGAGCCGGTCCAGGTCGTCCGGCGCGTCCCGCCCGGCCTGCTGCAGCAGCGTCTCCAGGTACGACCGCTGCGGCCCGGTCATCGGCTCGTCACCGGTGGTCCAGTCCGCCGGGTCCTTCTCCGGCGTGCCGGGATCGACGGCGTCGTGTGCGTGCTCGTTCGTCATGCATCGAACGTATCTTCGATCGCTGGTCCCCGCACGCCGACCCCGGCCCGCACGCGGGAACTGTCATAATCCTGCGCCGAGCGCCTCAGCCCGCGGTCGGCGGCTGGTCGACCAGCTGCGCGAGGTAGAGCTGCTCGCCGAGCCGGTCCATCAGCTCCAGGTTGGTCTCGATGTAGTCGATGTGGTGCTCCTCGTCGGCGAGGATCTTCTCGAACAGGTTCGCCGTCGTCATGTCGCCCTTGCTGCGGCACAGCGCGATGCCCGGGCGCAGCCGCTCCACGACGGCCAGCTCGATCGCCAGGTCCGCCTGCAGCTGCTCGCGCACGCTCTGCCCGATGTTCAGGGTGCCGAGCCGCTGGTAGTTCGGGAGGCCCTCCAGGAACAGGATCCGGTCGGTGATCTCCTCCGCGTGCCGCATCTCGTCGATCGACTCGGCGCGGGTGTAGGCCGCCATCTTGGTCAGGCCCCAGTTCTGCTGCATCTTGGCGTGCAGGAAGTACTGGTTGATCGCCGTGAGCTCGCTGGTCAGCTGCTCGTTGAGCAGGCCGATGATCTCGTCGTCGCCGCGCATGTCCCATCCCCTCGTCCGGTGCTGGTCGGACGGCGAATGTAAGACAGCGCACAGTGGGCCCTGTCGATCAGGACCGGCTCATCGTCGTGCAGGCTCACCTGTGCTGTGGTGAGGCCCGGATCACGCAGAGGCGGGCAGCCGGTCGATGTCGTCGCCCGCGGACGTCGAGATCAGCAGGGTGCGGAGCCGGTCGTGACAGCTGCCGCAGCCGGTGCCCGCACCGCAGGCGTCGCCGATCGTGTCCACGCAGCGGGCGCCCTCGCGGACGCAGCCACGCACCTCCGCCTCGGTGACGGCAGCGCAGATGCACGCGAACACAGCAACCCCTTCCTTGTGGATAGGCAACCCTATGCTGACATTCGATCATCCTCGCCCACAAGGCCCGCGCGGCACCGGATCGCTACGCTGCCCGGGTGCCGCTGGAGGAGTACCGCCGCAGGCGCGATCCGCGGCGCACCCCGGAGCCGGTCCCGGAGACCGACCCGGACCCGGCCACCCCGGACGGCGGGCGGTTCGTCGTCCAGGAGCACCACGCCACCGCGCTGCACTGGGACCTGCGGCTGGAACGCGACGGCGTGCTCGTCTCGTGGGCGGTGCCCAAGGGACTTCCGGAGGACGCCGGGACCGTGCGGATGGCCGTCCGCACCGAGGACCATCCGCTGGAGTACCTGGACTTCCAGGGCGAGATCCCGCGCGGCGAGTACGGCGGCGGCCGGATGTCGGTGTGGGACTCCGGGCGCTACGAGACCGAGAAGTGGACCGACCGCGAGGTCGCCGTCGTCCTGCACGGCGAGCGTGCCGCCGGCCGGTTCGTGCTGCTGCACCGGCCGGACGAGCGGCAGGACCGCTGGCTGCTGCGCCGCACCCGCGAGCAGCCGCCCGGCGCCCGCCCGTCCGGTGCACCGCTCCCCCGCGATCCGGCGCTCGCCGTGCCGAGCAGGGCGGCGCGGCTGCCGTCCGGTGACGACTGGTGGGTGCGGCCGGTGTTCGGCGGCCGGCGGGTGCTGGCGCGCAGCGACGGCGGCCGGCTGACGCTGCACCCGGTCGACGACGACGGCGTCCCCGGCGACCCGTTCGATCCACCGGGACGGCTGCGCGAGCTCGGCCCGGCGCTCGGCGCCGGCGGGCACCTGCTCGACGCCGAGCTGACCGGGCGCGGTGAGCTGTGGGTGGCCGACGTGCTGCACACCGGCGGCCGCGACGTCCGTGCGCTGCCCCTCGACGACCGTCGCGCGCTGCTGGACGCGCTGCCGCTGGAGGGGCCGCACCGGCGCCCGGCCCCGCTGTACCCGAACGCGGGTGCGCAGCTGCTCGACGCGGTGCGGGCGCAGGGACTGCCCGGGGTGATCGCGGTCCGGGCGGGTTCGGCCTATCCGGCGGCCGGCGCGCCGTCGGACGACTGGCGGGAGGTACCGGTGGGCGGATCGCGGACCCGCGGCGTGCGGCCGGACGGGTACGGCCGCGCCGCCCTGTCCAACCCGGACAAGGTGCTCTACCCGGCCACCGGCACCACCAAGGCCGACGTGCTCGGCCACTACCTGGCCGTCGCGGAGGCGATGCTGCCGCACCTCGACGGCCGTCCGGCGACCCTCAAGCGCTGGCCGGACGGGGTCGGGGCGTCGTCGTTCTTCGAGAAGAACGTGTCCCGGCACGCGCCGTCCTGGCTGCGCACCGCGCGGGTCGGGACGCCCGGCGGCCGATCGGAGTCGGCCGACTTCGCGGTGATCGACGACGCCGAGGGGCTGGCCTGGGCGGCGAACCTGGCGGCGCTGGAGCTGCACGTGCCGCAGTGGCGGCTCGGCCCCCGCGACGCCCGGCACCCGCCGGACCGGGTGGTGTTCGATCTCGACCCGGGCGAGGGGACGACGGTGGTCGACTGCTGCCGGGTCGCGCTGCGGCTGCGCGCGCTGCTCGCCGAGCACGGCCTGCCGGTGCACCCGTCGACCTCCGGCGGCAAGGGGATGCAGCTCTACCTGCCGGTCCGGGTCACCCGGCCGGAGCGCACCTCGGAGTTCGCCCGGGAGGTCGCCGAACGGCTCGCGGCCGAGCATCCGCGGGACACGGTCGCGGTGATGGCCCGCGCCCGGCGCCGCGGGAAGGTGTTCGTCGACTGGAGCCAGAACAACACCGCGAAGACGACGATCGCCTCCTACTCCTTGCGCGGCCGCGAGCTGCCCACCGTCGCCACCCCGCTCACCTGGGACGAGGTGGAGGCCTGCCGCGACCCCGGGGAGCTGGTGTTCACCCTCGACGACCTGCCCGGCCGGCTGGACACGCACGGGGACCTGATGCGTCCCCTGATCGACACCGACGGTTTCCGGCTCCCCCGTGGTGGCGCCGTCGCCGAGCTGCCAGGCTGATCCCGTGACCGGCCCGGACGACCGACACCCCTACCTCGCGGGCCCGTACCCGCGTGGCTACGCGCACCGCGGCTGGCACCTCGGTGAGCTGGCCGGCTGCGAGAACACCCTCGCGGCGTTCGTCGCCGCCGCCGACCACGGCGTGGGCTACGTCGAGCTGGACGTGCACGCCAGCGCCGACGGCGTCCCGTTCGTGCACCACGACCCGACGCTGGACCGCACCACCGACGCGGCCGGCCGGATCGACGCCCGGCCGGCCGCCGAGCTCGACGGTGTCCTGGTCCGCGGCGCGAGCCGCACCGAGCCGCTGCCCCGGCTGGCCGCCGTGCTCGCCGCGCTGCCCGGCACCCGGATCACGATCGAGCTGAAGTCCGACGCCGTGGTCGGCCCGACCCTCGCCGCGCTGGACGCGGCCGGCGCCTGGGACCGGGTGTGCCTGGGCTCGTTCTCCGACCGGCGGCTGGCCGCCGCGCGGACCGCGGCCGGGCCGCGGCTGTGCACCTCGATGGGGCAGGCCGCGGTGACCGGGCTGCGGGCGCGCGCCTACCGGGTGCCCGCGCGGGCGCTGCCGCCGCTGACCGGGACGCTCGCCCAGGTCCCGCCGTGGTTCGGGCCGATCCCGGTGGCGGCCGACCGGCGGTTCGTCGCGGCCGCCCACGCGTCCGGCCGGGAGGTGCACGTGTGGACGGTGGACGAGCCGGCCGAGATGGAGCGGCTGCTGGACCTGGGTGTGGACGGGCTGCTGTCCGACCGGCCGGACCGGCTGCTGGAGGTGCTGGGCAGGCGGGCCCCGCGGTGAGCGGATCTCGGTGATCGCACGGAGGCCGGTGCCCGGCCGCGCGGATAGTCTCCCCCGGTGACCGCAGCAACACTGTCCGGAGCGCAGCCCCGTCGATCCCGGGTGTGGGCGTGGGGCTTCTGGGACTGGGGCTCGTCGGGCTTCCAGCACATCGCCCTGACCTTCGTGTTCTCCGTGTACCTGACCGACGCGGTCGGGGCCGACCTGCCGGGCACGATCAGCGCGAACAGCTGGCTGGCCTGGTCCACTGCGGCCGCCGGGGTGCTGATCGCGCTGATGGCGCCGGTGATCGGCCAGAGCGCGGACCGCAAGGGCCGCAGGCTGCGGGCGACCGGGGTGTGGACTGCACTCGTCGTGCTCAGCATGATCGGGATGTTCTGGGTCCGCGACGACTGGACCTACCTGTGGCTGGGGCTGGTGCTGCTCGGCCTGGCCTCGATCTTCGTCGAGCTGGCGGCGGTGTCGTACTACGCGCTGATGGCGCAGGTGTCGACGCCGGCGACGGTCGGCCGGGTGTCCGGCTTCGGCTGGGCGCTGGGCTACCTCGGCGGGATCGTCCTGCTGCTCGGCGTCTACGTCGGCTTCCTGTCCGGCGACGGCGGGTTGTTCGGGGTGTCCACGGCGGACGGGTTCGACGTCCGGATCTCGGTGCTGGTCGCCGCGATCTGGTTCGCCGTGTTCGCCGCGCCGATGTTCTTCCTGCTCCCGGAGACGGCGCCGGCCGCACCCGGTGCGCCGAAGCTCGGCGTCGCGGGCTCCTACCGGCGGCTGCTCACCGACCTGCGGGAGCTGTACCGGGCCAGCCCGCACACGGTGTACTTCCTCGGGGCCAGCGCGCTCTACCGGGACGGCCTGAACGCGATCTTCGCCTTCGGCGGGGTGCTCGCGGTGACCGTGTACGGCCTGGACCCCGGCCAGGTGCTGCTGTTCGGGGTGGCGATCAACATCGTGGCCGCGACCGGGGCGCTCGTCGGCGGCCGGCTCGACGACCGGTACGGCCCGAAGGCGGTGGTGGCCGGGTCGCTGGCCGGCCTGGTCGCGGTCGGGATCGTGCTGCTGCTGGTGTCCGGCCCGACCATGTTCTGGATCTTCGGTCTGGTGCTGGGGGTGTTCGTCGGCCCGGCGCAGGCGTCGTCGCGCTCGTACCTGCTGCGGGTCTGCCCGGCGGGCCGGGAGGGCCAGCTGTTCGGGCTCTACGCCACGACCGGCCGCGCGGTGTCGTTCCTGGCGCCCGCGCTGATCGGTCTGTTCACCTACCTGTTCGGCTCGGACCGGGCGGGCACGATCGGGATCGTGCTGGTCCTGGCGCTGGGACTGCTCGCGCTGCTCCCGGTGCGTGCGCCGGAGCGTGCACCTGTCGCATCCGGTGCATGAACTCTCGCCGAACGCCAGTGAGTAGCGTCACACATGGCTGACACGTCACATCAGCGTGTGTAACGGGCGCTGATAGGGAACACTGGCCAATCGGGCGCAGGAATGGTTACCCCCGGGTAAGAACCGGGTGGTGATCGCTGCCCCGCCGCCGGAATAGCGTAGCCCCACGAACGTTACACCCGGTGGCGGCGACGTAACCGTCGAGGTGCCGCCGCCTCGACAGACGCAAGGAGGGTGACGACGCATGGCCGACCGCGTTCTGCGTGGCAGCCGGCTCGGGGCTGTCAGCTACGAGACCGACCGCAATCACGACCTGGCGCCGCGGCAGATGGTCCGTTATGTGTCCGAGTCCGGCTACGAGTTCGAGGTGCCGTTCGCGAACGACGCCGAGGCTCCGGCCACCTGGGAGTCGCCTCAGGGCGGCGTCGGTCGCCGGGTCGACGGGACCCAGCCGGATCAGAAGAAGCAGAAGCCCCCGCGTACCCACTGGGACATGCTGCTCGAGCGCCGGTCCATCGCAGAGCTCGAGGAGCTGCTCAACGAGCGCCTCGAGGTGCTGCGTGAGCGGCGCGCCGAGATCGCCTGACTCGGACACGCACGGACACACGCGCACGGACACACGCGCAACACGGAGCCCGGATCCCCACAGGGGTCCGGGCTCCGTCGCGTGCGGGGGCCGGACACGGCGGCGGGCATGATGGTGATCGATGAACGACATCGCCTCGATCGACCGCCCCGGCCCGACCGGGACCGCACGCCCCGTCACCGATCTCGCCGACGACCACGTCCGCAGGCTCGCCGAGCTCGACCCGATCCTCGCCGGTGACCTCGGCTGGCCGCAGGGACAGGACCGGCTGCCCGATCTCTCCCCCGACGGGACCGCCGCCGTCGTCGGCACCTGCCGGGAGACCATGGACCGGCTCGCCGCGCTCCCCGCGCCAGACGACCCCGACGAGCGGCGGTGCGCCCGGCTGCTGACCGAGCGGCTGGGCGCCCGGATCGCGCACGCCGAGTCCGGTGAGCCGCTGCGCGACGTGCAGGAGCTGTTCGGGCCGCTCGCCACGATCCGCACCGCGTTCACCCTGATGCCGGTGTCCGACGAGTGCGGCTGGGCGACCGTCGCCGCCCGGATGGGCCGGGTCCCCGAGGCGCTCGACGGGTACCGCGCGAGCCTCGCCGAGGGATCGCGGCGCGGCCTGTTCGCCGCACCCCGCCAGGTCGTCCGGGTCACCGAACAGCTCGACGCCTGGATCGCCGACGCCGGCGGCCGCGGCTGGTTCGCCGGCTTCGCCGGGCAGGCCGAGGTCGGTGCGGGCGTGCGGGCCGATCTGGACCGGAACGCCGCCGCCGCGGCCGCCGCGCTGCACGGGCTGCGGGACTGGCTGCGCGCCGAGTACCTGCCCGCCGCCGACGGCACCCCGGACGGCGTCGGCGCCGACCGCTACCGGATCGCGTCGCGCTTCTGGAACGGCGCCGACATCGACCCGGCCGAGGTCTACGACTGGGGCTGGTCGGAGTTCCGCAGGCTGCACGCCGAGATGGCGGTCGAGGCCGGACGGGTGCTGCCCGGCGCCGGGATCCGGGAGGCGATGGCGTTCCTGGACGACGACGGCGGCTCGACCGGCGTCGTCGAGGGCGGGGAGAACGCCCGCCGGCACCTGCAGCAGATCATGGACGACACCATCGCCGAGCTCGACGGCAGGCACTTCGACCTGTCCGGCAGGCTCCGCGACGTCGAGTCCCGGCTCGCGCCCACCGGCAGCGCCGCCGCCCCGTACTACACGCCGCCGTCGCTGGACTTCTCCCGGCCGGGCCGCACCTGGCTGCCCGCCTCGCCGGACGACCGCTACCCGCTGTGGGACCTGATCAGCACCTGGTACCACGAGGGCGTCCCCGGTCACCACCTGCAGCTGGCATCGTGGGCGCTGCGCTCCTCGGAGCTGTCGACGTTCCAGACCTCGCTGGTCGGAGCGGTCAGCGCGGACGTCGAGGGCTGGGCGCTGTACGCCGAGCGGCTGATGGACGAGCTCGGCCACCACGCCGATCCCGGGTCCCGGCTGGGCTACCTGAACGCGCAGATGATGCGGGCGGTGCGGGTGGTCATCGACCTGGGGATGCACCTGTCGCTGCCGATCCCCGCCGACTCGCCGGTCGGCGCCGGGCTGCGCTGGACCCCGGAGCTGGGCCGCGAGTTCTTCGGCAGGCACGTCGGCGGCGGGGACGCGCTCGCCGACTCCGAGCTGCTGCGCTACCTGGGCGGGCCGGGGCAGGCCATCGGGTACAAGCTCGGTGAGCGTGCCTGGCTGACCGGCCGGGAGCGGGCCCGCGCCGCGCACCTGGCCCGCGGCGAGCGGTTCGACCTGGCCGCCTGGCACGCCGCCGCGCTGGCCCAGGGAACGCTGGGCCTCGACGATCTGGTGCCGGAGCTGGCGGTGCTCCCCGCGTCGCGGTCCGATGTGGCGGACAGCACCGCGTCCTGACGCTTGAGCGGCGCGCCGGACCGGCGGATACTCCGCCCGTGACGGCGCGCCAGCGGCGTCACGACGTGTGAAAGTCACGGTCCGGTCGGTAGTCCGGACAGCGCTCGTCGCTCGTTCGAGCGGGCCGCCCGGCGGCTCCGCCCCGACACGTCCCTCCCCCGGCGGGAGGGAGCGTGCCCGGACGACGCCGGTCGGCGCCGTGACCGGTCGGTCTCCCCCGCCGCGACGACCGACCGAAGCGGAGACCGACACGTCCGACCGAGTGCTCGTCACCGGCGCGACCGGCAACACCGGCACCCATCTCGTCCGCGTCCTCGCGGCCCGCGGCGACACCGTGCTGGCCGGGTCGCGGTCCGGCCGCGACGTCGCCGGCGCGCCCGGCGTCCGGCTCGACCTCACCGATCCGGGGACCGTCCGCACCGCGTTCGACGGGATCGGGCGGCTGTTCCTGGTCATCCCGGCCGGCTTCCTCGACGCGATCGTCGATCTCGCCGCGGAACGCGGCGTCAAGGTGGTGTTCCAGACCGCCTTCGGGGTCGGGGACGACCTCACGGGCCCGTACCACCGGGCGGAGCAGCGGCTGGTGACGCCCGACGAGTTCGTCGGGCTGCTCACCCGGGCCGGCCTCCCCGACGACTACGCGCGGCACCTCGCGGACCTGTTCGCGCCGGTGCCCGGCGACGGCACCGCCGCCGTCACCGACGCGGGCCGCACGCTCACCGGGCACCCTGCGCGGAGCCTGGCCGTCTACGCCGCCGACAACCGGGCGGCGCTCGCCGGCTGATCCCGCCGTGGCCGGGCGCGCCCCGCGCGCCTGGTCAGGAGCGGGCGCCCTCGGTCACCGGTCCCGCCGGCCGCTGCGGGACGTCCCGGCCGAGCCGGTAGGACAGGCCCCAGCAGGTGACCCGCCACAGCGCCTCGGCGACGATCGCGCCGCTCATCTTCGACGATCCGCGCTCCCGCTCGGCGAAGGTGATCGGCACCTCGCGGACCCGGAACCCGGCCCGCACCGCGCGCCAGGCCATGTCGACCTGGAAGCAGTAGCCCTGCGAGGCGACCGACTCCAGGTGCAGCTGTTCGAGCACCGAGCGCCGGAACACCCGGTAGCCGCCGGTGATGTCGCGGATCGGGACGCCCAGCGCGAGCCGGGAGTACAGGTTGCCGCCGCGCGAGAGCGCCTCGCGGTGCCACGGCCAGTTCACAACCCGGCCGCCGGGGACGTAGCGGGAGCCGAGCACGACGTCGGCGTCCTCCAGGGCGGCGAGCAGCGCCGGGAGGTCCTCGGGGGCGTGCGAGCCGTCGGCGTCCATCTCGACGACGACCTGGTGCTCCCCGGTCAGCGCGTGCCGGAAGCCGTCCAGGTAGGCGGCGCCGAGGCCGTCCTTGCCGGCCCGGTGCAGCACCGTGATCCGGTCGTCGGCGGCGGCCAGCTCGTCGGCGAGCTCACCGGTGCCGTCCGGGCTGGCGTCGTCGACCACCAGGACGTCCACGTCCGGCAGGCAGGCGTGCAACCGGGCGACCGCGGGACCCAGGTTCTCCCGCTCGTCGTAGGTCGGCACCACGACCAGGACCGGGCCCGGTGGTTCAGCCATTCTCGCCCTGTCCTTCCCTGCCCGTGCCCGCCGCACCGGACGACCCTACTGTCTCACTGCCTGCCGACCCGGGCCGTGACACACCGGGTGCACGGCCCGCGGTGGACGTGCCGGTGACGGTGCGCACCCGCCGCGCGCCGGAGTGCAGTTGTGCGGACAGCGTAGTCCTCACCCCGGAACGGGTGCGATCGACCGGCACGGCGGAGGGTGCGGATCCTCAGCGGGCGCCGGTGAGCAGGTGCGCGTTGCCCAGCGCGTCCAGGACACCCGGCCCGGGTGCGACGCCGTCCCGCTCGCCGCGCAGGAACCACTCGTAGCCGTAGGAGGCGGCGAACGTCGCGTCCGGGACGGCGGCCGGGTCGATCTGGCTGGCGTGCGCGAGCATCGCGTCCCGCTTGACGGCCAGATCGGCGGCGCTCCCGGTGACCGCGACCGCGATCTCCGCGGTGACCCGGCCGAAGCCGACGCCTGCGGCGCGGGCCGCACCGTGGATCAGGTGCCGGTCGTGGGCCGAGAGGGCGAGGTGCTCCCGGTCGACCGTCATCCGGTAGCCGGTGGCGCCGGTCAGCGAGCAGGCGATCGCCCCGGCGGCGTGCGCCGCGCGGTGGTCCGGGTGGCCGTAGATGCCGGAGTCGTCGTCGTGCACGACCGTCCCGGCGCCCTCGGCGTCCACCAGCTCGGCGACGGTGCGGCCGAGGACGACCGGATCGGCGCCGGCGAGCGCCCGCGGGTGCCCGGTGCCGGGGCCGCCGGGCAGCCCGGAGTCGCGGTGCCCGAGCAGCACCAGGCGGGACACGCCGAGCAGCGCGGCCGCGTCCTCCAGCTCGCGGCGGCGCCGGTCGGTGACCGCCTCGCCGGGACCGAGCGGCAGCCGGGAGCCGCCGAGGTCGCCGCCGGTGGCCATCACCAGCACGACGCGCGCGCCGGCGTCGGCGAGCCGGCGCAGGGTCAGCCCGGTGAAGATCGACTCGTCGTCGGGGTGGGCGTGCAGGGCGAGAACGGTCTCGCCGGACAGATCGGGGTTGTGCACCGTGTGATCGCTTCGCGTGCGGGGCCCGGACGGGCCGTCGGGAACGGGACCGGAACGGGTCGGTGCCCGGCCCGCCGGAGCGGGGATCGGATCGACGGACGCAGCGCCGTCAGCCGAGGGGGCACGGACCCGGACGACAGCAACACGCGGCGCGGTGCGCGGCGGCGGTCGTCGGGTCGATCACGCGGGACATCATGGCAGCACCGCCGGCCCGGGGCCACACCGGCCCCGCGGGACGGCCGTCACGGTGCAGCGGTGTCTGTCTCAGCCCGCACCCAGCGCCAGCAGCCGCACCTGCAGCTCCACGGTGAAGCGTTGCACGGGATCGTCCAGGCTGATCCCGCTGCGCGCCTCGATCCGCTGCAACCGGTAGCGCAGCGTGTTGCGGTGCACCCGCAGCCTGCGGGCTGCCTCGGAGACGTCGCGGCCGGCGTCGAACCAGGCCAGCAGCGAGGCCAGCACCTCGGCCCGGCGGTCCGGGTCGTGCTCGAGGGAGGCGTCGAGCGCGCCGTCGAACAGTCCGGGGCGGTCGCGGGCGATCTCCCCCAGCTCGGCGAGCACCGCCCACGGGCGCAGGTCGCTCAGGCTCGCGACCGACGGCCGTCCGCGGCCGGCGAGCACCGACGCGGCCCGGCAGAGCGGCCCGGCCAGCCCGGCGATGTCGTCGTCGGCGTCGTGGCCGGGATCGACCCGGTCGCTGACGCAGGCGACGAACCGGACGCCGTGCAGGGCCGAGAGCCGGTTCCGCACGGTCTCGGCGTCGCGCTGGGCGGCGTCGCGGCCGCGCCGGCCGGGGAGCAGCACGACGGTCGCGCCGTCGGTCCGGGTGAGTGCCGCGCCGGGGAACACCATCCGCACGCACGCCCCGGCTGACGGCGCCGGTCCGGGGTCCGGGCCGTCGCCAGCCGGGCGCAGCGCGACCAGGGTCCAGCCGCCGGGCCCGCCGAGCGCGTCCAGCGATCCGGTGCCGGTGAGCGCGCCGCGCAGCAACTCGTCGGCGAGGTCGCCGGGGCCGGGCGTCGCGGGGTCCGGCGCGCCGGCCATCCGGGCGGCGACCACGGCCGCGGCCTCGGTCAGCACGTCCGGCGCGGTGTCGCACAACGGCCCGCCGCCCTCGGCGGCGATCACGTAGCCGGCGACCGCGTCCCGGACGACGACCGGTGCCATCGTCCGCGGCACCGCGCCGGGGAACAGCACCTGCTGCGCCGCGCGGGTGCGCAGCAGCAGCTGCGCCGCACCGGATCCGGTGAACCACTCGCGGGCCGCCGCCGGCGCCCGGCGGTCCAGCACCGACCGTTCGCGCAGCGGGTCCACCGGATGCCCGAGCCCGGCGTGGGCGAGGGTCCGCAGCTCGGCGTCGACGATCTCGACCGGGCCGCCCACGGCGGCCGCCGTGGCCTCGGCCAGCGGGGACAGGTCGGGGGCGGGGGCCGCGGGCCGCTGCCCGAGCCGGGCCGCCGGGACCAGGGAGCGGGCGAGCACGCACAGGTCGTCCCAGCAGACCCGGTCCGCGGCGACCAGCACGGTCACCCCGGCCCGGCGGGCCCGGTCGCGGACCGCGGCGACGTCCTCGACGCCCTTGAGGACCACCGCGCAGGCCCCGCCGCGCGCGGCCTCGGCGACGGCCTGCCCGGCGAGCGCGGTGCCCGCCGACGGCGCCGCGACCAGCAGCAGGTCGTCCCGGCCGCACGGCCGCCCGGCCAGCGGGTCCCACAGGGTGACCCCGCCGAGCGGGCCGTCGATGCCGTGCGGTGCGGCGAGCACGTCGAGCACGCCGCGGCCGGGCCCGAGCAGCAGGTCGGCGAGCCGCGGGGGTGCGGGGCCGTCGTCCACCGCGGGCACCAGGCGCACGACCGGACAGCGGTCCTTCCGTGCGGGTGCCGCCTCCACCGGTCGCCGGTCCGTCAGGTTCACCTGCGTCACCACCTCTCCGGGCACGTCGTCGTCGTGCGATACGGGAGTGAGGTTAGGAACGGTGCGGCCCGCCGTCTGTGGGCGAACTGCACGGTCTGCCCGGTGGGGTGTGCAGACTGCACCGCGGACCGGGCACCGGGGCCGTGGGCGGGAACACGTGCTGCCGCGACACACGGGCGTGACAGGAGTGTAGCCCGGCCGACACGGCCGGGCGTGCGTCCTGCACCACACCGGCGTCGGTCAGTCGGCCTCGTCCCAGGCGACGCCGAGTGCCCGGGTCGCCAGGTGCACCATGATCCGGTCGTCCGGGTCGTCGAGATCGACCGGGAGCAGATCACGGATCCGCTCCAGCCGCTGCATCACGGTGTTGCGGTGCACCCCGAGCGCGGCCGCGGTGTCGGTCGCCGACGACTCCCGGTCCAGGTAGCCGCGCAGGGTCCGGACGAGCTCGCCGTGCGGGTCCGCCTCGATCAGCGGGGTCAGCACCTCGGCCGCCACCGAGCGCAGCGCCGGGGAGCTGTACCAGCCGACCAGCATCCGTTTCATGCTGACCCCGTCGACGTGCTCGACGGTCGCCGGCCCGTCCTCGGTGCCGGCCAGCAGGCAGCCCCGGCGGGCCTCCTCCAGCGAGGCGCGCAGGCCGGCGAGACCGTCGCGGGTGCCGCCGATCCCGGCGCACAGCCGCAGCCCCGGCCGGTCGGCCTCGACCGACAGCAGCGCCTCCCGCACGGCGTCGCGGACCGCGGCCGGGTCGGGACCGTCCGCCGCGGTGCCCGACGAGTCGGTGGTCACCCACAGCACCCACCCGTCCGGACGCTCGACGAGCCCCATCGGCATGCCGTGCGCGGCGAGCCGCTCGTCCAGGTCCGCCACCGGCTCGCCGGGCCGCAGCACGGCGCTGCCGGGCCGCACCGCGACCTGGACGGCGGTGTGCCGCCCGGTCAGCCGCCAGCCGAGCGCGGTCGCCCGCTCGACCGCCCGCGACGACGGGGCGTCGCCCTGGTCGAGCAGCTCCCCCAGCAGCAGCGAGCGGCGCCGCCCGGCCCGCTCCAGCGACGCGGTGGTGCGCGCGACGTAGGCGGTGTAGGACAGCGCCGCGATCGCCATCGACTGCCGGATCGGTTCCAGCAGGGCACCGGTGACCGTCTGCAGCCGGGCCGCGAGCCAGAAGTTCGCCGGGGCGTCCGGGTCGAGCTGGACGGGCTGGACGAGCACCGCGTCGCCGTCGCCGACCTCGAAGGTGCCGGCCGACGGGCGGGCCGCGGCCAGGTGCGACCGGACCTCGGGCCGGTCCATCAGGTCGCGCACCGCGGGCTCACCCGCGACGAAGCGGGACTCGCCGTCGACCAGCGCGACCGGCCCGCCGAGGGTCTGGGCGAGGGTCCGGGTGAGCCGGCCGGCGTCGGACGAGGGCACCTGGAAGCGCTGCGCGGTGGTCCCGAGGATCCGCAGGCCGGCGATCTCCGGGGCACGCACGTAGGGATCGAAGGCGGCGGCGACCGCGGCCGGCGCGATCTCGTCCAGCACGACGAGCGGGACGGCGAGCCGGTCGGCCAGTCTGCGGGTGGCGAGCGGGACGGCGGCGACGGGGCGCTGCGCGATGATCCCGGCCAGCCCGGCGCCGTGCGCGAGCCGCAGGGCCAGGTCCGCGCCGGGCAGGTCGAGCGTCAGCTGCTCCGGCCCGAACACCACCACGCTGCCGGGGGCGAGGTCCTCCGCGGCGTGCACCGAGCCGCCCGGCACGACCATCCGCACCGCGCGGTCCAGCCCGGCCACGCCGCCGAGCACCTCGTGCCCGCGCAGCAGGCCGGTCGCGAGCAGCCTGCCGAGGGTCACCGTCGATCCGCTCACCAGGTCTCTCCCGTCCCGGCCGGGTCCACCAGCGGACCGGTCGCCGTCACCCGCAGCCGCACGCACGGCATCGGCACGTAGGTCATCGCCATCTCGCGCACGGCGCCGATCCGGACCCGGCGCGGATCGGCACCCGCCCGGACCGCGCCGTCCCGGGCGGCGCGCCGGGCCAGCCGCACCCCCTCGGCCAGCGAGCCGTCGGCGAACCGGAACAGCCGGTCCACGGTGGCCGACGCCTCCGCGGTGGCGGCCCCGTACGCGGCGGCCCATTCCGCGTCGGCCGGGCGCCGGGCCTCCGGCGGGAGCGGGACCGGCCCGGGGGTGCCGGCCACCGCGACCGGTGCGTCGCCGAGCGCGGCGCCGACCCGGACGATCCCGGCCCGGACCCGCTCCAGCAGCACCGCCGGGCCGGCGTCGCCGTCCGGCCGCAGGTGCACGACCCGGTCGGTGCGCACCGCCAGCCGGATGCCGCGGACCTCGCGGAACGTGCCGGTGTCGGGCACCAGGCCGTCGTCCAGGCCACCGATCCGCAGGCCGTCCGGGCGGGAGTCCAGCACGACCAGGGTCGGCGACCCGGTCAGCCGGGCCGTCCCGGCGCGGGCGGTGGCGTGCTGTGCGCCGACCATCAGCACCGGATGCGCGGCGGCCACGTCCGGGCCCAGGACGTGCCCGCCGCCGTCCATCAGGAGCAGCTCGGCGTCCGGTCCGGCGGCCGCCGCCAGCGCCCCGGTCAGCGCACCCGCCCGGCGGGCCAGCGCCGCGTCGAGCACCGCGGTGTTCTCCCGTTCCAGCAGCCCGACACCGCCGTAGCCGTGCGCGGTGACCACCGGGACGTCCGGGCCGAGCACCGCACCGAGCAGCGCCGCCGCCCGCTGCTCGTGCCCGGGATCGAGGTGCCCGGAAACGGCGGCGACCGCGACGGCTGCGACCGGGCCTGCGGCGACCGGGCCTGCGGCGACCGGGCCTGCGGCGACCGGGCCTGCGGCGACCGGGCCTGCGGCGACCGGGCAGGCGCAGCGGCGGGCGAACGCGCCGATCGCGCCGGTGTCCAGCGGCGCGATCTCCGACCCGTCGTGCAGGTATCCGCCGCCGACCACGGCGACCGGCCCGCACACCGCGTCGGCGAGGTCGGCCGGCCAGCCGGTCAGCGGCGGCACACCGGTGGTCGCCGGGGCGCCGATCCGCAGCACCCCGACCCGGTCCAGCACACCGGGATCGCCGAGCAGGTCGGCCGGGCCGGGGCAGCTCACGACCACCCGCAGCGGGCCGCCGCCGGGCGGGCGCAGCCCGGCCAGCAGTTCGCGGACGGTGCCGGCCGGGTCGTCCGGTGCGCCCGGCCGGGCGCACCGGGCGACGATCCGGCCGTCCGCGCCGACCAGGACCGCGGTGGCCGGGCCCGGGCCCAGGTCGATCCCGATCCGCGGCAGCCGGCCGGCGCTCACGACGGTCCGACCCGCACCGGATCGACGTCGAGGCCGAACGCGCGCGGCCCGGCCAGTGCGTAGCCGTCGGGCCGGTGCCAGCGCTCGTCGACCGGCAGTGCGACCACGTGCACCTGCTGCCCGACGACGACGTCCACGGTCTGCAGCACCGCGCCGCTGTCCCGGTCGATCAGGTCGATCACCTCCGGCACGGTCACCGCGACGACGCCGTCGGCGGAGGCGACCAGGTTCTCGTTCTGGAAGTCGACCCGCATCATCCGCGCGCCGCGCCGGTCGGCGGGCGGGTCCGACTCGATGCTCACCACGCCGCGCGGGAAACCGTCGGTGGTGCGGTGCACCAGCTCCCGGACGACGCCGGAGAACAGCAGCCGCCCGCCGGTCTCGGCCAGCAGCGGCGCCGGGTCGCCGACAACCGGCGCGGAGCGCAGCGCGCGGCCGATCCGGACGCACTCGGTGAGCCCGCCGCGCGGTGCGAGCCGGGCGCACTCGGCGGCGGTCACCCGGTAGGCGCTGATCAGGGCGACCAGCCCCATGTGCGGCATCGCGCTGCGCAGCAGCCGGGACACGGTGCCCGCGTCGTCGGCGGAGAGCACCGCGGAGGTGCCGCGCGAGTCGACCACCACCACCGGCGACGCGCTCAGCCCGGCCAGGGTGAGCAGGGTCGCCTCGATCATCGGCAGGCAGCGGCGCATCACGTCGGCGTCGACGCAGGGCAGACCGAGCTGCGCGGCGGTGACCACCGGTGCGATCGCGTTGACCGCGCCGAGCTGCACCGGCAGCACGGCCGAGCAGCGGCCCTCGGCGACCGTCTCGAACAGCGTCCGCAACCGGGCGCTCTCCTGCTCGCCGTGGAACATCTCGACCAGCACCGAGGGGGTGCCCGCGGACAGCACCGGCAGCACCAGCGAGTCTGGGGGCAGGTCGGCGGCGTCGACCAGCCGGACCGGGCCGTGCCGGCGCAGCGCGGCGCGCAGCATCTGCCGGGGCAGGTAGGGGTCTCCCCCACCGCCGCTGCCCAGCACGACCGCGCCGCCGACGACGTCGTCGACGTCCTCCTCGGTGATCCAGCCCTCGGTGCGCCAGTGCCCGGTGCTGGTGTTGCCGGTGGTCCGCCGCATCGCCGCGCTCCACCCTCCTCACCCCGGGCCGGGCGCCCCGAACCCCGCGTACACCGCGGCGAACGTGCCTGCGGCCGCCGACAGCTCGTCGACCGGCACGTACTCGTCGGCGGTGTGCGCCACGGTCATCGAACCAGGACCGTAGACCACCGCGGGGATGCCGAGGTCGTTGCGCAGGAACCGGGCGTCGGTGCCCAGGTTCAGCCCGCGCACCGGTGCGCCCCCGGCGGCGGCCCGCACCCGGTGCACGAACGGATGGTCCGGGTCGAGCTCGGAGCCCTCGACGAACGCCAGCGTCTCCACGGTGTGGTCGATCCCGGGGCCGGCCCGCTCCAGCACCGCGGCGAGCCCGGCGAGCACCTGCTGCTCGGTCCAGCCGGGCAGCACCCGCCGGTCCAGCCGCAGGGTCGCGGTGTCGGCGACGATGTTGGGCATCGAGCCGCCCGAGATGGTGCCGACGTTGCAGGTCGGGTCGCCCAGCAGCGGATGCGGCTCGGTGCCGAAGTCGGCCAGGTGCAGCACCTGGACCAGGCGGGCCGCGTCGGCGATCGCGGAGTGCCCGGCCGCCGGGTCGCCGCCGTGCGCGGCGCGGCCGCGGACCCGGATCTCGGCGAGCAGCGCGCCCCGTTCGGCGACGCCGACGCCCAGCTCGCTCGGCTCCGGCACGATCGCCGCGTCGGCCGCGATCCGGCCGGCCGCGAGCAGCGCGGCGGTCCCCCACCGGCCGCCGGTCTCCTCGTCGGCGACCAGGTGGAACTGCAGGTCGCAGGGCAGCTCGAGGCCGGCGTCCTGGCAGGCGCGGACGCCCTCGATCGCGGCGGCGATGCCGCCCTTCATGTCGCAGGCGCCGCGGCCGTAGACCCGGCCGTCGCGGACCACCCCGCCGAACGGCGGGACCGACCAGTCCTCGGCCCGCAGCGCGACGACGTCGACGTGCCCGTTCACCAGCAGCGTCGGCCGGCTGCCGTCCCCGGCGCCGAGCGTGCCCAGCACCGAGATCCGTCCGGGGGCGGGCTCGAACACCTCGGTGCGGGCGCCGAGGCCGTGCAGCACGTCGCGCAGCAGCCCGGCGATCGCGGACTCGTCGCCCGGCGGGTTCCGGGTGTCGCACTGCACCATCGCCACCGTCAGGTCGGTGCAGCGGGCGGTGTCGACCGCGGCCCGGGCCCGGTCCGCGGTGGCGGGCACCGCCGTCACCGGTGCCCGCCGGGGATCTCGTCCAGGAACGCGGTCCCGTCCAGGAAGCCGAGCGGGGCGATCCCCTCGAGGAACCCGCGCAGCTGCGGGCGGGCCCGGAACAGGTCGGTGAACAGCGCGCGGGCGCCGTCGGTGTCGCCGCTGCGCGCCATCAGCAGCGCCCGCCAGAAGTCGGCCTCCCGGTTGTCCGGGCCGAGCAGCTCGGCGGCCCGGGCCAGCCCGTCCAGCCGGTCGGCCAGCTCCCCGGTCGGGACACCGGTGAACGGGCCCAGGGTCAGCCCACGCTCGAAGATGACGCCGCCGATCAGGTCGAACGCCCGCTGCCGGGGCAGCAGCCTGCCGAGCTCGCCGACCGGATCGGGATGGTCGTCGACCCGCAGATCGACCAGGGTCTGCTCCCAGGGCCGGTCGGTGCGGGTGCCGGTGACGACCTTCAGCACCGCCGACTGCGATCCGCGCACGTCGCCACCGGCCGCCTCGGCCGCGACCAGCGCGGCCAGCAGCCGGTCGGCCAGCTCGCCGGGGGTGCCCCGGTAGGCGTCCAGCATGGCCGGCCAGACCTGCGCCGAGCCGAGCATGTTGCCCTGCACGGCGACCCCGTCGCCGGTCGCGCCGCCGGCCGCCGGGGCGCACCGGTCGCCGGTGTGCGAGGCGGCGCGGCCCGCGGCGTCGACCACGCCGAGCTGGCGGTAGCCGGCGTCCGGGTCGGCCGCGACGAGCGCGGCGACCGCGTCGGCGGCCGGCGCGCCGGACCGGATCAGGTCCAGCGCGCCGGGGCCGTGCGCGACCTCGACGAACGCCTGGGTGGCCGCCGCGCCGACGCCGGGCTCGGTCCAGCCGACGAGCCGCCCGACACCGAAGAAGTGCGACTGGGCGGCGACCCCCAGCGCCCCGGTGTGCGGGCAGCGGGCCACGATCGAGTAGGTCACCGGGTGGCCTCCAGGTGCTCGGTGATCAGGGCGGCGACCCGCTCGGGCACCTCCAGCATCGGCAGGTGCCCGACGCCGTCGAGGAACACCGGCTCGGTGCCGGTGGCGGCGGCGATCTCGGCGGTCATCGCCGGTGGGCAGGTCGGGTCCTCGGTGCCGGTGGCGGCCAGCACCGGGACGCCGACCCGCCCGGTCAGGTGCCGGATGTCGGCCCGGAACGCGCCGTGCAGGATCGCCGCGACGACGGCCTCGTCGCGGGTGCCCGCGGCCGCGGCCAGCCCGTCGACGACCCGCGGCTCGGTGCGGAACGCGCCGCCGACGATGCCGGGCAGCAGCCCGGCGAAGTAGCCGGCGGTGCCCTGCGCGGTCAGCTCGGCCACCATCGCCTCGATCGCCTCGTCCGGTGCGCCGACCCCGAGGGTGGAGCCGAAGGTGGCGACGCCGAGCACCCGCTCCGGGTGCAGCGCGGCGGCGGCCAGCGCGATCGACCCGCCCAGCGAGCCGCCGGCCAGGTGCACCGTCCGCAGGCCGAGCGCGTCGAGCACGGCGACGACGTCGGGCAGCCAGCCGTCCTCGATCGAGAACGGCCCGGCGGTGGTGGACGTGCCGTGCCCGCGCAGGTCCAGCGCCACCGTGGGCCGGTCGAGCGCGGCGGTGACGTGCTCCCACACCGAGCCCGCGGTGTTGATCGGGTGCACCAGGACGAGCGTGCCGTCGGCGGCGGGATCGCCGGTGACCCGCACCGTGAGCGGCCCGGCGGGGCCGTCCACGGTGCGGACCGACGTCGTGACGCCGCTCATTCGGTGCCGTACTTCAGCTGCCCCTCGGGGGCGAACTCGCTGATGTGCATGTGCCAGATCCGCCAGTCGGCGTTGCCGGCGCCGTCGTCGCGGCGCAGGAACTCGGTGTTGCGGAACCGGGTCGCGCCGCTCGTCTCCAGCTTGCCGGTCGGGGTGGGCAGCACCAGCTCGGCCTCGCCCTCGGAGGTGAGCAGCGCGACGTCGCCGAACACCTGGATCTCCGGCTCGGTGACGTCGGCGATCCGGGTGATGGTGACGCCGACCGAGGTGAGGTTGCGCCACAGCTTCGCCTTGTCGGCGGCGCCGCGGTAGACGAAACCGTTGAGGTTGAACTGTAGGTAGCCGTCGCCGACCGGGAAGTACGGCAGCATCTTCTCGACGTCGAGTCCGACGTTGGCGGCGAACCAGCCGTCGTGCACGGCGCGGACGGCGGCGACGTCCTGGTCATGGGTGCTCATGGTGATCTCTCCTGCTGGGTAGGGTGTCGGGGGATCAGGAACTGAAGTCGGGGACGAGACCGGCGACGGTCGCGAGGGTCTCGTCGGCGTTGTCGGCCACCACCGGCACGACGACGACCTTGTCGGCGCCGGCGTCGAGCAGGGCCTGGATGCCGGCGCGGGCCTCGTCCGGGCCACCGGTGACGCTGAACGCGTCGACCCACTCCTCGGGCATCTCGGCGGCCACGGTCGCGGCGCCGTCGCGGGCGATCATGTCGGCGATCGCGTCGTTGGCGCCGATCGAGGCGAACAGCGGGCACGGGCCGGTGGCGCCGATGTAGAAGGCCAGCACCGGGCGGATCTGCTCGCGCACCTCGGCGGCCCGGGCCGGATCGCCGGTCAGGTTCATCGCGACCAGGACGACCTGCTCGGGCCGGGTGCTGCGACCGGCCGCGTCGGCGGCGGCGTCCAGCTTCTCCCGGGTGGCCCGGACGTACTCCGGGGTGGCGAGCACGCTGACGACGATGCCGTCGGCCAGCTCGCCGGTCAGGGCGATGCCCTTGTCCCCCAGCACGCCGGTGTAGAGCGGCGGGACCTGCGCCGGTGGGTGGGTGAGGGCGACCTCGTTGAAGGTGAACACCCGGCCCGTGTCGTCGACCTTCTCCCCGGCCAGCAGCGCCGACACCCCGGTGAGGGTCTCACGCAGCGCCGACATCGGGGACTTCACGGTCAGCCCCATCTGTGCCGTCCAGGCCGGTACGCCGTGCCCGACGCCGGGCTTGAACCGGCCCGGGTAGGCGCGGGCCAGGGTCGCCGTCTCCATGGCGAGCAGTGCGGGATGGCGCACCATCGAGGAGACGACGGCGATCCCGACCGGGATCCGCTCGGTGGCGCCGAGCGCGATCGCCGAGGCGGCGATGCCGCCGAGGAAGAAGTAGTCCTCCGGGATCCAGAGCTCCCCGAAGCCGCGCTGCTCGACCTCGCGGGCCAGCCGGGCGATGTCCTCGGGCGGTGTGGTGCTGCCGAGCAGCAGGCCGATCCTGTTGGTCATGATCCTCAACTCCTGGGTCAGCCCAGCGCCCGCAGCCGCGGTGCCAGGTCCTTGTCGAACAGCTGCAGGAACCGCTGCTGGTCGTGTCCGGGCGCGTGCAGCACCAGGTGCCGGAAGCCGGCGTCGACGTAGGGGCGGACCCGCTCGGCGATCTCGTCCGGGTCGGACGCGACGATCCAGCGGGACGCGACCTGCTCGATCGGCAGCTCGTCGGCGATCCGCTCCATCTCCAGCGGATCGGAGATGCCGTGCTTCTGCTCCGGGCGCAGCGACAGCGGCGCCCAGAACCGGGTGTTCTCCCGGGCGGCGTCCGGGTCCGGGTCGTAGGACACCTTGATCTCGATCATCCGGTCGATGTCGCAGCGGCGGCGGCCAGCCGCCTCCGCGCCCGCGTCGACGGCCGGTTGCAGCTTCTCGGTGTAGAGGTCCATCCCCTTGCCGCTGGTGCAGATGAACCCGTCGGCGGCCCGCCCGACGTACTTCGCGACGACCGGGCCGCCGGCCGCGACGTAGATCGGGACCGGGACCTCGGGGCGGTCGTAGACGGTGGCGTCGACGGTGCGGTAGTACTCGCCGTCGACGGTCACCCGCTCGCCGGTCCACAGTGCCCGGATCAGGTCGATCGCCTCGCGCATCCGGGCGAACCGCTCGCGGAACTCGGGCCACTCCAGCCGCGCCACGGCGACCTCGTTGAGCGCCTCGCCGGTGCCGACGCCGAGGAGCACCCGGCCCGGGTAGAGCGCGCCGAGCGTGCCGAAGGCCTGCGCGACGACCGCCGGGTTGTACCGGAACGTGGCGGTGAGCACGCTGGTGCCGAGGGTGACGCGGGAGGTGCGCTCGCCGGCGGCGGCGATCCAGGCGATCGAGAACGGCGCGTGCCCGCCGCGATGCCGCCAGGGCTGGAAGTGGTCGCTGACCAGCACGCTCTGCATGCCGTGCTGCTCGGCGAGCACGGACAGCTCGACGAGCTCGCGGGGGCCGAACTGCTCGGCCGAGGCCTTGTAGCCGAGCACCAGGTCCGATCCGGTCACGCGGCTCCTCCGGTGGTCGGGCCGACGACCGGCGCGGCGTGTGCCACGTCCATCCCGCCGATGAAGCTGCGGAACGACGCGTGGAAGCTCTCCGGGAGCCCGGCCATCGCGGTGCGGAAGCCGTCGAGATCGGCGACCTCGATCAGCTCCGGATAGTGGTGGGCCGGTGCGCCGACGCCGTCGAGCACCGGGCCCTCCAGGCGCAGCACCCGGAACCCGAGGACCCCCGGCATCCCGGCCGCGGTGGGGGCGTCCACCTCGCGCAGCCAGCGTTCGTGGTCCGCGCGCACGGCCTCGTCGGTGAGCGTGGTGAGCGCGACGACGGTGTGGCTCATCGGGCCGGCTCCGTCGCCAGCCCGTCGAGCACCCGCTCCGGCAGCACCGGGATCGAGGTGAGCGGCGCCGCACCGGCGGGCAGCGCGCCCTGCAGCGCGTTCACGATCGCCGACGGCGCTGCGATGACGCCGCTCTCCCCGACGCCCTTGGCGCCGTTGAGCGCGAACGGGGTCGGCGTGACGGTGTGGAAGACGTCGAGCTCGGGGATCTCGGGGGCGATCGGCACCAGGTAGTCGGCGAACCCGGTCGCGCCCGGTTGCCCGGACTCGTCGTAGACGATCTCCTCGGTGAGCGCGGCGCCCTGGCCCTGCAGCGCGCCGCCGACGATCTGGGCGTCCACGATGCGCGGGTTCAGCTGGTTCCCGCAGTCGTGCCCGAAGATCATCCGTGGGACGCGGACCTGCCCGGTGTCCGGGTCGACGTCGACGAGTGCGACGACGACGCCGTAGGAGAAGGCGAGCGCCTGCGGGTCGAACGCGCCGAGCGTCTCCAGCCCGGGCTCCATCCCCTCCGGCAGGTTCCCGCCCTGGTAGGCGGCCGCGGCGACGGTCGCGTAGCTCAGCCCGGCCGCGCCGGCGCCGCGCACCCGGAACGCGCCGTCGGAGTGTTCGACGTCGCCGGGATCGGCCTCCAGCAGGTGCGCGGCGATCCGGCGCATCTTGTCGACGGCCTTGTCGGCGGCCAGGATCAGCGAGGAGCCGGCGATCCCGGCGGCCCGGCTGGCCCCGCTGGCGTAGGCGGTGTAGTGGCTGGAGTCGGTGTCGCCGAACCGGACGGTCACGTGGTCCAGCGGCACCCCGAACCGGTCCGCGGCCAGCTGGGCGAACGCGGTCTCCAGGTCCTGGCCCATCGGCGTCTGGCTGGACACCACGCGCACCCGGCCGTCCGGCTCGACGGTCGCCGAGGTGGCGTCCCAGCCGCCGGTGGTGATCCCGATCAGCGGGAACACCCCGGACGGGCCGAAGTTGGTGCACTCGTTGAAGAAGGCGATCCCGATCCCGGCCGGGCGGCCCGCGGCGCGGATCTCGTCGCGCTCCCGGAGCATGTCGGCGTAGGCGGGCCGGTCCAGGGCGAGATCGAGCATCTGCGGGTAGTCGCCGGAGTCGAGGAGCTGACCGGTGGCGGTGGTGAACGGGAACGCCTCGGGCGGGATCAGGTTGCGCCGGCGCAGCTCGACCGGGTCCAGCCCGAGCTGCGGTGCGGCGATGTCGAGCAGCCGCTCCAGCGGGAAGTTCGCCTCCGGCTGGCCGAAGCCGCGGTAGGCGCCGAGCGGGGTCTTGTTGGTGACCACGGCGGTCGCCGAGATGTCCACCGCGGGCACCGTGTACGGCCCGCACAGCAGCGCGCCGGTGGCCCAGCCGGTGCCGGCGCCGCAGGTCGACGGGGCGCTGCCGAGGTCGATCAGGTAGCGGGCGCGGAGCCCGACGATCCGGGCGTCGGCGTCGAACCCGATCTCCAGCTCCATCCGCTGGTCCCGGGACGGGGTGGACGCGACGAACGACTCGTCGCGCTGCTCGGTGAACCGCACCGGGCGGCGCAGCCGCAGCGCGAAGTACGGGACGAGTGCCTCCTCCGGGTACAGCACCGCCTTCATCCCGAAGGCGCCGCCGACGTCCGGTGCGATCACCCGGATCCGGTTCTCCGGCACGCCGAGCATCGCCGCGACGCCCTCCCGGATCTGGTGCGGCGACTGGGTGGAGGTGTGGATGGTCAGCCGCGGCCCGGTCGGGTCGTAGTCGCAGACCACGCCGCGGGTCTCCATCGAGGTGGCCAGGATCCGCGAGGTCGTGAACGTCTCCCGGACGACGGTGTGCGCGCCGGCCAGCGCGGCACCCGCGTCCGGCGGCTCCGGCAGGCCCGGGACGGCGACCGGCCAGGCCGCCCGGACCTGCACGTTGTCGCCCCACTCCTCGTGCAGCAGCGGCGCGCCGGGATCGAGCGCCTGGTCCACCGTGGTCACCGCGGGCAGCGGCTGGTAGACGACCTCGATCGCGTCCCGGGCGTCCTCGGCGACGTACTGGTCCCGGGCGACGACGACGGCCACCGGCTCGCCGACGTGCCGGACCTTGTCGACGGTCAGCGGCCTGCCGTGCCCGGTCTTCTGCCCGGGCAGGTCCCACAGGTACTGCTGGGGGCCGATCTCGTCGAACAGCTCGGCGCCGGTCGCGACCGCGTACACGCCGTCGATCGCCCGGGCGGCGGTGGTGTCGATGGAGACGATCCGGGCGTGCGCGTGCGGGCTGCGCAGCACCACCAGGGTGGCCTCGCGGTTGTGGTGCACGTCGTCGACGTAGCGCCCGGCGCCGCGGACGAACCGGTCGCCGGTGCGGCTGGGGATGCTGCGGCCGACGTAGCCGGCCGGCTGCTCGGTGACGGTCACGCGCCCGCCTCCCCGGTCACGTGGTCGAGCGCGGACCCGAGGGCGTCCACGATCCCGGCGTAGCCGGTGCAGCGGCAGATGTTCGCCGACAGCCTGCGCAGCAGCTCGGCGCGGTCGAACCGGGCGCCCGCCCGGGCCTCGGCGATGATCTCGGTGCCGAGCACCACGAAACCGGGCGTGCAGAACCCGCACTGGAACCCGGTGTGCTCGATCAGCGCCCGCTGGAAGCGGGACAGGGTGCCGTCGGGGTCCTCGACGCCCTCCACGGTGGTGATCTCGGCGCGGTCGGCCTGGACCGCCAGGGTCAGGCAGGACCGGGCCGACTCGCCGTCGACGAGCACCGTGCAGGCGCCGCACCAGCCCTGGTGACAGGACGTGTGGGTGCCGGTGCGCCCGGCCCGTTCGCGCAGGAAGTCGGCGAGGTTGGTGCGCGGCTCGGCGAGCGCGGCGACCGGCTCGCCGTTCACCTGCATGGTCAGCACGCGCTCACCGGTCGGCCGGGCGGGTGCGGTCGGGCGGAGATCGGTGGTGGTCATGCGGCGTCCTCCCGGGAGGGCGTGTGACGGGTGGGATCGGGGACGATCCGGGACAGCGCGGCGGTGACCGCGACGGTGACCAGGCGGCGCCGGTAGGGCACCGACCCGTAGCGGTCGCCGTTCGGGACGACCAGATCGGCCGCCGCGCCGGCCGGGTCCTCCGGGCCTGCGGCGGCCCGCCCGGTGGGGACGACGACCGGGGTGGGGCCGACACCGGTCACGGCGATGACGAGCGCGCCGCCCGCGTCGTGCCCGGCGACCGCGGAGACCTTCGCGTGCCGCCGGAAGTGCCGCTGCTCGAACACCCACGGCCGGTCCGGGACCGGCAGCTCGACGGCGGCGAGCAGCTCGTCGGGGCGCAGCGTCGTCCGGAACGGGCCGGTGAACAGCTCGGCCGCCGGGATGCGGCGCTCCCCGGACGCCGAGTGCGCCACCGCGACGCCGCCCAGGGCGAGCAGCACCAGCGGCAGCTCGGCGGTGGGATCGGCGAACGCGATGCTCCCGCCGACCGTGCCGCGGTTGCGGGTCGGGACGTGCCCGACGTGGCCGAGGGCCTCGGTCAGCACCGGCACCCGGGCGGCGAGCGGGTCACGCTGCACCGTCCGCTGGGTGACCGCGGCGCCGATCCGCAACCGGTCGCCGTCGAGGGTGATGCCGCCGAGCTCGGGGACCCGGCCGATCGCGAGCACCAGCTCCGGGGTGCGGGTGCGCGCGTTGAGCTGGGGTACCAGGCTCTGGCCGCCGGCGAGCACGGCGACCTCACCCGGCTCGGCGGCGAGCACGGCACACGCCTCGTCGAGGGAACGGGGTTCCCGATACCGGAACGGGGCAGGACGCATGGAACCTCCCAGGGACGGGGACGCCACGTGGTGGTGGGCGGCGCGATGTCCGACCGGTGGCGAGATCCGAAACTAGGAGTGGCGGGGGCCGGGACGCTTCGGCGCCGCGGACAAACCTGCGGGGACCGCGGTGTGCACGGTGCTCAACGACCGGGTGTGCGGGCCGTCGGGGCCTCCGCCGTCAGCCGAGGTGTTCCAGCCAGTTCCAGAGGGCGCGTTCGCGATCGGGGTCGTAGGACTCGGTGGACGACGGTGCGGCCTTCGTCCGGTGGATGTAGGCGCCGGACGCGGCGGGAGTGACGCCGAGGACGGTGTCGGCGAGCTTCCGGCCCGCGGGGACCGGGGTGTCGACGAGGCCGGTGACCGTGAGCAGCGGGACGATCCTGCTCATCAGGGTCGAGACGTGCGGGGTGATCTCCCGCAGGCCCGGCAGCACCTCGGCGGCGGAGGAGCCTCGCCCGAGCACCACGAGGTGGGTGCCGGGGCTGCGCCGCAGGACCTCCCGCGCGGCTTCGAGACCGATCCCGCGGGTGGCCCCGGTCATGATCAGGGTCCGGGTCGCTGCGGTCATGGGTGGGCTCCCTGGGTGAGATCGTGGTTCCCGGTCGCCGTCGACACTGACCGGGCGCCCGGGGACGGAGGAGACTTCGCCGAGCCTGGTATCCGCAGGGCCGTGCACGCGGCGTTGCGCCCGCACCGGCGCAGGGAGAATGACGCCATGGTGGGATGCGACGCCAGGAGCTCGCCGACATCGCGGGCATCTCGGTCGAGTACTACACCCGTCTCGAACAGGGGCGCGCGACCCGGCCCTCGCGGGAGATCCTCACCGCTCTGGCACGGGCGTTCCCGCTGTCGGACGCCGAGCGGGATCACCTGTTCCGGCTCGCCGACGAGCGACCTCCGCGGCGGCGGGCACCCGCCGCAGAGATCCGGCCGGGGCTCCGGCAGCTGCTCGCCGGCCTGGACGACACCTTGCCGGTCACCGTCCACGACGGCCGGCTCGACGTGCTGGCGCTCAACCGCGCCGCAGCGGACCTGTTCGGGCCGGTGTTCGGCGACGGACCCTATGGCCGGAACATCGTCCACCAGGCGTTCACGTCCACCGGGCTGCGCACGGTGCTCGGGGACGACGGAGCGGAGCAACTCGCCCGGGTGGCGGCCGCCGAACTGCGCAAGGCGCTCGGCCGCTACCCGGAGGACGCACGCCTTCGTTCCCTGTTCCACGAGCTGTCGACCTGCAGCCCCGGGTTCGGGCAACACTGGGAACGAGCAGAGATCGGAACGTGGAGCTCGGCGATGAAGAACCTCCACCATCCGAGTGGCCGTACGCACCACGACGGTGATCTTCGGGGGGTCATCTGGCCACCGTGCCCAGCCCGTCGCCGTCCGGGATGTGCACCGTGGCCACATCCCGCGCGGCGCGGCGCGCGACGGTCGCGGATCCCGCCCACGCCGTCTGGACCCGCGCCGCACCGGATGCGCACGCTGACGAGGTCCGGCCCACCCCGCCGGACACCGTCCCGCCATCACCCACGAGGTGCCCGGGTCCGACACCCCTGTCCAGCTGCTCTCCCCCGACGGCGAGCTGACCGGCCATCCCGACCATCCGCTCGACGTCCACCCCACGCTGGCCCGCGACCTGTTGCGCCGGATGGTGCTGGCCCGCCGCCTCGACGAGGAGGCGCTGCACCTGCAACGCCAGGGCGAGCTCGGCCTGTGGCTGGGCGCGGTCCGGCCGGCGCACGGCGGGTGCGGCCCGCCCGGGTCGCCGCCCCGTCTCCCAGGTGGGGTCGGTGAGCACGGTACGGGCCCGGCCGGGAGCGGCAGCGCGCCACCCGCCCGCCCGGGCCGGTGGCGGTGACCGAGGTGCCGGGCGATCGGGCTGCTCGGCGGCCGCTACATCCCGGCCGCCGACATGGGCACCGGCCCGGAGGACCTGCAGGTGATCGCCGGGCACACCCCGGTCGTCGCGAGCGCCGAGCGGGACCCGTCGCCGTCCACCGCGCGCGGCGTGGTCGCCGCGATGCGCGCGGTCGCGCTGCGGCGCGGGCACAGCTCGCTGGCCGGGCTGTCGGTCGCCGTGCAGGGCGTCGGGGACGTCGGCGGGCACATCGTCGGGCTGCTGCACGCCGAGGGCGCCCGCACCGTCGTCGACGATCTGGACCCGGAGCGGGTCCGGGACGCCGTCACCCGCTTCGGTGCCGTCCCGGCCGACGGCGCCGACGTGCTGCTCGCCGACGTCGACCTGGTCTGCCCGGCCGGGGCCGGCCTGGTCCTCGACGCCGAGCGGGTCGACCGGCTCCGCGCGTGGGCGGTCGTGCCGGCCGCGAACAACGCGCTGGCCGGGGACGAGCAGGCGCTGCGGCTGCGCGCACGCGGCATCGACTACGTGCCCGACTTCGTCGCCAACGCCGGCTGGCTGATCTCCTGCGAGGCCGAGATCCGCGGCGTCTCCGGGTTCGCCGACCGGCTGGAGGCGATCGGCGCCACCACGGCCGAGATCCTGGCCGCGGCGGACGCCGACGGCGTCGACGCGCTCACCGCCGCCACCGCGCTCGCCGACCGCCGGATCGCCGCCGCCCGCGCCCGCAACGCCGGCGCATGATCACCGATCGGGCACCGGGACGTTCGCCGGGCGACCGTTCCGGTTCCCGATCCGTGATCACCCGATCCGCGGCGGGGTGTGTGCGGTGACCTCGGGCGGCTCGTGGCGGAACGGTTCGACCGCGACCGCGCACAGCTGACCGGTGCAGCCCTGGGCCAGCCGGGACGAGCCGCGGTCCCGGGTCAGGGCGTTCGGGTTGCCGTGCACGCAGAGCGCGTCGTCGCCGGCGTCCGGGCGCTCCGGGTCCGGGCGCGGATCCCACCAGGCGCCGGTCGGCAGCTGCAGCACGCCGGCCCGGATGTCGTCGGTCACCCGGGCCGAGGCCAGGCAGGCGCCGCGGTCGTTGTACAGCCGGACGACGTCGCCGTCGGCGATCCCCAGCCCGGCGGCGTCATCCGGGTGGATCCGGACGACCTCGCGTCCGGACCGCTTCGAGCCCGCCGAGTGCGCGCCGAAGTCCAGCTGCGAGTGCAGCCGGGTCGCGGGCTGGTTGGAGACCAGCCAGAACGGGTGCCGCTCGTCGGGCGCCTCGGTCGGCTCCAGCCAGGCCGGATGCCCGGGATGGTCGGCGTAGCCGTACCCGGCGATCGCCGCGGACCCGACCTGGATCCGGCCGGACGGCGTCGGCAGCGGGTGCGCCACCGGATCGGACCGGAACCGGCCGAGGACGCCGCCGTCGTCCGGGCGCTGCGGCAGCTCCAGCTCGCCGCGCTCCCAGAACTCGTCGAAGTCGGGGGCGTCGAGCCCGCGATCGGCGAGTGCCTTGCGGGTGCGGTCGTACATGTGGACCAGCCAGTCGTGCGCGCTGCGGCCCTCGGTGAACGTCTCGCCGTGGCCCAGCCGGTGCGCGAGCGCGGCGTACACGTCGTAGTCGTCGCGGGCCTCGCCGCGCGGCGGGACGAGCTGCTTCATCGCGACCAGCAGCGGATCGGCGCTGGTCGCGCCCATGTCGTCGCGTTCGAGGGTGGTCGTGGACGGCAGCACGACGTCGGCGTGCCGGGCGGTGGCGGTCCACATCGGGTCGTGCACCACGAAGGTGTCCAGCTCGGCGACCGCGCGGCGCAGCCGGCGCAGGTCCTGGTGGTGGTGGAACGGGTTGCCGCCGGCCCACCAGGCCAGCCGCACGTGCGGGTAGGTGTGCTCGGCGCCGTTGTAGTCGTAGGTCTCCCCCGGGTGCAGCAGCATGTCGGCGACCCGGGCCACCGGGATGAACGACGACACCGGGTTCGGTATCCGGGAGAAGGCCGGCACCGGCACCGCATTGCGCAGCCTGCCGTAGTGCCCGAGCGAGCCGAGGCCGTAGTTGAACCCGCCGCCGGGCAGCCCGATCTGGCCGAGCACCGCGGCCAGCGCGGTCGCCCCCCACACCGGCTGCTCGCCGTGCTCGGCGCGCTGCAGCGACTGGGCGACGGTGACCAGCGTGCGCCCGTAGGCGATCCGCCAGGCCAGCTCCCGGATCGCGGACGCGTCGATGCCGGTGATCTCCGCGGCCCACTCGGCGTCCTTGACCGGTGCCGCGAACAGGTACTCGCGCAGCTGTTCCCAGCCGTCGCAGTGGGTGTCGAGGAAGTCCGCGTCGTGCCGGTTCTCGGCCGCGACGGTGTGCACCAGCGCCAGCATCAGCGCGACGTCGGTGCCCGGGCGGATCGGCAGCCAGGTCGCGTCGACCTCCTCCGGCAGGTCCGGACGCAGCGGGCTGACCAGCACGAACACCGCGCCACGGTCGCGGGCGGCGCGCATCGCGCCGCGCTCGACGTGCCGGCTCACCCCGCCGGCGGCGATCGCCGAGTTCTTCAGCGCCATCCCGCCGAACGCCAGCACGGTGTCAGTGTGCGCGGCCACCGCGTCCCAGGTGACGGCGTTGCGGCTGACCGAGTCGAACGCCCCGAGGACCTGCGGCAGGATCACCTCCGCCGCGCCGCCGGAGTAGGTGTTGACCGAGCGGGTGTAGCCGCCGGTCGCCGCGAGGAAGCGGTGCAGCTGGCCCTGCGCGTGATGGAACCGCCCGGCCGACGCCCAGCCGTAGGACCCGCCGTAGACGGCGGCGTCGCCGTAGGTCGAGCGGACCCGGTGGGTCTCCTCGGCGAGCCGGTCCAGCACCGCGTCCCAGGAGACGGTCAGGTAGCCGTCCCGGCCGCGCGCGGGATCCCGGCCGGGGCCGCGCTCCCACCAGCCCCGCCGGACCGCCGGGGCCGTCACCCGGGCCGGGTGCGCGACCGCGGCCGGGATGTTGTCCAGCACCGGGGACGGGTCCGGGTCGCCCGGGTGCGGGCGCACCCGCAACCGCTCGCCGTCGTAGCGGGCGCGGAACACGCCCCAGTGGGCACTGTGGGTCTTCTCGATCTCGGTCACCACGCTCCACGCTATGCGGCGGGCGCCCGCATGCGGAAGGGATCGCGGGGGAAGCTGTAGGCATGACGAACACGCTGACCGCGGCCGAGCTGCTCACCGACCACTTCGGCCGGGTCGACGGCCTGGTGCACGACGTCGTCGACGGGCTCACCGAGGACGACCTCGCCCGCCGCCCGGACGGCCCCGACGGGGCGGGGAACCCGATCGGCTGGCTGGTGTGGCACCTGCTGCGGGTGCAGGACGACCACGTGGCCGAGGCGTTCGGCACCGGGCAGGTCTGGATCGAGGACGGCTGGGCGGAGCGGTTCGGGCTCCCCCTCGACCCGCAGGACACCGGCTACGGGCACACCCGGGAGCAGGTCGACGCCGTGCGGACCAGCGCCGAGCTGCTCGCCGGGTACGGCGAGGCGGCGCAGCCAGGACGGTGTCGCACCTGGCGACGCTCACCGACGCCGAGCTCGCCCGGGTGCTGCCGCCCACCTACGGGGCCGGCGTCACGCTGGGCGCGCGGCTGGTCAGCGTGCTCGGCGACGACCTGCAGCACGCCGGGCAGGCCGCCTACCTGCGCGGGCTGTTCGGCCGCTGACCGCCGCCGCGCTCCTCCAGCCAGCCGACCGCGAACGCACACACCGCGGCCGCGTCGACGAGCAGCGAGTCCGCGCCGGCGACCCGGCCCTGCACGCCGCCCCCGGCAACCCTGCCGTGCATGCCGCCTCCGGCGGCGACGAATCCGGCGACGATGAGGCCGAGATGGTCCTCCCCCGGCCCGGCCCCGTCGAGCCCGGCCCCGTCGAATGCCGGGCTGACCGGGCGGCTGGTGTCGTACTCGGTGACGGTCCGCCAGCGGACGCCGCCGGGCGCCGCGAACGGCACCTCGTAGCGGACCACCCGCTTGCCGGGCAGGTCGGCGAGGTGCTCGGCGTGGTGCAGCAGGGTCATCGTGTCCCACGGCGCGCCGATCATCGCGACCCGCCCGCCCGCCTCGACGAGCTTCGCGAACGGTGACCCCGGCCCGTAGCCGTGGTCGACCGGGTGGTCCCGCACGAACCATCCGGCGCGGGCACCGAGCGCGGCGACCGAGGCGCCCGGCGATCCGCTGCGCAGCGCGCCGGGGCGGGTGCGCAGGAACTCGGGGAACGCGCCGTTGTCCCGGATCGCCCGGGACGCCGCCGGGTCGAACGGCGGGACGTGCGGACGCAGCTCGTCGGGCACCCGGCCGTCGGCGTCGAGCAGGTCCAGGTACGGGGCCTGCCAGTCGGTGTAGGCGAGCACCGTCCCGCCCGGGGAGACGGCGTCGAGCAGCGCGTCGACCAGCGTGTCCGGGCCGTCGATCAGCGGGCCGAGCGCCCGGATCCCGGCGTGGGCGAGGACGTCGTCGCCGGGGCGCAGGCCCAGGGCGCGCAGGTCGGCGGCCACTCCGGCCCGGGTGGCGAACGGGATCCCGGTCACGATCGGTGGACGGTACCGGCGGGCGTCGCGGCCGTCACCGGAGTTCGGGGCCGGGTCCGCGCCGCCTACGCTGGGCGGGATGTCCGCTCCCACGCACGTCCCCGACCTGACCGGCCTCGCCCTGCTCGTCGCGATCGCCCGCACCGGCAACCTCGGCACCGCCGCGCACGAGCTCGGGCTGTCCGTGCAGGCCGCGACCGCCCGGGTCCGCGCGGTGGAGCAGCTGGTCGGCACCCCGGTGCTGGAGCGCGGCCGGCGCGGGCGGCGTTCGAGCAGGCTCACCGCGCGCGGGGTGCTGCTCGTCGAGTGGGCGGGCCCGGTGCTCGACGCCGCCCAGGACCTGGACGCCGCCGTCGCCACCCTGCGCCCGCCGGACGACCCGGCGGACACCGTGGTGCTGGCCGCGGGCCCGACGGCCGCCGAGTGCCTGCTGCCCGGCTGGCTGGTGGGGCTGCGCGACGGGCCGGGCGGGCGGATCACCCTGCTCGACACCGCGGACCCGGCGGCCGCGGTCCGGGACGGCGACGCCGCCGTCGGGATCGTCGAGACCGGCGGCCCGCTGGACAAGCTGCACGCGACCACGGTCGCGAGCGACACCCTGGTGCTGGTCGTGCCGCCCGGGCATCCGCTGGCCGGCGGGCCGGGGATCGACGGTGCGGGGCTGGCGGCGACCCCGCTGGTCAGCCGCCGTCCGGACGCCGGTTCCCGGCCGGTGCTGGACGCCGCGCTGCGGGACGCGGCCGGCGACTCCCCGGTCGCCGAGCCGGTCCGCGAGCTGGCCGCCGACGCCGCGGTGCGGGCCGCCGTCCGCCGCGGTGACGGCCCGGCGGTGCTGCCCCGGATGGTGGTCGCCGCGGACCTGGCGGCCGGGCTGCTGGTCGAGGTGCCGGTGCACGGCGTCGAGCTGACCCGGGAGTTCCGCGCGGTCTGGCAGGAGGGCACCTCACCGCAGGGAACCGCGCGGGACCTCCTGCGCATCGCCACCGGCGGCCGGATCCGCTGAGCCGCGGCGCTCGGCCCGGCGCATCGCCGCCCAGCCGATCGCGGCGGCGCCGACACAGGACAGCGCGCCGAGCGCCAGTCCGCCGCGGCCGCCGAGCTGCTCGCTGACCCAGCCCGCGATCGGGCCGCCGATCGGGGTGGACCCGAGGAACGCGACCGACCACAGCGCCATCACCCGGCCCCGCATGGCGGGGTCCGAGGCGAGCTGCAGGGTGCTGTTCCCGCCGGCCATGAACGCGACGCTGGACATCCCGACCAGGCCCATCGCGACCAGCGCGACCCACAGCGTCGGGGCCACCGCGACCAGCGCCATCGACAGCCCGAACAGCAGCGAGGTGCGCACCAGCGCGGGCAGCCCGGTCCGGCCCCGGCCGGCGACGATCAGGCCGCCGACGACCGCGCCGACGCCCATCGCGGCGGTCAGGTAGCCGTAGGTGCCGGCGTCGCCGCCGAACGTCTCCGAGGCGACGACCGGCAGCACCACCGGGAACTCGTAGGCCAGGCAGCCGACCAGCGCCATCATCACCAGCGGGACGCTCAGCTCCGGGGTGCGCCGGACGTAGGCGAACCCCGCGCGCAGCTGGCCGGGTGCCCGCGGCGTGGGCGCGCTCGGGGTGAGCGCGGAGACGTCGAGCCGCAGCAGCGAGGTCACCACGGCGACGAAGCTGGCCGCGTTCACCGCGAAGCACACGCCGGTCCCGCCCGCGACGATCACCACCCCGGCGACCGCCGGGCCGATCGCCCGGGCCGCGTTCACCAGCACCGAGTTGAGGGTGACGGCGTTGCGCAGGTCGTCCGGGCCGACCAGCTCGTGCACGAACACCTGCCGGGCCGGGTTCTCGAACGCCTTGTTCAGGCCCAGGACGGCGGCGAGGACGAAGACGTGCCACAGCACGACGGTCCCGGTGAGGGTCAGCACGGCCAGCGCGAGTGCCTGCAACCCCATCAACGTCTGCAGGCCGATCATCAACCGGCGCCGGTCCAGCCGGTCCACCCAGACGCCCGCGTACGGGCCGACCAGCAGGGTGGGCAGGGTCTGCACCGCGACGACCGCGCCGAGCACGGCCGCCGATCCGGTCAGCTCGTAGACCAGCCAGGACTGGGCGATCGACTGCATCCAGGTGCCGATCATGGAGATCGACTGGCCGCCGAACCACAGCCGGTAGTTGCGCCCGGACAGGGCCGAGAAGGTCCGTGCGGAGTACGACCGGAGCGCCGCCGCGGCGTTCACCGGGCCGCTCGGAGCGAGCCCGCCAGGGCCTCGAGCGCGGGCAGCGCGGCGCGCAGTCCCTCGGCGTGGCCGTCCGGGAGCCCGTCGACGTGTTCGGCGAGCAGCCGGGCGCGTTCCTCGCGCTGGCGGGTGTGCTCGGCGATGCCGGCCTCGGTGGCGGCGACCCGCACCGCCCGCCCGTCGGCCGGGTCGGTGTCGCGGACCAGCAGTCCGGCGGCCGCCAGCTTGCCGGCCAGCCGGGAGAGCATCGTGGGGTTGAGCCCCTCCAGCGCGGCGAGCTCCCCCATCCCCAGCGGGCCGCGGACCACGACCGTGCCGAGCACCGAGACCTGGGTGCGGGTCAGGTCGGAGCCGCGGGAGTGCCGGTCCAGGCCGCGGGTGATCCGGGCGAGGACCACGCGCAGCCGGACGAGCTCGTCGGGATCGAGGCCGCTCATCACGTTCCGTTCGCCGGTTTCATTGCTTACCGGCAAGCATATACCCGGGGACGGGTGCGGGCCGGACCGGCCCGGGCCCGGTTCAGCCCGCGGCGGTCCCGGCGTCGGCCCGGAGCCGGGCGGCGAGGCGCTGCAGGTCGTCGCGCAGCGCGACGATCTCCTCGGTCGACATGCCGGTGGCGCGGACCACCTCGTCCTGCGCGACGGCGGCCCGCTCGCGCAGCGCCGTCCCTTCCCCGGTGAGCGAGACCTGCACGGTCCGCTCGTCGTCGGGACGGCGGGCCCGGGTGATCAGGCCGCGGCTCTCCAGCCGGGTCAGCATCGGGGAGAGCGTGCCGCTGTCGAGGTGCATCCGCTCCCCCAGCTCACGCTGCGGGATGCTCTCCTCGGCCCACAGCACCAGCAGCACCGCGTACTGGCTGTAGGTGAGCCCGATCGCGTCGAGCACCGGCCGGTAACAGCCGGTCATCGCCCGCGAGGCCGAGTGCAGCGCGAAACAGAGCTGCTCGTCGAGCGCCAGCGGCGCGACCGATCCGGGCTGGTCCATCGCTACAGGGTATGCCCCCGCCCCGGCGCCGGGTCCAGCCGCACGCCGCCCGCGCGCCTACCATCGGGCCCCGGACGGCGACCGGCGGACGACGGGCGGGGCGATGGACGAGCGCGACCGGGCACACCTGCGGCGGTGCGTCGAGCTGGCCGAGGAGGCGCTGCGGGCCGGCGACGAGCCGTTCGGATCGGTGCTGGTCGACCGCACCGGGACCGCCGTCGCCGAGGACCGCAACCGGGTGTCCGGCGGGGACCCGACGCAGCATCCGGAGTTCGCGCTGGCCCGGGCCTCGACCGGCCTGCTCACCCCGGCCGAGCGGGTCGCCGCGACCGTGTACACCTCCGGCGAGCACTGCCCGATGTGCGCCGCCGCGCACGCCTGGGCCGGCCTCGGCCGGATCGTCTACGCCAGCTCCACCGCGCAGCTGCGCAGCTGGCTGCAGGAGCTCGGCGCGGCACCCGGCCCGGTCCGGCCGCTGCCGGTGTCGGACGTGGCGCCCGGGGTCCGGGTGGAGGGGCCGGACCCGGATCTCGCGCCGCAGGTCCGGCGGCTGCACGAGCGCTACCGCGACCGGCACACACGATGACGGTCCGGGGCGCTGCCATCCCCGAACGGCTGCGCCCCGGACCGTGAGATCAGCGGAGCCGGAAGGCTCCCCAGCACCCGGCTCCGCCGTGGACCGTGACATCGCAGAACTACCCGGGTGCCACCGGAGGGAATCACGGACCGCCCAGGTTCACCCGGACCGAGCAGCGACGACGCCGCGATGAGACGATCGGGTGACATCCCGTACGCCCGCACCGGAGGCACCGGCCGATGACCTGGATCCGCACCGCCGCCCGACTGCTGCTCGGCGCCTTCCTGGTGGCCGCCGGGATCGCGCACCTGGTCGTGCCCGGCGAGTTCCTGGCCCAGGTCCCGCCGTTCCTGCCAGCCCCCGGCGCGATCGTGCTGGTGTCCGGGCTGGTGGAGATCGCGCTCGGGGCCGCGGTGCTCCTCGCACCGGCCCGGCTGCGGCCCGCCGTCGGGCTCGCTGCGGCCGCGCTGTTCGTCCTGGTGTTCCCCGGAAACGTGTCGCAGTACCTCACCGGCACCGCCGCGTTCGGCCTGGACACCGACGCCGCCCGGGCGACCCGGCTGCTGTTCCAGCCGCTGCTGGTGGTGTGGGCGCTGTGGTCGTGCGGATCGTGGCCGCTGCTGCGCGGTGCCCGGGGCAGCGGGCGGCACCGGGCCCGGAACTGATCGTGCCCCGCCCCGGCGGCTCGGCCTGCCGGGACGGGGCACCGTCTCGGTTCCCGCTCAGGCGGCCGGCCCGATCGGGAAGCGCAGCACGGCGCCGAGCCCGTCGACGAGCGTGACGCCGTCGCCGGGGGCGGCGAGCACCACCCGCGCGTCGGCGCCGGCCACCGCCCGCACCAGCACGCCCACCGCGGGGGCCGACGTGACCGGCCCGCCGTCGAGCAGCTCGTCCGGCTTCTCGGCCACCGCGGTCGGGTCCGCGCCGACCAGCAGCTCGGTGCCCGGGACCGCCGCCGGGTCGACGACGAGGGTCTCCACGGCGTGCGCCCTGGCCGCCGCGACGACGTCGCCCAGCCCGGTCACGGCCAGCCCGCCGGTGCGGCCGGAGGCGGTCGCGTAGCTCGTGACCGCCTCGGCGCGGCGGCGCTCGCGGACCTCGTCGGCGGCCGCCCGCACGGTGTCGTCGACCTGCTCCGGGACGGTCCCGCCGGTGTTCTCGATCTCGGCCATGATCTCGGCCGAGGCCGGCGCCAGCTCGTCGCGCAGCCGGGCCCTGGCCGGTGCGTCACCGGCCACCACGAGCAGCTCGGCGTTGCCGCCGCGGACCGCCTTGTCGACCTGCTCGGCAACGGCCTGCGCGTTGCGCTTCCAGGTCTCCTCGACCCGGGCGTCCGCGCCGCCCTCCCCGGGGCCCGCCGTGTTCGCCTTGTGCACCGGGCCGGAGGACCCGGAGTCCACGATCTGCACGGTGCCGTCGACCGCGCGGATCTCGCCGCCGGTGTTGTCCATCGCGACGACCACCGTCGGGATCTGCTCGCCGACCGCGGCGAGCACCGGCAGCAGCTCGGGCACCGGGCCCCAGGTCGCGGTGCCGCGCTCCGGCGGGACCTCGGTGTGCCGGTCGAGCAGCACGGCGTCCGGGTCGGCGACGAGCACCCGGCCCGCGGTGCCGTCCGGGGCGGGCGCATCCACCACCGCGTCGTCGAGCACGGCGAGGGTCCGCTCGTCGGCGCCGTCGTCGGCGAGCCGCTCGCGCAGGTCGCGCCAGCGCAGCCGGTACTGCTCGGTCGCGTCGGCGGTGTCGTGCGTGGCGTCCAGCACGACGGTCGCGAAGGGACCGTCGCTGTCGTTCAGGTGTCGGATCCAGTCGGTTCGCATCGGTCCCCGCCTTCCCGGTACGCGGTGGTGCAAACCCGGCGGCCGCGCGCGGCCCGTGCGCCGGACGGCGAATCCGGGCAGACTCGGCGATCACCGCTGCGCCGCAGCCGGTGTCGCACGGAGCCGACCGGGAGTCCCATGTCCAGCCAGAACCGCCACGCGGCCCCCGACACCGCGTCGTCCGCACCCGTGCTGGCGCTGCGGGTGCTCGCGGTGGCCTCGGTCGCCGTGATCGCCTGGCAGTTCGTGAGCGCGGCCGGGCTGTTCACCGGCGGCGACCTCGGGCCGCACGCGGCCGGCTCGATCGTGCTGCACGTCGTCACCGGCCTGGCCGCCGGCGCCGCGATCTGGCTGCGCTCCCGCAACGGCGGCCCCTGGTGGCCGTCGGTGCTGGCGGTCGCGGTGTTCGCCTTCACCTTCGTCCAGGGCTACTTCGGCGACCATCCCGGCCTGGTCGTGCACGTCCCGGGGGCGATGGCGCTCACCGCGGGCTCGGTGTGGCTGGCCGCCTGGTCGTTCCTGCGGCTGCGCTGATCCTGCCGCCGGTCAGCCGCCGGCCGCGAACTCCCGCAGCATCCGGTTGCGCGACTCCAGCTCCTCCGGCGTCGCCGGCACCATGATCCGGCGGCCCTCCTCCATGAAGACCTGGGCCCGGTCCACCAGCGGGCGCTGCCGGGCCTCGAAGCGGGCGTATGCGGCGGGCAGGTCGCCGGGGCTCGCGACGACCTCCTCGGCGAGGTACTCGGCAGCGGTCATCGCCAGCGACGTGCCCATCCCGGACAGCAGCGCGGCGCAGTGCGCGGCGTCGCCGACCACCGCGACCCGTCCGGTCGTCCAGGAGCCCATGAAGGTCTGGCTGACCGAGTCGAGGTAGAAGCCGGGCGACGCGGGATCGAGGAACGCGGCGCGCACCCGCGGGATCTCCCACACGTCGAGCGCGGCCAGGAACCCGCCGACGATCCGGCGCTGGGCGTCGAGGTCGCGGTAGTCGTAGCGGATCTGCTCGCTGCAGACCATGAGGTAGGCCAGCACGCGGTCCTCGACCGGCCGCACCGAGACCATCAGGCCGGGGACGCTGAACATCGCGTGGTCCCAGTCCGCGGCCGGATCGAGATCGACCAGCGCCACGTAGGCGCCGCGGTGCCGGACGTAGCGGTCCTCCCCGCCGAAGGCCAGCCGGCGCGTGTTCGAGTGCAGCCCGTCCGCACCGACGACCAGGTCGAACTCGCGGTACGTGCCGTCCGACAGCCCGGCCCGGACGCCGTCGGGCCGGTCGTCGAGGGACTCGACACACGTTCCGAACAGGAGCTCGACGCGTTCGCCCAGCGACGCGCGCAGGAGCGCGTTGAGATGGTCGCGGGTGATCTCGAAGTCCTCGGTGCTCTCGTTCGCGAACCAGGTCAGGTCGATCGTGGCCTGCTGGGCGCCGGTGCCGTCGAGCACCGGCGCCACCGACGCGCTCGCCGGTATCGCCAGTGCCCGGGCCCGGTCCAGGATCCCCATCCGGGCCGCCGTGCCGAGCGCGTCGCCGCGGATGTCGATCGGGGCGCCGCCCTGGCGCAGCCCGTCGTGCAGCTCGACGACGGTGACCTCGGCGCCGGCCCGGTCGAACCAGTACGCCGACGACAGTCCGGCCACGCCTGCCCCGGACACCAGTACCTTCATCGGTCGCTCCTCGTGACGTTCGGGACGGTGGGCGGGGCCGCAGCCGGGCCGGTCACCGGGTGGGCGTGCACGAACTCGCCGACCAGCGCCGCGACGGTCGTGGCGAACTCGAAGGACAGGCCGTGCCGGGCCCCCGGCACGACGACCAGCTCGGCGTCGGCGATCCCGGCGGCGAGCACCTCGCCGTTGCCGACCGGGACGAGCGGATCGTCCGCCCCGTAGATCAGCACCGTCGGCGCGGTGATGCGGTGCAGGTCGTCGACGACCCGGTGCCCGGCCAGCGCCGCCAGCCGGGGCGAGCCGGGCGGGCTGTGCCGGCCGGAGACGATCCGGCGCACCGGGCCCGCCAGCGCCGGGTCGCGCCGGCCCGCGTCGCTGAGCACCGCCTCGATCATCAGCTCGGTCCGCTCGTCGTCGGTTGCGGACAGCAGCCGGGTCATGAACTCCGACGGGCTGCTCACGCCGTCCGGTGCGGCGCCGACCAGCAGGCTGCGGACCCGGTCCGGGTGCCGGATGGCGACGTGCAGGCTCAGCGCCCCGCCGAAGGAGATCCCCATGACGTGCGCCCGGTCGATCTCCAGCGCGTCCATCAGGGCGACGCAGTCGTCGGCGAGGTCGCCCATCGAGTACGGGGCGGAGGCGGTGAAGCTGTCCCCGATGTCGCGCTGGTCGTAGGAGACCGCGCGGATGCCGCCGGGCAGGTGCCGGGCGAAGCCGGTGTACTGGCCGCGGTGCGACTCGGCGCCGTGATGCATGATCAGCGGCTCGCCGGTGCCGGTCTCCTGGTAGGCGAGCACGCCGGCCGGCGTGCGGACCCGCAGCGGGGTGCCGGGTGGGGTGCCGGGCTCGGGCTCGGTGGTCATGGTCTCTCCCCGTCTCATCGGCCGGCCGCGTAGCCCTGTGCGCCGCGCGGGTTCGCCGCCGCGCCGACCCGTCCGGTCAGCGGGTCCCGGACCACGGCGGACAGCCTGCCCAGCGACCAGGGCCCGGACACGGTGACGTCGTGTCCCCGGCGGCGCAGTCCCTCGATCACCCCGGCACCGATCCGCTCCTCGATCACCAGGCCGGCCGGCGTCCAGTGCCGCGGCCAGAACGACCCGGCGATCGCGGTGGTGTGGAACATCGGCGAGTCGATCGCCTCCTGCGGTGTGTAGCCGCCGACGAGTGTGCGGAGCAGGTAGAGCAGCTGCCACTGGTCCTGCTGGTCGCCGCCGGGCGAGCCGAGCGCGGACACCGCGACGCCGTCGCGCAGCAGCACGGTCGGGGTGAGCGTGGTACGGGGCCGCTTCCCGGGCGCCAGCGCCGACGGGCTGCGGCCGTCCAGCCAGGACATCTGCAACCGGGTGCCCAGGCAGAACCCGAGCTCGGGGATCGTCGGGTTGGACTGCAGCCAGCCGCCGGACGGGGTCACCGAGACCAGGTTCCCCCACCGGTCGACGACGTCGATGTGCACGGTGTCGCCGCGGGTCTCCCCGCCGAGCCGGACGGTCGGTTCGCCGCTGCCCGCCACGGCGGCGGCGCCGTCGTCCGACCGCAGCGGGGGGATGTAGGGGGTGCGCCCGGGCAGGGTCCCCGGCCGGAACCCGCGGGACGCCCGGTCGGTGATCTCCCGGGCCCGGCCCGCCGCGTAATCGGGGGTGAGCAGCTCCCGCAGGCCGCCGGGGTCGTCGGCGGAGTCGCCGTAGTAGGCGTCCCGGTCGGCCATCGCGAGTTTGAGCGCCTCGACGATCGTGTGCACGCCGCGCTCGGTGGACGGGTCCAGGTCGGCGGGATCGACGTGCCGCAGGATCGCCAGCGCCTGCAGCAGCACCGGGCCCTGCGACCAGAAGGATGCCTTCACCACCTCGTGCCCGTGGAACTCCAGTGTGAGCGGGCGTTCGGCGTGCGCCTCGAACCCGGCGAGATCGTCGGCCGCCAGCACGCCGGGTCGGTCCCGGCCGTCGGCGTGCCGGTGCGCCCGCGCGGCGAACCCGACGATTGCCGCGGCCACGAAGCCCGACCGCCACTGCGACCGGACGGCGTCGATCCGGGCGGTGCGCCCGCCCGTTCCGGCACCGTCGAGCAGCCGGCGCAGGGTGCGGGCGTAGACCGGGTTGCCCAGCACCGTGCCCGGCTCCGGCGCCCGGCCGTCGACCAGCCAGGTCCGGGCGGACGTCGGCCAGTTTTCGGTGAAGTGCGCAGCCATCGTCGCGATCGTGTCGGCCGCGGACCGCAGCAACGGCTGCCCGGTCTCCGCGTAGTGGATCGCGTAGGCCAGCACGTCGGCCACGTCCCAGCTGCCGTACTCGCGCAGCATCCACAGCCACGCCTCCACGGCACCGGGCACGGCGGCCGCGAGGGCGCCCGCCCCCGGCACGGAGTCCAGGCCGGACGCGCGGTACCGCTCGATCGTCGCGGCGCGGGGCGCCGGGCCCTGTCCCATCACGATCCGGGGCTCGGCACCGGCCGGTGCGACGATGCCGACCAGGTCGCCGCCGGGCCCGTTGAGGTGCGGCTCCACGACATGCATCACGAACCCGGCGGCGACGGCCGCGTCGAACGAGTTCCCGCCGCGCTCCAGGACGCCCTGGGCGACGGCCGTCGACACCCAGTGGGTGGTGGCCGACATCCCGAACGACCCCTCCAGCTGCGGCCTGCTCAGGTGGGTCGGTGGTGCGGTGAACCGATCGACGGCGACGGTCATCGCAGGTCGCGCGGGTTCGGTGCTGGGTGGCCCATGGTCTCCCCGTCCGGCATCTCGACACCCGGATTGGATGCTATTTAAGAGCTTGGCATCCCATCGGGTCGTCGGCAAGGGCGGGCCGACGTCTTCAGATTGCATCCTCTTTCGGCTACCTTGCACCCATGAGCACCTACCCGCCCACGCCCGGTGACACCCTGCTGTTCGAGAACGACCGGGTCCGCGTGTGGTCGATGACCCTCGAGGCCGGAGGGATGTTCGACTTCCACCAGCACCACCACGACCATCTCGTCCTCTGGCCGGATCCCGGCACGGCGGAGGCCCAGGAGATCACCGACGGCGACAGCTGGCCGGTGCGCCAGGTCGCCGGGTCGGGCTTCTGCATGTTCAAGACCGTCGGCTCGGGCGGCCCGATGACGCCGCACCGCATCCGCAACCTCGGCGACACCGCGGTCACCCACTACATCGTCGAGCTGGTCGGCGGGCCCTCCCCCAGCCCGGTCACGCTCGACGCGCAGACCAACGACCGCGGGCACACCACGCACCCGGGCATGTCGACACCGGCCGCGCGGGACGACGCAGGGGCCTGACCGGCCGGATCAGGCCCCGCCGCCGCCGGAGCGTTCCAGCCAGCCCGCGACGGCGTCGATCGACGTGTGGATGTGCGCGGTCATCAGCTCGCGAGCGGCCGCGCCGTCGCCGGAGAGGACGGCCGCGGCGATCCGCTCGTGCTCCTCGAGGTTGCGGTTGAGCAGCCGGGAGTTGCCGGCGTAGGCGCCGAACGAGATGTTGTGCGGGAGCCGGCGCCGCAGCTCGCCGATCGACAGGGTCAGGTAGCGGTTCCCGGCCGCCTCGATGATCACCGAGTGGAACTGCTCGTTGCTCCGGGCCCACACCGCCGCGACGTCGCCCTCGACCTTCCCGTCCCGGACCTGGCGGAAGTGGTCCCAGGCGCCCGCCAGCCGTTCCGAGCGCCGGTCGTCGATCCGGCCGCTCGCCAGCTCGGCGGCCAGCCCCTCCAGCTCGCCGCGGACCTCGCCGATCAGCCGGATGTCGCTGGGCGACTGGCCGTTCACCCGGGCCCCGCGGTTCGGGACGATGGTGACGACGTCGCGCTCGGCGAGGATGCGCAGTGCCTCGCGCACCGGGGTCCGGCTGATCGCGAACTCGTCGGCCAGCGCGCTGTGCCGCAGCCAGGCGCCGATCGGGATCTCACCGGCGATGATGCGGCTCTGCAGCACCTCGGCGACCCGGTCGCCGAGGGAGAGACCGGAGCCGTCGTCGGTGAGCAGAGTGGAGGTCACGGGCGTCCCCTCGGTCGTCGAGCAGTGCAAGATGGATCGTACTGCATCCAATCGAGTCCGACGTCGTTCCCGATCCGGTGGCCGCCGGGCGGGATCACGCTGTCGCCCATAGGCTCGGTCGATCCGGCGGGCACCCGCCGTGCCCGGACCACGTCCGGGTCGACCGACCGGCCGGCAGGAGGCGTGGCGATGGCCGTGGAGACGGGCCCCGCGAGGCAGCGCGAGCGCGCCGGACAGGTGCCACCGGGCACCGGCTGGCCCGAGGAGATCCGCCGCCGGGTGCACGCGCACGTGGAGGACGTCGTCCGGCGGCGCTGTGCCGAGCACGTGCACACCGTGCCGGGCGCCGAGTTCGTGTCCGGCGTGCTCGCCGACTTCGTCGGCCGCGGCAAGTACCTGCGGTCGATGTTCGGCTACCTCGGCTGGCGGACCACCGCACCGGACTCGCCGGAGGCGCTGCGCGCCGTCGCCGGGCTGGAGCTGCTGCACGCCTTCGCGCTCCTGCAGGACGACGTGATGGACGGCTCGGTGCAGCGCCGCGGCCGGCCGACCGTGCACGTCCAGCTCGCCGCCTGGCACCGCGCGCAGGGCATGTCCGGCAGCGCCGAGCGGTTCGGCGAGTCCGGGGCGGTGCTGCTCGGCGACCTGTGCCTGGTGTGGGCCGAGCAGGCGATGCGGGAGAGCGGGCTGCCCGCGACGGTGCTCGACCGCGGCTGGCCGCGCTACGACGCGATGCGCTCCGAGCTCGCCGTCGGCCAGTTCGCCGACCTGGTCAACGACGCCCGCCGGGTGCCGGACCTGGACGAGGTGATGGACGTGCTGCGCCGCAAGTCCGGCAACTACACCGTCCGGCGCCCGCTGGAGCTGGGCGCGGCGATGGCCGGGGCGGACGACGAGCTGCTGGCACTGCTCGGCGACTACGGCACGATGATCGGCGAGGCGTTCCAGATGCGCGACGACGTGCTCGGCGTGTTCGGCACCGACGCCACCGGCAAGCCGACCGGCGACGATCTGACCGAGCGCAAGGCGACCAGCCTGGTCGTGCTGGCCCGGGAGCTGGCCGGCCCGTCGGTCCGGTCCCGGTTGGACGCGCTGCTGCTCGGGTCCGACCGGGACGCCCCGGTCGACGTCGACGCGGCCCGCGCCCTGATCGAGTCCACCGGCGCCCGCCGCCGGATCGACGAGCTGATCGGCACCCGGGTGCAGGGCGCGCTGCGGCTGGTCGACGGAGCGGTCGGCGACGGACGGCTCACCGACGACGTCGCCGGGGTGCTCCGTGCGATGGCCGTGCGCTGCGCCGACCGGATCGCCTGAGCGGTGCGGCCCCCGATCGGCGGCGTCCGGCCCGGACCCGATCACCGCTCCCCCGGCGCGCCGTCCCCGACGTCCGGTTCTACGCTCCCGCGCATGGCCGACAGCACCGAGGACAGCACCCCGGACCCCGGCGGCGGACCCGCCCGCACCGGAACCGTCGGCCGGGCCGGACTGCCCCGCCACGAGGTCCCCACGCACTTCGACGACGGCGCGGGCGACTACGACCGGCTGGTCGGGATGAACCCCGGGTACCACGACCACCTGCGCGCCTCGGCCGCCCGGATGCGGCTGCCCCGCGACGGCGCCGGGCTGCGCCTGCTCGACGCCGGCTGCGGCACCGGCGCCTCCACCGCGGCGCTGCTGGCGGTCGCGCCGCGGGCCGAGATCGTCGCGGTGGACGCCTCGGCCGGGATGCTCGCCAGGGCCCGGTCGAAGCCGTGGCCGGCCTCGGTGCGATTCGTGCACTCCACCGCCGAGGCGCTCGCCGACGCCGGGGTGACCGGGCCGTTCGACGGGATCCTCGCCGCCTACCTGCTGCGCAACCTCGACGACCCGGACGCCCAGCTGCGCCGGTTCCACGACCTGCTCCGCCCCGGCGGCGTGCTCGCCCTGCACGAGTACTCGGTCGCCGACTCGGCGCGGGCCCGGGCGGTCTGGCACGCGGTCTGCTGGGGCGTGATCGTCCCGCTGGGCCGGCTCACCACCGGCGAGACGGCCCTCTACCGGCACCTGTGGCGCAGCGTGAACACCTTCGACGGCATCGGGCGGCTGCGCGACCGGCTGCGCACCGCCGGGTTCGACGCCGTGCACTCCGAGACCATGACCGGCTGGCAGAGCGGCGTGGTGCACACCGTGCTGGGGACCCGCCGGTGAGCGTCGCCCCGGCCGACCCGCGCCGGGTCGTGCATCCGCCGGCCGACGGGCTCGGCGACGCCGGCCTGCTCGGCAGGCGGCCGCGGGTCGCGGTGGTCGGCGGCGGGATCGCCGGGCTGGCCGCGGCGACCGGGCTGGCCGAGCGCGGCGTCGTCGTCGAGGTACTGGAACGCGAGCCCTACCTGGGCGGCCGGGTCGGCGCCTGGCCGGACCGGCTGCCCGACGGCACCGCGGTGTCGATGGGCCGCGGGTTCCACGCGTTCTTCCGGCAGTACTACAACCTGCGCTCGCTGCTGCGCCGCGCCGATCCGGGCCTGCGCAGGCTGGTCGCGCTCGACGACTACCCGCTGATCGACGCCGAGGGCCGCCGCGACACCTTCCGTGGCCTGCCCCGCACCCCGCCGTGGAACGCTGTGCTGTTCGCGCTGCGCAGCCCCACCTTCCGGCCGCGCGACCTGGCCGGGCTCGATCCGCGGGCCGCCGCCCCGCTGGCCGCGGTCTCGGTACCGGCGATCTACGACGCGCTCGACGACGTCGACGCGCAGACCTTCCTCGAGTCGATCAACTTCCCGCCGGCCGCCCGGCACCTGGCGTTCGAGGTGTTCTCCCGCAGCTTCTTCGCCCCGCCGTCGACCATGTCGGCCGCCGAGCTGGCGACGATGTTCCACATCTACTTCCTCGGCTCGTCCGAGGGGCTGATGTTCGACGTGCCCGACGACGGGTTCGACACCGCCCTGTGGGAGCCGCTGCGGCACTACCTGACCGCCCGCGGCGTCGGCTTCCGGACCGGCACCCGGGTGTCGTCGGTCCAGCGCGATGTCGCGAGTGGACGGTTCCACGTGAATCATTCGTCCGGCGGTACCGAGGTCGACGCGGTCGTCCTCGCCGCGGACGTGCCCGGGCTGCGGGACATCGTCGCCGCGTCCGATCTCGGCCCCGGCGACGGCCCGCCCGCCGTGCCCGCCGGGCCGGACGCGCTGCCCGCCTGGCGGGAGGACGTCGCCGCGCTGGGCAGCGCGCCGCCGTTCCTGGTGTACCGGCTGTGGCTGGACCGCCCGGTGCGCGAGGACCGGCCGCCGTTCCTGGGCACCGGCGGACTGGACCCGCTGGACAACATCTCGGTCCTGGACCGCTACGAGCGCGACGCGGCGACCTGGGCGGCCCGCACCGGCGGCTCGGTCGTCGAGCTGCACGCCTACTCCGCGGCCGTCCCCGCCGGGACCGACGAGGAGGCCTGGACCGCCGAGCTGCGCAGCCGCTGCCTGGCCCGGCTGCACGCGATCTACCCGGAGACCGCGGGCGCCCGCGCCGTCGGCGAGCTGGTGCAGTGGCGCCGGGACTGCCCGATGTTCGGGATCGGTGACTTCGCCCGCCGGCCGGGCGTCGTCACCCCGGTCGACGGCCTGGTGCTGGCCGGCGACGGCATCCGGATCGACCTGCCGGTCGCGCTGATGGAACGGGCCGCGAGCACCGGCTGGCTGGCCGCGAACCGGCTGCTCGCCGGCTGGGGGCTGGCCGGCCATCCGCTGGAGACCGTTCCCACCCGTGGCCGGTTCGGCCCGCTGCGCCGGGCCGCCGAGTACGCGATGCGTTCCCGCTGACCCGTGAGAAGGAAACCGTCATGAGCCTGCTGTCCCGGATCTCGAGCCGCTGGCCGGCGAGCTGGCCGCTGCAGCCGCTGCCGCCATCGGACTGGGCCCGCCAGCGCCCCACCTACGCCGGGGCGGATCCCAAGCTGATCTCCGCCGCGCTGGAACGGGCCCAGGCCCGGCCGTCCGGGAACTGGTTCGTGCTCGCCTCCTCCCGGCAGGTCCGGGCGGACCGGCCGTTCGGCACCCGGGTCGGCGGGACCGAGCTGGTCGCCTGGCGGGACACCACCGGGACGGTGCGGGTCGGCCCGGGCGCCTGCCCGCACCTGGGTGCCCCGATGGCGCTCGCCGCCGTCGACTGCGGGGAGCTGGTGTGCCGCTGGCACGGGCTGCGCCTGGGCACCCGCTCCGGGCCGGGCTGGGTCCCCTTCCCGGCGCACGACGACGGCGTGCTGGTCTGGGTCCGGCTCGACGAGCTCGGCGGCGAGGACCCGACCGACGCGCCCGTCGTCCCGGCCCGCCCGGCCGGCCGCACCCTGGACGCGGTGACCACGCTAACCGGCGTCTGCGAGCCGGAGGACATCGTCGCCAACCGGCTCGACCCCTGGCACGGGGCCTGGTTCCACCCGTACTCCTTCCAGCGGCTCGACGTCGTGTCCGCGCCGCAGGTCACCGACGTCGGCGAGATCGAGGAGGACGACGACCGGTTCCTGGTGACGGTCACCTTCAAGGTCGGGCCGCGGGTCGGGGTGCCGGTGCAGGCCGAGTTCGTCTGCCCGGAGCCGCGCACCGTGGTCATGCGGATCGTGGACGGCGAGGGCGTCGGCAGCGTCGTCGAGACGCACGCGACGCCGCGCGGCCCGGGCCGCGACGGCCGGCCGCGGACGTCGGTGGTCGAGGCGGTCGTCGCCGGATCGGACCGGCCCGGGTTCGCGATCGCGTCCCGGCTCGCCCCGGCCATCCGGCCGGCGATGGCGGCCGCCGCGACGAAGCTGTGGCGCGACGACCTGGACTACGCCGAGCGGCGATACGAGATGCGCACCCGGACCGGCTGAGCGCCGGTCACGCCCGCCGGCGCAGCTCCCGCGGCGGCACGCCGAACCAGCGCCGCGCCGAGCGGGTCAGCGCCGACTGCTCCGCCAGCCCCACCATGCCCGCGACCTGGGTGAACGGCAGGTCCGTGCGGGTGATCAGGCGCTCGGCCAGGTCGCGGCGCGCCTGGTCGACGATCTGCTCGAACGTGGTGCCCTCGCCCGCCAGGTGCCGTTGCAGGGTGCGCGGGTGCACCCGCAGCAGCCGGGCGACCGAGCCGACCCGGACCGGTCCGCTGCCCAGCGACCGGTCGACGGCGGTCCGGACCCGGTCGCCGACCGTCCGGCCGGGGCGGTCGAAGTGGGTCTCCAGGTAGTCGATCGCGATCGCCCGCACGATCTCGTCGCCGCCCCCGGCCAGCGGCCGCCGGACCAGGTCGGCCGGGACCCGCAGCACCGCCGCCGGCCGGTCGAACCGGACGTCGGCGTCGAAGAAGTCGCGGTAGCGGTCCAGCGCGGCCAGCGGCGGATGCGGCAGGTGCACCGACCGCAGGCCGTAGGCGCCGCCGGCGAGCAGCCGCACGATCCGGTGCAGCACCCCGATCCCCAGGTCGGCGACCTGCGGCGGCATCGGTTCGGTGCTGCCGTACTCCAGCCCGGTCACCCCCGGCGCGGCCTCCGGGTCCGGCACCGTGCCGACCGTCAGCACCGGGCTGTGCACGTACAGGTAGCGCGAGGCGCAGTCCAGCGCGTCGCCGAAGGTCGCCGAGCTCTGCACGGCGACCGCCAGCGGCCCGAGGATCTCCGGGCCCTGCCGCTCGGCCAGCCGCAGCCCCAGGTCCGGGCAGGACAGCTCGCCGGCGGCGGTCTCCAGCACCCGGCCCAGCGAGCGGGTCGGGACCAGCGCGTCCGGATCGGCCCCGTCCACGGCGGCGACCGGGATCCGGAACCGGGCGAACAGCGCCGGCCCGTCGCCCCCCAGCTCACCGACGAGCTCGGGCAGGCCGCGCAGCGCTCTCGCCCGGGTGAGGGATCCCGTCTCCATGGCGCCCGAGGTTAAGTTGTTGTCGCACGAGGTCAAGTTACCCGCGGTAGGTTTCAGGCAGTATCGACGTCGAACAGCACGGCCAGTCAGCGCAGACGACCACGACAGGGAGGCCGCCCGTGACTTCCGGGACACAGCCCAGCAACCCCGCCGGGACCGAGCACCGGGACGTGATCATCGTCGGTGCCGGCCTGTCCGGCATCGGCGCCGCGTGCCGCCTGCAGCAGGAGCTGCCCGGCAAGGACTACGCGATCCTGGAGGGCCGGGCCGACCTCGGCGGCACCTGGGACCTCTTCCGCTATCCGGGCATCCGCTCGGACTCGGACATGTTCACCCTCGCCTACCCGTTCCGGCCGTGGCGCGAGCCCAAGTCGATCGCCGACGGCGCCGACATCCGCCGCTACATCGGCGAGACCGCCGACCAGTACGGCGTCCGCGACCACATCCGGTTCGGCACCAAGGTCGTCGGCGCCACCTGGGACTCGGCCACCGCCCGCTGGACCGTCGACACCGAGACCGCCGACGGACCCCGCCGCTACACCTGCGCGTTCCTGTTCATGTGCTCCGGCTACTACGACTACGACCGCGGCTACCAGCCCGAGTTCCCCGGCCGGGAGGACTTCACCGGCACCTGGGTGCACCCGCAGTTCTGGCCCGAGGACCTCGACTGCACCGGCAAGCGGGTCGTCGTCATCGGGTCCGGGGCGACCGCCGTCACGCTGATCCCGTCGCTCGCCGAGCAGGCCGAGCACGTCACGATGCTGCAGCGCTCGCCGTCGTACCTGACCGTGCTGCCCAGCCGCGACCCGGTCGCCGACCGGCTCCGCCGGATCCTGCCCGCGAAGCTCGCGCACACGATCCTGCGCTACCAGTACGTCGCGCTCACCCAGAGCTTCTACCAGCTCGCCCGGCGCCGCCCGGAGCGGGTGAAGAAGGTGCTGCGCGGGCTCGCCCTGCGGTTCCTCAAGGACGAGTCCTACGTGGACCAGCACTTCACGCCGTCCTACGAGCCGTGGGACCAGCGGCTGTGCGTGGTCCCCGAGGGCGACTTCTTCCGGTCGATCCGCGCCGGTGACGCCTCGGTCGTCACCGACCACATCGACCGGATCACCGAGCGCGGCATCCGGCTGCGCTCCGGCGACGAGCTCCCGGCCGACGTGATCGTCTCCGCCACCGGGCTGTCGCTCAAGCCGCTGGGCGGCATGACGATCCGGGTCGACGGCGAGCAGGTCGACATCGGCAAGACGGTCACCTACCGCGGCCTGATGCTCTCCGGCGTGCCGAACCTGGCGTTCTGCATCGGCTACGTCAACGCGTCCTGGACGCTGCGCGCCGACCTGGTCGCCCGCTACGTGCCGCGGCTGCTCGCGCACATGGACCGGCGGGGCATCGCGGTCGCGACGCCGGCGCCGACCGTGTCGCCGGACCGGCCGCTGCTCGATCTCGCCTCCGGCTACGTCAAGCGTTCCGAGCACCTGTTCCCGCGGCAGGGCCGCAAGGACCCGTGGCGGCTGCGGCAGAACTTCTTCCTCGACGCCATCGGCCTCGGCCGGGCCGACCTGGAGAAGGACATGCTGCTCACCCCGGCGTCCGCGGTCGGGCAGCGCTCGGCCGCCGTCACCGCGCCGTCCGAGGCCGGGATCGCAGCCGACACCCCGACCGAGAAGGAGCTCGCGTCATGAGCCGCACACCGTTCCGCTTCGCCGAGGGCACCGCCGTCGTCACCGGGGCGGCCGGCGGCATGGGCACGCACATCGCCCGGCTGCTCGCCGAGCGCGGCAGCGATCTCGTGCTGGTCGACCGGGACGGCCCCGGGCTCGACGCGGTCGCCGGCACCGTCCGGGCCGCGCACCCCGGGCTGTCGGTGACCACCGAGACCGTCGACCTGGCCGACCGGGACGCGGTGGACGCGCTCGCCGGCCGGATCCGCGCCGGGCACCCGGAGATCCGGCTGCTGGTCAACAACGCCGGCGTCGCACTGGGCGGCGACTTCGCCCGGCTCACCCTCGACGAGTTCGACTGGGTGCTGGACGTCAACTTCCGGGCCCCGGTGCGGCTCACGCACGCCCTGTTGCCCGCGCTGACCGCGCGCCCCGGCGGCCACGTCGTCAACGTCTCCAGCCTGTTCGGGCTGATCGCGCCGCCCGGCCAGTCGGCGTACTGCGCGTCGAAGTTCGCGCTGCGCGGCTTCTCCGAGGTGCTGCGCGGCGAGCTCGCCGCGTCCGGCACCACGGTGACCACCGTGCACCCGGGCGGCATCGCGACCGGGATCGCCGAGTCCGCCCGGGTCGGCGTCAACATCCCGGCCGACGAGGCCGCGAAGGGCAAGCGGGACTTCCAGAAGCTGCTGACGTTCCCGGCCGACCGGGCCGCCGAGCAGATCGTCGAGGCGATCGAGAAGCGCCGCCCGCGGCTGCTCATCGGGATCAGCGCGAAGGTCCCCGACGCGCTCGCCCGGCTCGCCCCGGTGAACGGCCTGAAGCTGCTCTCCCGGCTGCTCGGCTCGGCCGGGCGGGCGCAGCGCACGGCGGCCGCCCGATGACCCGCTTCGTCGACGCCGGTGGCGCCCGGATCCGGGTCCGCGAGTCCGGCGCCCCGGCGGGCGAGCCGGTGCTGCTGCTGCACGGCATCGGCCGCAGCCTGGAGGACTGGGACGACCAGCACGCCCTGCTGTCCGGCCACCGGGTGATCGCCGCGGACCTCGCCGGCTTCGGGTACTCCGGCCGCGCGGACGGCCCGGCCACCCTGGCCCGGCTCGCCGACACCGCGCTGGCCACCCTGGACGCGCTCGGCGAGACCCGGCCGGCGCACGTGATGGGCAACTCGCTCGGCGGCGCCGTCGCGCTGCTGCTCTCCACCCGGGCGCCGGACCGGGTCGCCACCCTGGTGCTGGCCGACCCGGCCGGGTTCGGCACCGAGGTGACGCCCGCGCTGCGGGTGCTCGGCGTGCCGCTGCTGGGCCGGTTCCTGCTCGGCCGGATGGACGAGCGCGCGATCCGGCGCACCGAGCGGTCGCTGTTCGTCGATCCGGCGCTGGTCACCGACGAGCGCGTCGCGCGGGCCATGGAGATCGCCGCCCGGCCCGAGTTCGCGCAGACCTTCCTGGAGATGATCACCGAGCTCGGCACCGTGCGCGGGGTGCGGGCCGGCTGGCGGTCCGCACTGCTCGCCGCCGCGGCGAAGGCCCCGAAGCCGACCCTGGTCGTCTGGGGCGAGCGGGACCTGATCCTGCCGGTCTCCCAGCTGCGGACCGCCGCCCGCGCGCTGCCGCAGGTCACCACGCACGTGTTCGGCCGGGTCGGGCACATGCCGCAGATCGAGGTGCCGGAGCGGTTCGCCGCGCTCGCCCTGGAGCACATCGGTCAGGCCGGGCGCCGCACCAGCATCTCCAGCGACGCCCGCGCCGGCAGCGCGTAGCCCAGTACGGCGGCGGCCGGGCCCTCGATCGTCAGCCAGGTCCGGGTGCCGCCGCCGGACGGGCGCACGCCGTGGTCCAGCGACAGCCGGACCGGGCCGAGCGCCACGTCCCACGCCCAGGTGCCGAGCCGCTCGTCCAGCTCGGTCACCGTGAACCGCACCTGCGGCACCCCGAACGGGCCGCGCACCGCGCCGGTGGAGCCGGTGCGGATCCGGTCGTCGCGGCAGTCGACCCCGGTGATCAGCGGCGCCCACTCCGGCCAGCGGGCGGGGACCGCGTAGCGCTCCCACACCTCGTCGGCGGGCTGCGGGCCGCGGGCGTGCAGGGTCAGGCGCATCCACCGATCCTGCGCCCCCGCGGGCCGTCGCGCAGCCGGGCCGGGCGGCCCGTACCGTCCGGGTGATGCGGAGTGCACCGTTGCGTGGGGCGTGGATCGCCGCGCTGACCGTCCTGCCCCTGCTGGTGGCCTGCGGGGCCGGCCCGAACCCGGTGACGAACGCGGTCTCCGGGAACGAGGCGCCGGTCGCCGCGGCGGCCGCCGAGCTGGTGCCGGTCCCGCTGGACGTCCCGCCCGGGCTGGCGGACGCCCCGCTGGACCAGCCGCGGGAGGCGCTCGTCCCGCCGGGCTGGACGCTGTCGGTGTTCGCCAGGGTCCCGAACGCCCGGCTCGCCGTGTGGACGCCGGACCGGAACCTGCTCGTCTCGGTCCCGGACGACGGGCGGGTGCTCCTCCTGACCCCGGACGGCGCGCAGCGCAGCCTGCTCGACGGGCTCACCCAGCCGCACGGCCTGGCGTTCTCCCCGGACGGCTCGACGCTGCACGTCGCCGAGAGCAACCGGGTCGTGTCCTACGACTACGCCGCCGGTGCCGCGACCGGGCGGCGGGTCGTCGCCGACGGGCTGCCGGACGCCAACAGCCCGGACCTGCGCGGCGCCTACGGCCACGAGCTGAAGTCGGTCGCCGCCGGACCGGACGGCGCGCTCTACGTCTCGATCGGCTCCACCGGCAACATCTCGGTCGAGGATCTCGCCGCGACGCCACCGCGGGCCTCGATCCTGCGGATCCCGCCCGGCGGCGGTCCTGCCGAACCGTTCGCGGTCGGGGTCCGCAACGGCACCGGGCTGGCGGTCGCCCCGGACGGCGCCGTCTGGACCGCGGTGAACGGCCGCGACAACGTCCCCTATCCCTACGACCGGCCCTACGGCGACGCGTCCGGCTCGTCGTTCGGCGACGTGATCAACCAGTACGTGACCGCGCATCCCGCGGAACCCCTGGCCCGGCTCACCGCGGGCCGGAACCTGGGCTGGCCCTACTGCAATCCCGACCCGGACACCCAGCCCGGCGTGCAGGGCAGCCCGCAGGACCTCACCGACGTGCCGATGGTGCCCGACGCCGAGCTCAATCCCGGCGGGAGCGAGCTCGACTGCGCGACGCTCGCGCCGATGGAACAGGCGTTCCCGGCGCACTCCGCCCCGCTCGGCCTGGCGTTCACCGACGGGGAGCTGCCCGCCCCGTACACCGGTGGCGCGCTCGCCGGGGTGCACGGCTCGTGGAACGCCGATCCGCCGCGTGCCCCCGAGGTCTCCTACTTCCCCTACGCCGAGGGCCGGATGGGCCCGCAGCAGACGTTGGTCGGCGGGTTCCAGGACCCGTCCGGGGCGCGCTGGGGGCGGCCGGTCGCCGCGGTCCCCGGTCCGGACGGGGCCGTCTACATCACCGACGACGACGCCGGCGCCGTCTACCGCCTCGCCCCGCCCGCCTGAGCCCCGGTCGTCCGGCCGATGATCCACGATCGGGAACCGGAACGTCCGGCCGGCGACCGTTCCGGTTCCCGATCGTGGATCATTCGGCGGGTACCGTCGCCGGAATGCGGATCGTGGACTGGGCCGACGAGACCGAGGGCGGCCCGGCCGTCGTCCTGCTGGACCAGCGGGCGCTGCCGCAGCACACCGAGCACCTGCACCTGACCACCGTCGACGGGGTGATCGACGCCGTCCGGTCGCTCGCCGTGCGCGGGGCGCCCTCACTCGGGATCACCGGCGCCTTCGGCGTCGCGCTCGCCGCGCACCGGCACGGCACCGGCACCCCCGGCTCCCGGGCCGCGGTGCGCGCGGACGCGGAGCGGATCGCGACCGCCCGGCCCACCGCGGTGCCGCTGTCGATCGGGGTCCGGCGCGCACTCGCGGTCCTCGACGGCAGCGCCGGCAGCGCCGACAGCCCCCACGGCCCGGCCGCCGCCACTCCCGGCAGCCCCGCAGGCCCCGGCAACCCCGCCGCCCCCGAGAGCACCGCCGCCGACCGCGCACCCACCGGCAGCGCGCCCACCCCGGCCGCGGTGCTCGCCGTGGCCCGCGCCGTCGCCGCCGAGGCCGCCGCGGTCAACGCCGCGGCCACCCGGCGGGCCGCCGACCTCGTCCGCGCCCGCTGCCCGGACCGGCCGCTGCGCGCGCTGACCGTCTGCAACACCGGCCCGCTGGCCGCCGGCCCGGGCGGCACCGCGCTCGGCGCGATCCTCACCCTGCACGCCGACGGGGCACTGGCCGAGGTGCTCGCCTGCGAGACCCGCCCGCTGCTGCAGGGGGCGCGGCTGACCGTGTGGGAGCTGGAGCGGGCCGGGGTGCCGCACCGGCTGTGCGTCGACTCGGCGGGCCCCGCGGCGATCGCCACCGGACTGGTCGACGTGGTGTTCGCCGGGGCCGACCGGATCGCCGCGAACGGCGACGTCGCCAACAAGATCGGCACCTACATGCTGGCCTGCGCGGCGGCCCGCTCCGGGATCCCGTTCGTGGTGGTCGCCCCGGAGGAGACGATCGACCCGCACACGCCGACCGGCGGCGACATCGTCGTCGAGCAGCGCGGTGCCGACGAGGTCCGCGAGCACGGCGGCACGCTCATGACGCTGCCCGGGACGCCCGTCTACAACCCGGCGTTCGACGTCACCCCGCACGAGCTGGTGACCGCGATCGTCACCGAGCACCGGGCGTGGAGTCCCGCACCGTCCGCTTCTGCGCCGCGAAGCACTGTCCCGCCACGCTGATCTGCGCCTCCGTCAGCAGCCGCGGCTCACCGACGGCGCGGGCCCGCAGCCACACGTCGCACAGCCATTCGAGCTGCCGGGCGCCGTCGTAGGCGGCGCCGAGGTGCTCACCGAGCACCAGCGTCCCGTGGTTGCCGAGCACAACCGCGCTGCGGTCGCCGAGCGCGGCGACCGCGTTCGCGACCAGCTCGTCGCTGCCGAACGGGGCGTACCCGGCGACGCGCACCGAGCCGCCGAACATCGCGATCTGGTAGTGCACCGGCGGGACGTCGTCGCGCAGCAACGACAGCGCCACCGCCGCGGGCGAGTGCGTGTGCACCACCGCGGACGTGCCGGGGCGGGCCTGCGCGGCCAGGTGCAGGGCGAGCTCGCTGGTCGGGGCCCGGACCCCGTCGGCGACCGCACCGGCCGGGGTGACCAGCACGACGTCGTCGGCGGTCATCGTCTCGTAGTCCACACCGGACGGGGTGACCGCGATCAGCTCGCCGCAGCGCAGCGAGAGGTTCCCGGAGGTGCCGACGACCAGGCCGTCGCGCACCATCCGGCGGGACCAGGTGCAGAGCGTCTCGCGCGCGGCGTCCGGGTGCATGCGCAGCGACCCTACCCGTCGGTAGCGATGTCCGGCAGGATCGCCGCCATGGACGCCGATGTCATCGTGATCGGGGCCGGTCTCGCCGGGCTCGTCGCCGCAGCCGAGCTCGCCGACGCCGGACGCTCGGTGCTGGTGCTCGACCAGGAACCGGAGCAGAACCTGGGCGGGCAGGCGTTCTGGTCGCTCGGCGGGCTGTTCCTGGTCGACACCCCGGAGCAGCGGCGGACCGGGATCCGCGACTCGCCGGAGCTGGCGCTGTCGGACTGGCTGGGCTCGGCGGCCTTCGACCGGGGTGTCGACGACCCGGCGGGCGAGGACTTCTGGGCCCGCCAGTGGGCGACCGCGTACGTGCACTTCGCCGCCGGGGAGAAGCGGTCCTGGCTGCACGGGCAGGGGGTGCGCTGGCTGCCGGTGGTCGGCTGGGCCGAGCGCGGCGGGCACCTCGCCGACGGGCACGGCAACTCGGTGCCCCGCTTCCACCTCACCTGGGGCACCGGGCCGGGTGTGCTGGAGCCGTTCGTCCGCCGGGTCCGCGAGCACGCCGCGACCGGTGCGATCACGCTGCGCTTCCGGCACCGGGTGGACGGGCTCGCCGTCACCGGCGGCACCGTCGACGGCGTGCACGGCGCCGTGCTCGCCCCGGACACCGCCGAGCGCGGCGCACCGACCAACCGCGACGTCGTCGGCGACTTCACCTTCCGGGCCGGCGCGGTGCTGGTGACCTCCGGCGGGATCGGCGGCGACCACGACCTGGTCCGTGCGAACTGGCCGGACCGGCTCGGCACGCCGCCGCAGCACATGGTCACCGGTGTCCCCGCGTACGTCGACGGCCGGATGCTCGGCATCACCGGTGCGGCGGGCGGGCGGATCGTCAACCGGGACCGGATGTGGCACTACACCGAGGGCGTGCAGAACCACGCCCCGATCTGGCCGGGGCACGGCATCCGGATCATCCCGGGGCCGTCGTCGCTCTGGCTCGACGCCACCGGCCGGCGGCTGCCCGCGCCGAACTTCCCCGGCTTCGACACCCTCGGCACGCTCGCCGCGCTGCGCGCGACCGGGCACGAGCACTCCTGGTTCGTGCTCACCCAGAAGATCATCGAGAAGGAGTTCGCGCTCTCCGGGTCCGAGCAGAACCCGGACGTCACCGGCAAGGACGTCCGGGCCACCCTCGGCCGGGTCCGGCCCGGCGCGACCGCCCCGGTGGAGGCGTTCAAGGAACGCGGCGCGGACTTCGTCGTCGCCGACACCCTCGACGAGCTGGTCGCCGGGATGAACCGGCTGACCGGCGGCACCCCCGAGCTGGACGTCGAGGCGATCCGCCGCCAGGTCGTCGCCCGGGACCGGCAGCTCGGGAACGCCTTCGCGAAGGACCTGCAGGTGGTGGCGATCCACAACGCCCGGCGCACGCTCGGCGAGAAGCTGGCCCGCACCGCGCCGCCGCACGCGCTGCTCGATCCCGCGGCCGGTCCGCTGATCGCGGTCCGGCTGCACGTGCTGACCCGCAAGACCCTCGGCGGCCTGCAGACCGACCTGGCCGGCCGGGTGCTCGACGCCGGCGGCTCACCGGTGCCCGGCCTGTTCGCCGCCGGCGAGGTGGCCGGGTTCGGCGGCGGGGGCGTGCACGGCTACCGCGCGCTGGAGGGGACGTTCCTCGGCGGCTGCCTGTTCTCCGGCCGGCAGGCGGGGCGGGCGATCGCGCTGGCCACCTGATCCGTCCCGGCGTCCATCCGGCCCCGGCCGGGTGTCACGCGTCCGGGGCACACCGCGCGCCGGCACCGGCCCGGCCGGTCAGGATCCGTGCACCGCGGGCGACGCGGACGCCGGGGCGCCGCTCCCCCGCGATGCGGCACATCCACGACCGCGCCGGACGGCGCAGGAAGCAGGATCATCGTGAGGACACTCGTGCGCGCCGCAGCCGTCGCCGCGGCCGGTCTCGTCGTCGTCGCGGCGGCGACCGGCACGGCCGCCGCCCAGCCCGCCCCGCCGCCGGAGCCGACCCCGGCCGACCAGGCCGCGCAGCTCGCCTGTGTGCAGGAGCACCTCGATCTCACGACGCTGCCGCAGCAGGCGTTGCAGGACCCGGTGGTGTTCTCCGCGCTGGTGGCCGACGCGGCGCAGAAGTGCGAGGACGTCCGGGCCCCCGCGGTCCCGGCGGCGCCGGCGGTACCCGCGGCACCGGCCGTGCCGGCCGTCCCCGCGGGCTGACCTACAGCAGGTCGCTGCGGCTGAGCACGCCGACCAGGACGTCGTCGGAGTCGACCACCGGCACCACCCGGAAGCCGCGCTCGGACAGCAGCTGCTCGGCGTCGGTGAGCGGATCGTCCGGGTGCACGCCCTCGACGTCGCGGGTCATCACGTTGTCGACGGTCCGGGCCCTGGTGCGGCGGCCGCCGTCCAGCGAGCCGTGCATCAGGTCGGCCTCGGAGAGGATCCCGAGCAGCCGGTCCCGGTCGTCGACCACCGGGACCGCGGTGAACCGGTAGGACAGCAGCACCTCGGCCGCCTCGTCGAGCGCCAGCGTCGGCGGGATCGCGACCAGCCCGCCGTCGGTCATCACGTCGGCGACCCGCAGCGAGGCGAGCGGCCGCCCGCCGACCCGGCCCGCTCCGCGCGGCATCATCGCCTCGGGGAGCGGGCCGATCAGGCCGGCGCCGCCGAACCGGCGGGCGGTCCGGCGGAGCAGGCCGCCGGCCAGCCGGTGCCGCAGCAGGTCGCTGCGGGTGATCACGCCGACCAGCACCCCGCGGTCGACGACCGGGACCAGCCGCAGCTCGCCGTAGACCCGCATCCGGTGCGCGATGATCGAGACGTTGGTGGTCGGCAGCATCGTGACGACCTGCTCGGTCATCGCGTCGCCGACGGTCGCCTCCGGATCGCCGCGGTGCCGCAGCACGTCGACCAGGCTGATGATCCCGACCAGCGAGAACCGCCGGTCCACCACCGGCAGCGCGGAGTAGCGGGACTCGGCCATCCGCTCCTGGGCCCGGGCGAGCGGCGCGTCCGCCCACACGGTGACGACGCGTTCGGTCATGACATCCCGCGCTCGCAGCACCATGCCCCGACGGTAGCCGCGCGACCGTACCGGTGTGGAACGGCCGGGGATCAGGACTCCGACAGCGGCGCGTCCGGCAACGGCCCGAGCAGGGCGAACCCGTCCAGGTAGGGCCCGATGTCGCCGCGCTCGGTCCAGGACCGGAGCTGGTCCGCCGAGCGCCGGGTCACCAGCGCCCTGGCCAGCTCGAAGTCGGTGGTCCGGACGACCACCGCGGCGCCGGCCTCGTCCCCGGACGACACCCACCGCCAGCCGTCGCCGATCAGTGCGACCGGCGCCAGCCCGGCGACCCGGCCGGCGAAGCGGCCCGCGAACCGGTCCCGCAGCGCGTGCAGGCCCGGGGTGTGCTGGGCGCCCGGTGCGCCGAGCGCGCCGCGCAGGTCCTGCTCGTGGATCAGCACGTCGGCGAGCGGGCGGGTGGTGTGCGTGGCCATCCAGTCGCGCACCGGGCCGGTCAGCGACTCCCACTCGGCGACCAGGGTGGCGATGTCGTCGGCACGCCGCCGCTCGACCTGGCGCCCGGTCCACCCGGCGTCGTGGTCGTCCGGCTCGTCGCCGGCGACGACGTCCGCGCCGAGGCCGACCATGTGCGAGAACAGGTCGCGCACCGTCCAGTCCGGACAGGCGGGCACCCGGCGTCCCGACCGCTCCGCCGGGAGGTCCCGGACCAGGTCGATCACCCGGCGCTGGGCCCTGACCCACTCCTCGATCTCGTCGATTCCGCTCACGGGCACCGATCCCACCACGCCCGGGCGCGGCCCGCAGTCGGGCGTCACACCTGCACCGACGGGCGTTTCACCTGGACCGGCGGCGGGCACGCCGGGATCATCGACGACGACAGCGTCAGCAGCACCATCCGCACCGGCCGGTCCCGGCCGGTGCGGATCGGGGAAGGACCAGCGTGAGCAGCCCACCGCCGTACCCGGGCCAGCCGGGGGACCCGCAGGACCCGGACCAGCAGGGCCGCCAGGCCCCGTATCCCGGGCAGCCCGGCCACGAGCAGCCCTACGGCGGCCAGCAGCCCGGGTACGGCCAGCAGCCGGGCTACGGCCAGCAGCCGGGCTACGGCCAGCAGCCGGGCTACGGCGAGCAGCCCTACGGCGGCTACCCGCAGCGGCCCGACCAGTTCCCGGGCGGCCAGCCCGGCTACGGCGGACCGGGCGGCCCGGGCGGAGCGCCGCCGCGCAACGGCGTCGGGATCGCCGCGCTGGTACTCGGCATCCTCGGGATCCTGACGTTCTGGCTGCTGATCGGCGGCCTGTTCGGCCTGGTCGCGATCGCGCTCGGGATCATCGGCATCGTCCGGGTCCGCAAGCGGATCGCGACCAACCAGGGCGTGGCGATCACCGGTCTGGTGCTGGGCGTGCTGTCCGTGCTGGCGGCGGTGGCGGCCGCGGTCTTCGCGATCGGGCTGTTCACCACGATCGGCGGGGCCGATCTCTACGAGTGCGTCGAGCAGGCGGGCGGCGACCAGGCGGCGATCCAGCAGTGCCAGCAGGACTGGCAGGACCGGCTGGAGGAGCAGGTCGGCACGCCGGACGCGAACTGAGCGCGGGGGCCCGGTGCCGGTCCGGCCGCGCGGACCGGCGGGAGATGATGTCGGCGTGACCGACGACGAGCACTCCCGCATCGAACGCGCGCTGGTGATCGCCGCGCATCCCGACGACATCGACTTCTCCTGCGCGGGCACGGTCGCGGTCTGGACCGACGCCGGGGTGGCGGTGACCTACTGCCTGGTCACCGACGGCGACGCCGGCGGCTTCGACCCGGCCGTGCCGCGCTCGGAGATCGGCGGCATCCGGCAGGCCGAGCAGCGGGCCGCGGCGGCCGTCGCCGGGGTCGAGGACCTGATCTTCCTGGGCCACCCGGACGGACGGCTGACGGTCACCCTGGAGCTGCGCCGCGATCTCGCCAGGGTGATCCGGCAGGTGCGCCCGGACCGGGTCGTCGTGCCGTCGCCGGTGCGCGACCTGGACAGCATGTACGGCAGCCATCCCGACCACACCGCCACCGGCGAGGCGGCGCTGTGCGCGGTCTACCCGGACGCGCGCAACCCGTGGGCGCATCCCGAGCTCGCCGAGGCCGGGTTCGCCGCGCACACCGTCGCCGAGGTCTGGGTGACCGGCGGCGCGCCGGGTGCCCCGGACACCGCCCGGCACGTCGACATCACCGGCACGTTCGACCGGAAGATCGCCGCGCTGCGGGCGCACCGCAGCCAGACCGCGCACATGACGGACCTGGACGGGCTGATCCGGGACTGGGCGCGGTCCCGGGCGAAGCTGGCCGGGCTGCCGGACGGGCGGCTCGCGGAGTCGTTCCGGGCGCTCGACACCCGCTGACCGGGTGCCGGCGCACGGCCGGACGGGCCGGCCGCGGCCCGGTCAGGACGGCCGTTCACCGGCGAGCGCGACCGCGTCGGCCACGCGCAGCGCCCGCGGTTCGCGCACCCGCACCTCCAGCTGCCCGGCGAACGGCGCACCGCAGCGGTCCAGCAGCCGGGCCACCGACGGCCGGACGTGGTCGAGCCGCAGCCGGAGGGTGACCGGCAGCGCGTCGGCGGCGTGGAGACGCTGACCGCGGCGGCGACGTCGCAGAACCGGAGCGACGCGAGATCGGCGACCACGGTGTCGGTGTCGCCGTGCGCGACCCGCTCCAGGAACCGCTCGACGGCCCGGCGGACCTGCGGCCGGTTGCCGTGGTCGACCTGGCCGGCGAGCCGGATGTGCGCCGGGCCGGTCCGGGTGATCCGGAGCAGGCTGTCGTCGTAGAGCGGGGAGCTCTGCTCCTCGTCCCGGTGCAGGGTGCGCATCACGTCGATGACGTCGTCCGGGTAGCGGAGGTGGTCGTAGACGCACAGGGCGTGCACCGGGCGCCCGCGGACGGCCCGGGCGAGGGTCCGCTCGTACTCCTCGAGCAGGTGCCCGCCGGGGCGGGTCAGGCCGTGGTTCATCTGCCCGGTGAACCGCAGCCCGGCCCAGCCGTCGTCCAGTGCGGAGCGGACGGTGTGCTCGAGCAGCTCGTCGAGCGGGGCGAGCACCGCGTCGGCGGTGTCGTCGTCGAAGTAGGCGACCCGCTCCCCCGCGGCCAGGCCGCCGGCCAGGAAGGCGGCGACCGACTCGCAGAGCTGCTCGTCGCCGACCGGGACGGTGAGCACGTGGGTCGACGGATCGGGACCGGTCACCCGGTCGCCCCACACGTGCCGGTGCCGGTGGGCTCACTGGCTGCACGCGGACCCCCCGTTCGGGTGGGCGTCACCCCACCTGTCGTGACGTATCGGACACGGTATGTGTCCGGACGGCGGCAGGCGAGCCGGGCCCGGCGACCCTTTGCCCCCAGTCGCGCCGAGGAGTAGAGTTAGCCGGACCGAACTCGGGTGTTCGGGACGCGCTCATCGCGCGTCGATCTGGAGGTGGTCACCATGTTCCGAGCCGCCCCGGCACTGCGCCCGGTCGCACTCCGGCCGCTCGTCCTGGCCGGCCTGCTCATGGTGCTGCTCTCCGCCGCGACGATCGTCTCGGTGTCCGTCGCGCCGACCGCGGTGACCCTCCTGCTGGCCGCGGCCGCGCTGTCGGTCCGCCCGCTGGTCGTCCTGCACCACCGCCGCTCGATCGCCGCCGAGCGGTCCACCGCCGCCCGGAGCTGATCCCGGACGGTCCGGGCAGCCCGCGCGGCCCGGCTCAGCGGTCCTCCGCGCAGACCAGCCCGAACAGCGCCCCGGACGACCCGTTGGCGCAGCCCGCCTCCGCGGGCACCGGCTGCTGCCCGGACGCGGGATCGGCCGGGCTCATCGTCAGCAGCAGCGCGGCGCCCGCCACGAGCACGAACAGCAGCAGCGCGGCCAGCCCGAGGGCGCCCCCACCTCCGTCGGTGTCCCTGTCGCTGTCGCTGTCCCTGTCGCTGTCGCTGTCGCCGTCACTGTCCCCGTCGTCACGCTTCGCCGTGCAGCCGTGGAGCAGCTACGAGCTGACCACCCAGATCCGGCGCAGCCTGTCCCGGTTCTGGCCGCGGGCGGCCAGCAAGCTCTACGAGGAGCCGCGCAAGCTGGTCGAGCTCGGCCTGGCGACCGCCGAGACCCGGCTGCACGGCCGCAGGCGGCGCACCGTCTACACGATCACGCCGGAGGGCAGGCGGGTGCTGGCCCGCTGGCTGGCCGAGCCGGCCGCGCCGCCGGTGCTGGAGTCCGAGCAGCTGCTCAAGGTGTTCCTGGCCGATCACGGATCGCGCGCCGACCTGCTCGCCACCATCGCCTCGACCCGGGCCTGGGCCCGGGAGATGGCCGAGTTCGACGGCGGGATCGCCGAGGGCTACCTCGGCGACGAGCCGCCGTTCCCGCAGCGTGCGGCACTGAACACGCTGGTCGGGCGGTACCTGTCGGACATCTCCGAGGCCACCGAGCGGTGGGCCGACTGGGCGACGTCGGTGGTGGAGTCGTGGCCGGAGGACATGGCCGTCGCCGGGCCGGACCGGGAGGCGCTGCGGGTGGTCGCCGAGCGCGCCCGCCGCTGATCCCCGGGCCGGCTCAGTCCCCGTCCACCAGCCGCCACACCCGGTCCCGGGAGAACGGCTGGTGGTAGGGCCGGACCCCGACGGCGCGCCGGATCGCGTTGCCGATCGCCGGCGCCACCGGGTTGTACGGGGCCTCGCTCATCGACTTCGCGCCGAACGGGCCGAGCGCGTCCGAGGTCGCCGCGAAGTGCACCTCCACCGGCGGCACGTCGGCCATCTGCGGCACCCGGTAGGTGCGGAACGCGGCGTTGAGCACCTCCCCGGACTCCCCGACGTGGACCTCCTCCAGCAGCGCGCTGCCGGTGCCCATCGCGACACCGCCCTCGATCTGGCCGCGCAGCTGCTCCGGGTTCAGCACGGTGCCCGCGTCGGCGGCGTGCACCGCGCGCAGCACCCGCACCTCGCCGGTGCCGACGTCCACCGCGACCCGCACGCCGTGCACGTTCGCGGTGATCGCCCGCTCCTCCCCCGGTTCGCTGCCCTCGCAGGTCAGCCCGTCCGGCAGGCCGGCGAGCAGCTCGGCGAAGGTGCGGTCGCCGTCCGGGGTGCGGACGCCGTCGGCGTGCAGCCCGGCGCCCGGCCCGGCCAGCGCGAGCAGCCGGTCGCGCAGCGCGAGCGCCGCCCGGTACAGCGCCTTGCCGGCCACCGTCGTCCCGGCCGAGGCGAACGCGCCGGTGTCGTAGCCGCAGGCGTCGGTGTCGCCGTGGTGCAGCACGATCCGGTCCGGGACGGTGCGCAGCACGGTCGCGACGATCTGCCGGTGCGTGGTGGTGGTGCCGTTGCCGAACTCGACGGTCCCGACGCCGAGCCGGTAGCGGCCGTCGGGCAGCGCGGTGACGGTGGCGGTGGCGGCGTGCCCGAACGGCGCCATTGTCGTCATCATGCTCAGCGCCATGCCCTCGCCGACCCGCCAGCGCGGCCCCGGTGGCGGGGGCGGGCCGGGATCGCGGGCCAGCGCGTCGCGCACCAGGTCCAGGCACTGGTCCATGCCGTAGCTGGTCCAGTGCAGGTCGTGCTCGGGCTCCGGGTGGTGTGCGACGTGCAGCGGGTCGCCGGGCCGGACCATGTTGATCCGGCGCAGCTCGTAGGGATCGACGCCGAGTGCGAGCGCGAGCTCGTCCATGGCGGACTCGACGCCGAGCACGACCTGCCCGAGCCCGTACCCGCGGAACGCGCCGCTGGGCACGTTGTGGGTGTAGACGACCTCGGCGTCGAGGTGCTTGACCGGGCAGTTGTAGACGCTGACCGACTCGGCGACGGCGTGGAACAGCACCCCGCGGGAGTGGTTGCCGTAGGCGCCGGTGTCGGACAGCACGTCGAGCTTCATCGCGGTGAGCCGGCCGTCGGCGCCGGCGCCGAGGGTGACGCCGACCCGCATCGGGTGCCGCAGCGCGGTCCGGGTGAACTCGTCGGCCCGGGTGAACTCGTGCACGACGGTCCGCCCGGTGCGCAGCACCGCGAGCCCGACCAGGTCCTCGGCGAACATCTCCTGCTTGCCGCCGAAGCCGCCGCCGAGCCGTGCGGTGCGCACCCGCACCCGGCCGGGATCGAGGCCGAGCACCCGGGCGAGCTCGTCGCGGGTGAGGAACGGGACCTGGGTGCCGGAGCGGATGTCCAGCCGGCCGTCGTCGTCCAGCCGGCCGATCGCGCCGTGGCACTCCAGCTGGGCGTGCGCGACGCGGGAGGTGCGCCAGGTGCCGGAGACGGTGACGTGCGAGGCGGCCAGCGCCGCGTCGACGTCGCCGCCGTGCCCGCCGTGCAGGGCCAGCACCACGTTGCGGGACGCGTCGTCGACCCGGTCGGCCGGGGTGCGGTCCGGGTGCAACAGCGGCGCGCCGGGGGCCCGGGCGGCCTCCGGGTCGAGGACGGCGGGCAGCACCTGGTAGTCGACCTCGATCAGCCGGCAGGCCGCCTCGGCCTGCGCCGGGGTCCCGGCGACGACGGCGGCGACCCGCTGGCCGACGTGCCGCACGACGTCGTCGAGCATCCGGGTGTCGTCCGGGTCGTCGGTGCGGTGCTCGTGCCGGGCGGTGGAGTAGCGGACGTCCGGCACGTCCCGGTGGGTGAGGACGAGTGCCACCCCGGGTGCCGCGAGCGCGGCGGCGGTGTCGATCGACCGGATCCGGGCGTGCGCGTGCGGGGAGGTGAGCACCCGCAGGTGCAGCGCCCCGGTCAGGTCGGTGTCGAAGGTGAACGGCTCGGCCCCGGTGACGATCCGCCCGGCGGCCGGTGCGGGCGCCGGCTCGCCGACCCAGCCGGTGCCGGCCGCGGCAGGCCCGGCGCAGGCCGGCCCGGTCCCGGCGGCCGCCCGGACGCCGGCCTCGATCGACTCGCGCACCGAGCGGTAGCCGGTGCACCGGCACAGGTTGCCCTTCATCCGGCGGGGCAGGTCGTCGAGATCGTCCGGGGTCAGCGCGGCGGCGGTGACGATCTGCCCGGCCGTGCAGAACCCGCACTGGAACCCGGCGTGCTCGACGAACGCGCGCTGCACCGGGTGCAGCACGTCGCCGTCGGCGAGCCCGGCGACGGTGGTGATCCGGGCGCCGTCCAGCCGCTGCGCGGGGATCAGGCAGGAGTGCACCGGGCGGTCGTCGAGCAGCACCGTGCAGGCACCGCAGTCGCCTGCGTCGCAGCCCTTCCGGACCTCCAGGTGGCCGTGCTCGCGCAGGAAGGTGCGGGTGCACTGGCCGGGCCACGGCTCGCCCTCCAGCTCACGGTCGTTGATCCGGACCTTCATGCGGCGAGCTCGTCGTGGATCTCGGTGAGCAGCAGCGCGCTCACCTGCCGCCGCCAGTCGGCGCTGCCCAGCGGATCGGTGTAGTAGCCGGGCGCGGCGAGCACGTCGGCGCGCAGCCGGTCGGGCCCGGGCGGTCCGGGGTAGCGCAGCACGGTGGGCGCCGCGGTCGCCGCGGTCACCGTGAACACCGCGGCGCCGCCGTCGGCCTCGGTGTCGATCCGCCCGGTGAGCACCGCCCCGGAGCGGCCGAGATCGGCCAGCGCGATCTTCCGGAACGCGGTGCGGGCGCGCAGCGCGGGCCCGGGCAGCTCCAGCGCGCGCAGCACCTCGCCGGGGCGCAGCGCGTTCGTCCCGTTCCCGGTGACCAGCCGGGCCACCGGGATGCGGTACCGGCCGCCGTCCGGGGTCCACACCAGCGCCGTCCCGTCCAGCGCCGCGCACAGCGCGACCATCCCGGCGGCGGCGAAGGAGCGGCACACGTTCCCGCCGACGGTCGCGGTGTGCCAGATCTTCCAGGACGCGAGCAGCGCGTGCGCGCACTGCGCGAACAGCGGCCGCCCGGTCCGCTCGCCGAACTCCGCGAGATCGGCGATCGGGCAGGTCGCGGCGATCTCCAGGCCGCCGCCGGGGGTGCCGGTGATCGGCTCCCAGCCCATCGTCGTGAGATCGACCAGGCCGGTGATGTCCGGCTGCGGCTCGGAGAACAGCCAGGTGCCGCCGCCGAGCAGCCGCTCCCCCGGTGCCAGTGCCAGGTCGGCGCGCCGGCGCGCCCGGCGGAAGGTGCCGACGGTCTCGAGGTCCACCGGTCTCACCCTGCCTTCGCGACGAGATCGCGGTGCACCTCGGCGCAGCGGGCGGCGACCTCCTCGGTGTCGACGGTGCACATCCGCCCGTCCTCGACGACCGGGCGCCCGTCGACCAGCAGCAGCCGCAGCGGCGGCGGCGCGCCCAGGACGAGCGCGGCGACCGGATCGGCGACGTCGCCGTGGCCGAGCCCGTCGATCCGCCACAGCGCCAGATCGGCGAGCTTGCCCGGCTCGATCGACCCGATCTCGGCGTCCCGGCCGAGCACCCGGGCGCCGCCGAGGGTGCCCAGCCGGAGCGCCTCGCGGACGCCGAGCGCGCGTGGCCCGCCGACCGCGCGGGCGAACAGCACGGCGTGCTTGACCTCCTCGACCAGGCTGGTGCCCTCGTTGGAGGCGGCGCCGTCCACGCCGAGCCCGACCACGGCGCCGGCGTCGACGAGATCGCGCACCCGGGCGATCCCGGCGCCGAGCCGGCCGTTGGAGGTGGGGCAGTGCGCGATCCCGGTGCCGGTCGAGCCGATCGTCGCGACGGCGTCGTCGTCGAGGTGCACGGTGTGCGCGAACCAGACGTCCGGCCCGGTCCAGCCGAGGTCCGCGGCGTAGCGGGTCGGCGTGCAGCCGAACCGCTCGCGGCAGAAGTCCTCCTCGTCGGCGGTCTCGGCGAGGTGGGTGTGCAGTCGCACCCCGAGCTCCCGGGCCAGCCCGGCGGAGTCCCGCATGAGCTCGCCGGTGACCGAGAACGGCGAGCACGGGGCGAGCGCGATCCGGACCATCGCGTCCGGCGCCGGATCGTGCCAGTCCGCGACGGCCTTCGCGGACGCGGTGAGCACCGCGTCGTGGTCCTCGACGACCTCGTCCGGTGGCAGCCCGCCCGCGCTGCGGCCCAGGTTCATCGAGCCGCGGGTCGGGTGGAACCGCAGGCCCACCCGGGCCGCGGCCCGGATCTCGGCGCCGAGCAGGTCTCCACCCGCCCGCGGGAACACGTAGTGGTGGTCGGTGGAGGTGGTGGCACCGGACAGCGCGAGGGTGGCGAGCGCGCCGGTCGCGCCGGTGTGCACGGCGTCCTCGTCGATGCCGGCCCACACCGGGTAGAGCGTGGTGAGCCACTCGAACAGGGTCGCGTCGACGGCGAGCCCGCGGGTGACCCACTGGTACAGGTGATGGTGGGTGTTGACCAGGCCCGGGGTGAGCAGGCAGCCGGCGGCGTCGATCCGGCGGTGCGGGCCGTCCTCGCGGGGCGCCGGGCCGGGCCCGACCGACGTGATCCGGTTCCCCTCGACGACGACGTGCCCGCCCGGGTGCTCCTGCCCGCTGACGGTGACGACATGGGCGCCGTCGATCACGATCCGATCCATGCCGCCCAGCGAACCCCGCCGAGATCACGGTGGGAAGGCGACGCCGTGACGAATTCCGTGCGGCGCGGGCTCACCGGCCGTGCCCCCGCCCGGTCCGCCTGCCGCGTCCGGCAGACCGGCCGGGTCGTCCGGCACGCCGCGCCGGTACCGCCCCGGGCCGCGGCGCCCGCACCGGCGGCGCGACCGGGACCGGCTCGGGCACCGACGGCGGCCGCCGGTCCAGCATCCGGCCCAGCACGACCTGCTGGACGAGGGTCGCCACGCCACCGGTCGTCCAGTACAGCAGCAGCGCGACCGGCACCGGGAACAGCAGCCCACCGGCCAGCACCGCGGCCGGGGCGACCCAGGGCAGCACGGCCGTCACCCGCGCCACACCGGCGGGCTGCCCGGTGACCTCGGCCCGAGCGAACCGCATGCCCAGGTGGGTGGCCAGCGCCGCGAGCACCGCCAGCGGCACGACGACGGCGGCCACCGCACCCGGGGTGACCACCGTCCCGCCGAACGACGCGAGCTGCTCGGCCGGCATGGCCGTCCAGGCCGACAGCGGCGCGCCGAACAGCCGCGCCTGCAGGAACGACGCGACCTGGTCGGGATCGAACGCGTAGTTGGCGATCATCGCGTTCTGCTCGAAGCTCAGGCCGGGCCGGTTGAACGAGCGCAGCACGTGCAGCAGCGCCACGAACACCGGGATCTGCAGCAGCGCGGTGCCCAGCCCGGCGACCGGGGACGAGCCGTGCCTGCGGTGCAGCTCGGTGGTCGCCTCGGCCAGTGCGCGCGGGTCGCTGCGGTGCCGCTCGCGCAGCGCGCTCAGCTGCGGGGCGAGGGCGCGGGTGATCCGGGCCGCCCGCATCCGGGTCCAGGCCGGGCGCAGCAGCAGCACCCGGACGGTGAGCACCAGGAACACCACCGACAGCGCCCAGGCGACGCCGGAGGTGGGTCCGAGAAGGGCGGCGAACAGGTCGTGCCACAGCCGCATGACCAGGGACACGGGGTAGTACAGGACGTCGAGCATCGACGGGCTCCAGGGGTCGTCCGGACCGGGGCGGGCGGACGCCGGAGCAGGCGCGGCGGTGGAGCGGGGCCTCAGCCGCCGGCGGGCTCCGGCCGGAGCGCACCGGGGGCCCTGGAGCGGGGGCGGCCGTCGGCGTCCGGATCGCGCTGGCGGAGCACGCCGGCCCGGTGCGCGACCCGGCCGGCCTCGCGGGCCGGGGTCGTGGCGGCGCTGAGCACGGCCCGGACCGTGCCGGGATGGCCGCGCCCGGCCCAGGCCAGCACGACCAGCGCGACGACGGCGCCGAACAGCCCGGCGTCGCCGTCCGGCGGGAACAGCACCGGGGCCAGGACCGCGGCGAGCAGGAGCAGCGACGCGAGCAGGGCTGCGCCGCGGTACGGCCGCCGTGCTCCACCGGTCACCGTCGTCACGGTACCCGCGGGCACCGGTATCCGGTGGTCGGCACGTCACCCACCGGCGGCGTCATCGTTCGCAACCCGGTGGAAACCGGGCGGAAACCCGGCTCCGGAGAGAATGCGGGCCATGCACCTCAGCCCTCAGGAGCGGGACAAGCTGCTCGTCCACGTGGCGGCCGACGTCGCGCGCCGCCGTCGTGACCGGGGGCTACGGCTCAACCACCCGGAGGCGGTCGCCCTGATCACCGAGCACGTCCTGGAGGGTGCCCGCGACGGGCGGCCCGTGCACGAGCTGATGTCCAGCGGGCGCGAGGTGCTGGCCCGCGCCGACGTGCTCGACGGCGTCCCCGAGATGCTGGACTCGGTGCAGGTCGAGGCGACCTTCCCGGACGGCACCAAGCTGGTCACCGTGCACGGGCCGATCGCATGAGCGGCGGGACGGGCGCCGGCGGGCCCGGCGAGATCCTGCTCGGCGACGGACCGGTCGAGCTCAACCCCGGCCGGGAGCGGACCACGCTGGTCGTCGTCAACGCCGCCGACCGGCCGGTCCAGGTCGGCTCGCACTACCACTTCGCCGCCGCCAACCCGGGCCTGGAGTTCGACCGGGGCGCCGCCTGGGGGCTGCGGCTGGACATCCCGGCCGGGACGTCGGTCCGGTTCGAGCCCGGCGTGGAACGGGAGGTGACGCTGGTGCCGCTGCAGGGCGCCCGCCGCGTCCCCGGCCTGCGGCCGGAACGGTCCGGCGCGCTCGACGAGCGGCGGTACGACCGGTGACCGGCATCGACCGCGCCCGCTACGCCGACCTCTACGGCCCCACCACCGGCGACCGCATCCGGCTCGCCGACACCAACCTGCTGATCGAGGTCACCGAGGACCGCAGCCGCGGCCCGGCGTCCGGCGACGAGGTGATGTTCGGCGGCGGGAAGGTCATCCGCGAGTCCATGGGGCAGGCCGCGGTGACCGCGGCGCAGTGCCCCGACCTGGTGATCACCGGCGCGGTGATCCTGGACCACTGGGGCGTGGTGAAGGCCGACGTCGGGGTGTCCGACGGCCGGATCGTCGGGATCGGCAAGGCCGGCAACCCGGACACGATGGACGGCGTCGATCCGGCGCTGGTGATCGGCCCGGGCACCGAGATCCTCTCCGGCAACGGCAAGATCCTCACCGCCGGCGGGATCGACGCGCACGTGCACTTCATCTGCCCGCAGCTGGTCGAGACCGCGCTCGCGTCCGGGGTGACCACCCTGATGGGCGGCGGCACCGGCCCGGTCGACGGGTCGAAGGCCACCACCGTCACCCCGGGCCCGTGGAACATCGGCCGGATGCTCGCCGCGATGGACCACCAGCCGGTGAACGTGCTGCTCATGGGCAAGGGCAACACCACCTCCGCCGAGGCGCTGCACGAGCAGCTGCGGGCCGGGGCCGGCGGGTTCAAGCTGCACGAGGACTGGGGCACCACCCCGGCCGCGATCGACGCCTGCCTGCGGGTATGCGAGGAGACCGGCGTGCAGGCCGCGATCCACACCGACACGCTCAACGAGGCGGGCTTCCTGCAGTCCACCCTGGACGCGATCGCCCGCCGCTCGATCAACGCCTTCCACACCGAGGGGGCCGGCGGCGGGCACGCGCCGGACATCATCGAGGTCGTCTCCACCGGCCATGTGCTGCCGTCGTCGACGAACCCGACCCGGCCGCACACCGTCAACACCCTCGACGAGCACCTCGACATGCTCATGGTCTGCCACCACCTGAACCCCTCGGTGCCCGAGGACCTGGCGTTCGCCGAGTCCCGGATCCGGCCGACCACGATCGCCGCCGAGGACGTCCTGCACGACCTCGGCGCCATCTCGATGATGTCGAGCGACTCGCAGGCGATGGGCCGGATCGGCGAGGTGATCATCCGGACCTGGCAGACCGCGCACGTGATGAAGGCCGCCCGCGGGCCGCTGCCCGGCGACTCCGAGCGCGCCGACAACGCCCGCGCGCAGCGCTACGTCGCCAAGTACACGATCAACCCGGCGCTGGCGCACGGCGCCGCCGAGCACGTCGGCTCGGTGGAGGTCGGCAAGCTCGCCGACCTGGTGCTGTGGGAGCCGAAGTTCTTCGGGGTGCGCCCGGCCGTGGTGCTCAAGGGCGGGTTCGCCGCGTGGGCCCAGATGGGCGACGCGAACGCCTCCATCCCGACGCCCGGCCCGGTCTACGGTCGGCCGATGTTCGGCTACGCGCACACCCCGGCCGCGCTCGGCTCGCTGACCTTCCTGGCGCCGTCCGCGCTCGCCGAGGGGACACCGGAGCGGCTCGGGCTGGCCACGCCGTGCGTGCCGGTCGCCGACACCCGGTCGGTGCGCAAGTCGTCGATGCTGCTCAACGACGCGACGCCGGCGGTGCGGGTCGATCCCGACTCGTTCCAGGTGACGATCGACGGCGCCGTCGTCGAGCCGGCGCCGGTCGACGAGCTGCCGATGGCGCAGCGGTACTTCCTGTTCTGATGACCGGGCTCGCCTCGCTGGTCCTCGCCGACGCCCGCTTCCCCGGCGGCGGGCACGTGCACTCCGGCGGCCTGGAGGAGGCCGTCTCCCGCGATCTGGTGTCCGACGTGGACACCCTCGCCGGGTTCCTGCGCGGCCGGTTGCGCACCGCGGGCCGGGTCGCCGCCTGCTTCGCCGCCGCCGCGGCCGACCGGGCCGCCCGGGCCGTCCCGGTCCCGGCGGCGGAGTCCGGCGACCGGTCGTTCGTGGCGACCGCCGACTGGGTCGTGCTGGACCGCGAGCTCGACGCGCGCACCCCGTCCGCCGCCCAGCGCGAGGCGTCCCGGACCCAGGGCAGGGCGGCGCTGCGGGCGGTCCGGACCGCCTGGCCGTCGCCGGTGCTCGGCGCGCTGCTCGCCGCCGATCCGCGGCCGCACCATCCAGTGCTCGTCGGGGCGGTGATCGGCCGGTCCGGCGAGGACCCCGCGGCGGCCGCCCGCTGCACCGGCTACCTGGCCGTCTCCGGGCCCGCCTCGGCGGCGGTGCGGCTGCTCGGCCTGGACCCGTTCGCCGTCAACGCCGCGCTGGTCGCGCTCGGCGCCGAGCTCGACGCGATCGTGCGCGAGGCGGCCGCGCTCGCGCCCGGTCCGGTCGCCGACCTCCCGGCGCCCGGCGCGCCGGTGCTCGACCTGATGGCCGAGTCCCACGTCCGACACCACCGCGAGAGGGTGCGTCTCTTTGCCTCCTGAGGACAGCAGCACACAGACCGGTCACGGCCACGGCCACCTGATCAGCTTTGACCCGACCGAGACCGACCACGACCACCACCTCCCCGCGCCGACCCCCGGCCGGGCGGTCCGGATCGGCATCGGCGGGCCGGTCGGATCCGGCAAGACGGCGCTGGTCGCGGCGCTGGCCCGCAGCCTCGCCGGGCGGGTGCGGCTGGCCGTCGTCACCAACGACATCTACACCACCGAGGACGCCGACTTCCTGCGCCGGGCCGGGGTGCTCGCCCCGGACCGGATCGAGGCCGTGCAGACCGGCTGCTGCCCGCACACCGCGATCCGCGACGACATCACCGCCAACCTGGACGCGATCGACCTGCTGGAGGACCGGTTCGGCGATCTGGACCTGGTGCTCGTCGAGTCCGGTGGGGACAACCTGACCGCGGTGTTCTCCCGCGGCCTGGTCGACCGGCAGATCTTCGTCGTCGACGTGGCGGGCGGCGACAAGGTGCCCCGCAAGGGCGGGCCGGGGGTCACCACCGCCGACCTGCTGGTGATCAACAAGACCGATCTGGCGCCGCTGGTCGGCGCCGATCTCGACGTGATGCGCGGCGACGCGGCCCGGATCCGCGGCGAGCTCCCGGTGATCGCCCAGTCGCTGGTCGAGGACCCGGGCGCCGGCGACGTCGGGGCCTGGGTGCTGGAGCAGGTCGCCGCCGTCCGCGCGGTGGTGTGAGTGCGGGCCCGGGCGGCGCTGGCCGTGCAGCGGCGGGACGGCCGCAGCGTGGTGACGACGCTGCGGGCCCAGGCCCCGCTCGCACTGGTCCCGCGGCGCGGTGCGGCCGGCGCCGCCGGGCCCGGCGCGCAGGTGCACCTGGTCGGTTCGGCGGCCGGTCCGCTGGCCGGTGACCGGGTCGAGATCGACGTGACCGTCGGCCCCGGCGCCGAGCTGCTGCTGACCGGGATCGCCGCGGCGGTCGCGCTGCCGGGGACCGGCTCGCCGAGCCGGACGGTGCTGCGCTGCCGGATCGCCGACGGCGCCTCGCTGAGCTACCTGCCGGAGCCGACCGTGGTGACCGGGCGCGCCGACCACCACACGGTGTTCGAGGCCGAGCTGGCCCCGACCGCGTCGCTGCGGGCCCGGGACGTGCTCGTCGCCGGGCGGACCGGGGAGCGGCCGGGCCGCTACCGCGGCACCGTCCGGATCGGCTGCGACGGCCGCCCGCTGCTGGTGCAGACCCAGGAGATCGGCGATCCGCTGCTCGACGGCTCCGCCGCGCACCTGGCCGGGCACCGGGTGCTCGGCACCGAGGTGGTGATCGGCACCGGCCCGGCACCGGAGCCGCTGGCCGGTGACGGCTGGAGCCTGTCCCCGCTGCCGGTGCGCGGCGTGCTCGCGACGGCCGTCGCGCACGACGCGGTGACCGCGCAGCGGCGGCTCGCCGAGGCACTCGCCGGCCTGGCCGGTCGGGCTCAGGCTGCTCAGGAGGGCGGATGCTCCCACATGGTGGTCCGGAACAGGTCCCAGAACCCGAGCCGGGTGTAGACCGGATGCCCGTCGTCGCTGGAGATCAGCAGGGTCGGCAGGTCGGGTGCGACGGCGCAGGCCGCGGCCGTCACCGCCGTGCCGTAGCCGCGGCGCCGGTGCCGCTGCGGCACCGCGACCCAGTCGATCTCGACGATGCCGTGCCGCACCGAGGCTCCCGCCGTCGCCACCGGCTCACCGCCGGCGTACCCGACGACCAGGTGCAGCAGGTCCCCGGTGAGCCGGGGATCGGCGATCGCCGATCCGCCGGTGGCGTCCAGGCCGTAGCCCTCGACCAGCACCCGGTCGAAGTCGGCCGGATCGGCGTCGGGCACGGTCCGGACCTCGATGCCCGGACGCACCGGCAGCGGCCCCGGCGGGCGCAGCATCAGCGGCGGGTGCCCGACCGGCACCAGGCCCCGGCCGCGCAGGTCGGGCAGCGCGAACACCGACAGCAGCACCCACCACCGGTCGGCCGGGAACAGCCCGGCCGCCGCGTCCAGCACCCGGTCCAGCCCGGCGGCGTCCGGCGGCCCGGTCAGCACGACGGCGTTGTCGTAGCCGTACGGCGAGCCCAGGTCGGCGAGCACGGCGCCGTCGACGCGCAGCGAACGCCCGCCCGTCCGGTCGGCCATCGCGATGATCCGGTCGGCGTAGGAGTGCACGAACCGCCGGGCCAGGGTGTCCCCGACCGGCAGCTCCGGCTCCCATCCGGTGGTGAGCTGCTCGTCCATGCCGGTGGATGGTCCTCCGGCCGCGGCGCTCGCGGCAGGGCCGGTCGGGCGGCCTCGACACGCCGACCGCCCGCTCCGGAGCCTCCGGCACCCTGATCCCACGACCCCCCCGCCCCCACGACCGCCCGCCCTGCCCCGGAAGAAGGACGCATGCCCGATCCGCTCACCCTCGACCGGCTCAACACCGCCGCACCGGACGAGCTGCACCCGGTGCTGCGCGCCTGCAACACCTCGCCGGCCTGGGCCGACCGGCTGCTCGCCGGGCGCCCGTACCCCGACGTCGGGCAGGCCGTCGAGGCGGCCGGGCGCGCCGTGCTGGACCTGGGCGAGGCCGACACCGCGGCGGCGCTCGCCGGGCATCCCCGGATCGGCGAGCGCCCCGGCGGGGCGCACGCCGACGGGGCCGCGTTCTCCCGGCGCGAGCAGTCCGGGGTGGACGGCTCCGGCGACGACGTCCGGGAGCGGCTCGTGGCCGGCAACGCCGCCTACGAGCGCCGGTTCGGGCACGTGTTCCTGATCCGCGCCGCCGGGCGGGACGCCGCGGAGATCCTCGCCGAGCTGCAGCGGCGGCTCGGCAACGACCCGGACACCGAGCGGGCCGAGGCGGCCGGGCAGCTCGCCGAGATCACCGCGCTGCGGATGCGGGAGGTGCTCACCCGATGAGCAGCTTCTCCACGCACGTCCTGGACACCGCCCGCGGCGCGCCCGCCGCGGGCGTCCCGGTCGGGCTGCAGGTGCGGTCCGGGACCGGCTGGTCCCCGCTCGCGTCCGGCCGGACCGACGACGACGGCCGCTGGCGGGCCCCGGACGACGCCGCGCTCGTCGCGGGCACCGACCACCGGGTCGTGTTCGACCTCGCCGGGTACGGCGGGTTCTTCCCGGAGGCCGCGATCGTCTTCCGCCCGGCGACGACCGACCGGCACCACCACGTCCCGCTGCTGCTGTCGCCGTACTCCTACTCCACCTACCTCGGGAGCTGACACGATGCCGGTACTCGGCCACACCCAGTACGGCAAGGCGGAGGTCCGGGTGGTCCGGGTCTTCCGGGACACCGATCCGCACCGGATCGCCGATCACAACGTGTCGGTGGCGCTGTCCGGCGACTTCGCCGACACCCACCTGACCGGCGACAACAGCGGGGTGCTCACCACCGACGCGATCCGGAACACGGTGAACGCCTTCGCCAGGGAGGCCGGGGACGCCGTCGGTGCCCCGGAGGCGTTCGGCCGGGAGCTGGCCCGGCACTTCACCGCGGTCCCCCAGGTGTCCCGGGCCCGGGTGCGGATCGAGACCTATCCGTGGCGTCGGCTGGAGCACGACGGGCAGCCGCACCCGCACGCCTTCACCCGCGACGGCGGGCACACCCGCACGACCACGGTGACCGCGACCGACGACGGCGGCGGCTGGACCGTCTCCGGGGTTGCCGGGCTGGTCGTGCTCAAGACCACCGGCTCGGAGTTCCACGGATTCCACGTCGACCGCTACACCACCCTCGCCCCGACCACCGACCGGATGCTGGCCACCGAGGTGAGCGCGCAGTGGTGGCACGTCGACGACCCGGCGGACTGGAACGACTCGCACCGGACCGTGCTGGGCGCCCTGACCTCGGCGTTCGCCGGGCACCACAGCCTGTCCCTGCAGCAGACGCTGCACCACGTGGGGGTGGCGGTGCTGACCGCCGGGCCGGGGATCGGCGAGATCCGGCTCTCGCTGCCGAACAAGCACCATCTGCTGGTCGACCTGTCCCCGTTCGGCCTGGACAACCCGGGCGAGGTCTTCCACGCCGACGACCGCCCCTACGGCCTGATCGAGGGCGCCGTCCGGCGCGACGACCTGCCCGATCCCGGCCCCGCCTTCGCCGGCTGGTGATCGCGGTCCGGTGCAGGAACGGTGCCTCCGACGGCACCGGACCTCCACCCGACGGTGATCAGGTCTCCAGCGCCACCCGGTCGGCGGCGGCGTGGAGCAGCGGCACCGCGGACTCCAGCAGCGTGTCGGTCATCCGGGTGGTCGGCCCGGAGATGGAGATGGCGGCGGGCAGCGGCCCGTCCAGCGCGACGGCCACGCAGCGCACCCCGAGCTCCTGCTCGCCCTCGTCCAGCGCGTAGCCGGCGGCCCGGACCCGGTCCAGCTCGGCGGCGAAGGTGTCCCGGTCGGTGATGGTGTTGTCGGTGTGCGCCATCAGCTCGGTGTGCCGCATGATCTCCCGGACCCGGTCCGGCGCCATCCGGGCGAGCATCGCCTTGCCGACGGCCGTGCAGTGCGGCGAGACCCGCCTGCCCACCTCGGTGAACATCCGCATCGAGTGCCGGCCGGGCTCCTGGGCGACGTAGACGACCTGGTTGCCCTCCAGCAGCGCCAGGTTGGCGCTCTCGCCGAGCGCGTCGACCAGCTCGGCCAGCCGCGGCCGCGCCCACACCCCGACCAGCCGGCCCGCGGTGTCGCCGAGGCGCACCAGCCGGGGGCCGAGCGCGTACTCGCGGGAGGACTGCTGGCGCACGTAGCCGCGCCCGGCCAGGGTGCGGACCAGCCGGTGGATCGTGGGCAGCGGCAGCCCGGAGGACGCGGCCAGGTGGGACAGGCTGACCGTCCCCCCGGCGTCGGCCATCGCCTCCAGCAGATCGACCGCGCGCTCCACCGACTGCACGGTGCCGGAACGGACCGGGGCGGCGGTCCCGCCGCCGGCGTCGTCGTCCCCGGTATCGCTGTTCCGCATGACGGAAACCCTAGCCGCTCCGCGATCCGCGGCGCAGCAACCGGCCGCGCGGGGTGCCCGTCGGGTCGACGTCGTGCCCGGCCAGCACGGTGCGGCGGACGACACCGGCCAGCGGACGCCCCGCGTAGGCGCTGACCGGGTTGCGGTGGTGCAGCCGGTGCGGATCGACGACGAACGCGGCGTCCGGGGCGAAGACGACCAGATCGGCGTCGTACCCGGGGGCGATCCGGCCCTTGCCGGTCAGGCCGACCAGCTCGGCGGGCGCCGCGGCCATCCACCGCACGACCCGGTCCAGCCCGATCCCGCGCCGGCGGGCCTCGGTCCACACCAGAGGGAGCCCGAGCTGCAGCGACGACACCCCGCCCCAGGCGAGCCCGAAGTCGCCGGTGTCGAGATGCTTCAGGTCGATCGTGGACGGTGAGTGGTCGGAGACGATGCAGTCGATCGTGCCGTCCAGCAGGCCCGCCCACAGCAGCTCCCGGTTCGCCGCCTCCCGGATCGGCGGGCAGCACTTGTGGGTGGTCGCGCCGTCCTGGATCTCCTCGGCGAACAGCGTCAGGTAGTGCGGGCAGGTCTCGGCGGTGATCCGGACGCCGTCCCGGCGCGCGCCGGCGAGCATCGGCAGCGCGTCCGACGACGACACGTGCAGCACGTGCGCCCGCGCGCCGGTCCACCGGGCACGCTCGATCACCTGGGCGATCGCCAGGTTCTCCGCGCCGCGGGGGCGGGACGCGAGGAACGCGGCGTACCGCGGGCCGTGCGCGGCGGGCGCCTCGTCGACCGCCCGCGCGTCCTCGGCGTGCACGATCAGCAGCCCGTCGAAGCCGGCCAGCTCGGCCAGGTAGCGCTCCATCCCGTCGACGTCCAGCGGCGGGAACTCGTCCACCCCGGAGTGCAGCAGGAAGCACTTCACGCCGAAGACGCCCTCGTCGTGCAGCCCGCGCAGGTCACCGAGGTTGCCGGGGACGGCGCCGCCCCAGAACCCGACGTCGACGAACGCCTGCGGGCCGGCCACCCCGCGCTTGACCTCCAGCGCCGCGACGTCGACGGTCGGCGGCACCGAGTTGAGCGGCATGTCGACCAGCGTGGTGACACCGCCCGCGGCGGCCGCGCGGGTGGCCGAGGCGAACCCCTCCCACTCGGTGCGGCCGGGTTCGTTGACGTGCACGTGCGTGTCGACCAGCCCGGGCAGCAGCACCTCGTCGTCGGCGAGCTCGATCACCCGGGTCCCGGCGAGCGCGGCACCGGCCGGCTCGACGGCGGCGATCCGGCCGTCCGCGACGCCGACCTCCCCCGGGCGCTCCCCCGCGGTCGTCATGATCCGCCGGCCGCGGACCACCAGGTCGTAGCTCGTCATCGGTCCTCCCGCACGTCCACCGGCGCCACCCCCGGCGGGGCCGCACCGCGTCGTGCTCGCCGGACCCCGCAGGCTAGTGCAGCCTTGACAGCCCCCGGGCGTCGTGTTCGGATCACGTTCTTCCGCCGGAACCCGCTTTCCGGATTGTGGAACGGCTGGAGGCCACCGTGACCGCTCTGTTCTGTTCCGGCGACGCGATGCGCGGCGGGCGCCTGCACCACAACGTCTCCGCCCACCCGTTCCGCGGGGCCGTCCGCACCGCGCCGCACTACCGGATGTACTCGGTGCGCGACGAGTTCCCGGCGCTGGTCGAGGACCCGTCCGGCGGCGTGCCGCTGGCCGGCGAGATCTACGATGTCCCGCTGTCGGCGATCCGCACCGACTTCCTGCCGGACGAGCCGCCCGAGCTGGAGCTCACCGTGATCGAGCTCGACGACGGCCGGGACGTACTCGCCGTCGGGCTGCGGCCGGGCGTCCTGGAACGCCAGGCCGGCGAGCTGACCGACATCACCGGGCACGGCGGCTGGCGGGCCTACCGCGGCCTGCCCGAACCGGGCTGAGCCGTGCCCGCCCCGGTCACCCTGCCGCTGCCGCTCACCGCCAACTGCTCGATCCTGTTCCCGGACCTGCCGATCACCGCGCGGCCCGCCGCCGCGGCCGCCGCCGGGTTCGACGCGGTCGAGTTCTGGTGGCCGTTCGACGACCCGGTGCCCCGCGACGCCGAGATCGACACGTTCGTCACCGCGGTGTCCGACGCCGGCGTCGTCCTTTCCGGACTGAACCTCGCCGCCGGGGACATGGCCGCCGGTGAGCGCGGCATCCTGTCCGACCCGGCCCGGCGCGCCGAGTTCGCCGACAACCTCGACGTCGCGGTCGGCATCGGGGCGCAGCTCGGCAGCACCGGGTTCAACGCGCTGTACGGCAACCGGCTCGACGGCGCCGACCCGGCCGCGCAGGACGAGACCGCCGCGGAGAACCTGGCACTGGCCGGCCGGGCCGCGGCCCGGATCGGCGCGGTCGCGCTGCTGGAGCCGATCAGCGGCATCGACCGCTACCCGCTGCGGACCGCCGCCGACGCCGTCGCCGTGCTCGACCGGACCGGCTCCGGCGACGTGCGGCTGCTGCTCGACGTCTTCCATCTCGCCGTCAACGGTGACGACCCGGCCGCCGCGATCGACCGGTACGCCGGCCGGATCGGGCACGTCCAGATCGCCGACGCACCCGGCCGCGGCGAGCCGGGCACCGGGAACCTGCCGATCGCGGCGCTGATCGACCGGGTCGCCGCCGCCGGCTACCGCGGCCGGATCAGCCTGGAGTACCGGCCGGTGACCGCCGACCCGTTCGGCTGGCTGACCCTGCCCGCGCCCCGCCCGAGCCACCGTGAGGACCGTCCGTGACATCTCCCGACCCGTCCCTGGTCGATCTCGCCTCCCGCGCGCTCGGCGGCTCCGTCGTCGCCGCCAACGACGAGTTCTTCGCCCACCGCGAGAACCTGGTCACCGTCGCGCCGCCCCGGTTCGACCCGGACGAGTTCGGCCTCAAGGGCAAGGTCTACGACGGCTGGGAGACCCGGCGGCGGCGCGAGCCCGGGCACGACTGGGCGATCGTCCGGCTCGGCGTCCCCGGGGTGCTCGATCACGTCGTCGTCGACACCGCGTTCTTCACCGGGAACTACCCGCCGGAGATCGCCGTCGAGGCCGCCGCCGTCGCGGGCCATCCCTCCCCCGACGAGCTGGCCGCGGCCCGCTGGCACGAGATCGTGCCGCGCTCGGCCTGCGCCGGCGACACCGCGAACACCTACCCGGTGCACGACCCGCACCGCTTCACGCACCTGCGGCTGATCATGCACCCGGACGGCGGGATCGCCCGGTTCCGGGCCCGCGGCCGGGCGCTGCCCGATCCGCGGTTCCTGGCGGGCACCGTCGACCTGGTCGCCGCCGAGAACGGCGGCCGGGTCACCGGCTGCTCGGACGCGTTCTACTCCTCCCCCGGCAACCTGCTGCTGCCCGGATCGGCCCGGCACATGGGCGAGGGCTGGGAGAACGCCCGCCGCCGCGGCGGCGGCAACGACTGGGTGGAGTTCGCGCTGGGCGCCGCCGGGGTGCCGCGGTACGCCGAGATCGACACCACCTGGTTCGTCGGGAACGCGCCGGGCCGGGTCTCGGTCGCTATCCGGGACGAGCGGGCGGGCGGCGGATGGACGACGCTGCTGGACCGGGAGCGGGTGCAGCCCGACACCCGGCACCGGTTCCCGCTGCCCGGCGCCGGGGCGGCGACGCACCTGCGGCTGGACGTCTTCCCGGACGGCGGCCTGTCCCGCCTGCGGCTGCCCGGGGAGCTCGACGACGCGGCGCTGGCCGCCGCGGCGGACGCCTGGGCGCGGACCGACCCGGACGCCTGAGCAGGCGGCGCGGGCAGCACGACCCCGGCCGTCACCCGGTCAGCACGACCCCGGCCGTGACCCCGCGGGCGCGGCCCCGGCGAACCCGCCCCGCGCGGCCGCCCGCGGCCGCGGGACGGCGGCCCGGCCGGTGAGGTCGCGGACCGCGGCCTCCGCGGACGGGTAGGCGCTGCACCGCAGCAGCACCTCGTGGGCGCGCAGCGGCAGCAGCTCGGCCCGCCCGCCACAGCCGGCGAGGTGCACCCGCACGCCACCGTCGCGGGAGCGCGCGGCCACCTCCCCGAGCGTCTCGGTCGCGGCGCCGTCGAACTCGCCGACCCCACCCAGGTCGAGCACGACGTGCGCCGGAGCGGTGCCGCAGGCGCGCTGGGCGTCGACCAGCCTGCCGATCGCCTCGACACCCCGGCGGTCCAGCCTGCCGGTCACCCGGACCAGCCGCACCCCCGGCGCGGCGGTCTCCACAGCGAGCCCGGTCACCTGGTCGTCGCGCACGTCGCCCTCCTCCTCGTCACGCGGCCCGCGCGGGCCGCTCATCGGGAGCGTTCCCGGTCGGCCGCCGGTCACACCGGCGCTCGAGGCTGGATCGATCCGCCGGAACCGGTCCCCGGCGATTCACTGGCCGGATCGTCCGGTCGCGTGATATACATCACCGACTGTCGGCCTGGACACGGACGTCCCGGTCCGGAAGGGACCTTCGGCCCTGCTGACCGACCGGGCGCCGAGTCACCCTTGTCGGCCGACCTCGGGATCGGCACCCCGCAGGACCACCACCCGTCGCTGGGGAGCGGGCGGGTGGCGCCCCATGGCCGGGGCCGGCGCGTTCGGGACCGCCGGCCCCGGCCATCAGGCCGGGCCGCCGATCCTGCGCGGGCGAGCCGCACCGGTCAGCCCGACGGCGACCGGCCCGAAGCCCGCTGCAGCGGGTGCGCGAGGTGCGGGCGGAACCCCGGCCGCACGGCGGGCCGGCCGGCGGGCGGCGGCGCGGACGGCCCGGGAGCGCTGCGGAGCCCGCCCCGGGCGACCGCGGCGAGCATCTCCAGGACCGCGTCGAGCGACGGATAGCCGCTATCCGTCGAGCGACGGATAGCGGCCGTCGGGCAGCGGCTGCAGCTGCCCGCGGGTCACCCCGCTCACCCCCCACGCCTCCGCCTCGGCCAGCACCTGCCAGCGGAACGCGGGCCAGCGCAGTCCGGCCAGCACCCGGGCGAGGTTCTGCCGCAGGCGCTCCGCCTCCGGCCGCTCGGCCGCCGGGCGGGCGACGGGCTCGGGGACGGTCGGCACGGCGACCAGCCCGGGCCGGGCGGGACGTACCGGGGGTGCGGCGGGGACCGGCCGGTCCGGACGGCCGGGCCGCGGAACGGGCCGGGTCACGCCGGACGCCCGCACGCGGTCCGCCGCCGGACACCGGCCGGGGAGCTGGGCTCGGGTTGCACGATTCACCGCCTGGGAACACCGCCGCCCGGCCGCCTCGGGTGACGGCCGCAGGTCAGCGGGACACGCACGATCGAGTGCGGGTCAGGACACACGGCCGCCACTCGTGGTGGCTGCCGTTCAGTCCCGGTAGCGCTGCTCCAGCTCCCGGATCTCGCCGAGCCCGACGAGCTCGGCGAACGGGTCGACGCCGCCGAGCCGGTCGAGCATCGCGGCGGGCGTGCCGTCGGTGCGCAGTACCCGCAGGAACTCGCCCATCGCCGCGGTGGCCGCCAGCAGGGTGCCGATCGGGAACAGCACCAGCGCGAAGCCGAGCTCGGCGAGCCGGTCCCGGGACAGCGGCGGGGTGCGTCCGCCCTCCGCCCAGTTGAACACCAGCTTGTGCCCCTGCAGCGCGGTGGCGACCTGCTCGATGTGCGCCTCCGAGGTGGGCGCCTCGACGAAGAGGAGATCGGCGCCGGCGTCGGCGAAGCGCCTCGCCCGGTCGATCGCGGCGTCCAGGCCGTCCACCGCCGCGGCGTCGGTGCGGGCGATGACCAGCAGGTCCGGGTCGCTGCGGGCGTCGACCGCGGCCCTGATCTTCGCCGCCATCTCGCCGGCCGGGACGACCTGCTTGCCCGCCATGTGCCCGCACCGCTTGGGCATCACCTGGTCCTCCAGGTGCAGCGCGGCGACCCCGGCCCGCTCGTAGTCGCGCACGGTGCGGATCACGTTGACCGGGTTGCCGTAGCCGGTGTCGGCGTCCGCGATCAACGGCAGGTCGACGGCGTCGGCCAGCCGGGCGGCGTGCGCGGCCATCTCGGCCCCGCCGAGCAGGCCGACGTCGGGGCGGCCGAGCAGGCCGGCGGTCGAGCCGAAGCCGGTCATGTACGCCGCGTCGAACCCGGCCTGCTCGACCAGCCGGCCGGACAGCGCGTCGTAGGCACCGGGGGCGAGCACCGGCTCGCCGGAGTCGAGCAGGGCGCGCAGGCGGGCCCGCCGGTCGCCGGGCTTGCTGAGCAGATCCCCCACGGCAATCCTTCCCTCGTTGTGTACAACCGCCCCCAGCCTGCCTGGGGAAGGCGGGCGTGAACACCCCTTGGTCCCGCGTCGGTGACCTGACACACTCCGCGGTTGCATACAACGGGAGGTGCACGATGACCGAGGGCGCACCCCGCCGGGCGTCCGAGCGGGCCCAGGCGACGCTGCGCGAGGCGATCCTGTCCGGCGACCTGCCGGGTGGGGCGCATCTCGGCGAGGTCGAGCTCGCCGAGCGGCTCGGGCTGTCCCGCACCCCGGTGCGCGAGGCGCTGTCCCGGCTGGCCGCCGAGGGCCTGGTCGAGCTGCACGCACACCGCGGCGCCCGGGTCACCCGGTTCACCGAGGCCGACCTGGAGGACGTGTTCGACGTCCGCCGCGCCCTGGAGCCGCGCGCCACCGAGCGGGCCGCGGCCCGGGCGAGCGCCGCCGATCTCGACGAGCTCGACGCGCTCGCCCGGGACATGCTCGCGATCGGGTCCCCCGGCCCGGGCCGGGACCTCGACCGGCTGGTGGAGCGCAACCGGCTCTTCCACGCCCGGCTGCTGGAGATCGCCGGCGCACCCACGCTCACCGCCGCGCTGGCCGGCGTCGTGCACGCACCGGTCGTGCTGCGGACCTTCCACAGCTACGACGACGCGTCGCTGGCCCGCAGCCTCGCCCACCACGTGGAGATCGTCGCCGCGCTGCGGGCCGGTGACGGCGGCTGGGCGGCCGCGGTGATGGTGTGCCATCTCGCGAACGCCCGCGCCGTGATGACCGCGGCTCGGGGGGTTCTCCCCACTGCCCCGAGTGGTGTGAACCGGAACGATGACCGTTCGTGACCGAAACCCGGCCAGCGGCTCCCCGAGATCTCTCCGACCGGCTCCGCCATCCCGTCCCGCACCTGTTCGTCTACGCCTTCGCGATCGTCCCGGCGATCGCGCTCGTCGCCGCCGTACCGCTGTCCTGGGGCTGGGGCCTCACCTGGCTGGACGCCGGTCTCGCGATCGGGATGTACGTGGTGTCGATGCTCGGCGTGACCGTCGGGTTCCACCGGTACTTCACGCACGGCTCGTTCAAGGCGAACCGGGCGCTGCGGATCGCGCTGGCGGTGGCCGGCAGCCTGGCCGTGCAGGGCCCGGTGCGGCACTGGGTCGCCGACCACCGCAGGCACCACGCGCACGCCGACGCCGAGGGCGACCCGCACTCGCCGTGGCGTTACGGCACCTCACCGGCGGCGCTCGTCCGCGGGTTCTGGCACGCCCACATGGGCTGGATCTTCGATCGCTCGCTCACCGATCAGCGCCGGTTCACTCCAGATCTGCTCGACGACCCCGACATCGACCGGGTGCACCGCGCCTTCTCCGCGCTGACCGTCGCGTCGCTGCTGGTACCCGCGCTGATCGGCGGGATCGTGACGGCAAGCTGGTGGGGCGCGCTCACCGCGTTCTTCTGGGCCGGGCTGGTCCGGATCGCCGTGTCGCACCACGTGGCGTGGTCGACGAACTCGATCTGCCACCTGGTCGGCGAGCGGCCGTGGCGGGCCCGGGACCGGTCCACCAACGTCTGGTTCCTGGCGATCCCGAGCATGGGCGAGTCCTGGCACAACCTGCACCACGCCGACCCGACCTCGGCCCGGCACGGCGTCGGCCGGTGGGAGATCGACATCTCGGCGGGCGTCATCCGGCTCTTCGAGCTGCTCGGCTGGGCGCACGACGTGCGCTGGCCGACCGAGAAGCGACTGGCGAGGCTGGCCGCCGACCGCCCGGAGCAGGCGCCCGCGGCATGAACCGGACCGGTGCACCGGCCACCGGGGCACCGGATCGGCGCGCCCGAGGTCAGCGCGCCGGAGATCAGCGGACCGGCACCACGTGCACCGGCCCGTCGGTGTGCACCCGGCAGACGTCCCCGGCCCGCCAGCCCTCCCCCGCCGCGGCCCGCACCCGGACCGCCGGACCGCCCTCCGGACGCGCCGTCACCAGCAGCGCCTCGCCGAGGAACTCGACCTGCTCCACCGCGGCGAGCGCACCCGCCTTGCCGGGGCCGGTCTGGGCGGTGAGCCGCAGCTGCTCCGGCCGCAGCACGGCGAGCACCTCGCCGGCCGGGCAGCCGGGCCGCAGCGGCGCCGATCCGAGCGCGGTGCTGACCCGGTCGCCGGTGGCGGTCCCGGGCAGCAGCGCCGCGTCGCCGACGAAGCCCGCGACCCGGGCGGTCGCCGGGGTCGCGTAGAGCTCGCGCGGCGCGGCGGTCTGCTCGAGCCGCCCGTCGTGCAGGACGGCGACCCGGTCACTCACCGACAGCGCCTCCCGCCGGTCGTGGGTGATCAGGACGGCGGTGGAGCCGGCGATCCGCAGCGCGGCGACGGCGTCCCCGCGCACCTGCTCGCGCAGGCCGGCGTCCAGCGCCGAGAACGGCTCGTCGAGCAGCACCACCTCCGGCCGCGGCGCCAGCGCGCGGGCCAGCGCGACCCGGCGGCGCTCGCCGCCGGAGAGCTGGTGCGGCATCCGGTCCGCCTTGCCGGCGAGCCCCACCAGGTCCAGCAGCTCGGCGACCCGGTCCCGGGCGGCGGCGCGGGCGGCCCGGTCCGGACGCAGCCGGGCCAGCCCGGTGGGCACCAGCCCGAACCCGACGTTGCCCCGCACGTCGAGGTGCGCGAACAGCGCGCCCTCCTGCGGCACCAGCCCGACCCGGCGGCGCTCCGGCGACACGTCGGTGACGTCCGCGCCGCCGACCAGCACCCGTCCGGCGTCCGGCCGGTGCAGACCGGCGGCCACCCGTAGCAGGGTCGTCTTCCCGCTGCCGCTGGCCCCCAGCACCGACACCAGCTCGCCGGCCCGCACGTCGAGGTCGACGCCGTGCAGCACGGGATCACCCCCGTAGCCCGCGACGATCCCGCGCACCGTCAGAGTCATCGGTCCCCCGTCGTCCCCGGTCCCCGGTCGGCGCCGGCGTCGCCGTCCGCCGGGCGCCGGCGCCCGGGCCCGCCGGGCCGGTCCGGCCGCTCCGTGCCCGCCCGCACCAGCAGCGCCGCCGGCACGCAGGCCAGCAGCAACAGGGCCAGCGCGGCCGGGGCCGCGGCGCCGTAGGCGCCCAGCGACGTCTGCGCCCACAGCTGGGTGGCGAGCGTGTCCGTCCCGGTCGGGCGCAGCATCAGCGTCGCCGGGAGCTCCTTCATGGCGGTCACCATCACCAGCAGACCGCCGGCCGCCACCCCGGGCCAGGCCTGCCGGGCCGTCACCGCCCACCAGGTCGCCGGCCCGGACCGGCCGAGCGTCCTGGCCACCTCCTCGGCCTCCACCGGGACCCGTTCGACGGACGCCCGGGTCGCCCCCACCGCCTTCGGCAGGTAGAGCACCGCGTAGCCGAACACCAGCACCGCGGCGGTCTGGTAGAGCCCGGGCACCACGGCCAGCGAGAAGAACACCAGCGACAGCCCGACCACCACGCCGGGCAGCCCCTGGCCGAGATAGGCGGTCGACTCGACGCCGGCCACCAGCCGGCCCCGGTACCGGGCGGCCAGCATGCCGACCGGCAGCGCCATCAGCACCGCGAGCAACGCCGCCGCGCCGGCCAGCAGCAGCGTCGACCAGGCCGCCGACGCCAGCCGGGCCCAGTCCACCGACACCCCGCCCGCGGCGACGATCCGGCCGACGAGCACCACCGGTGGCCCGAGCAGGGTGACCGCCGCGACCGTGCCGAGCCCGGTGACGGCCAGTGCGGTGCCGCCCCGGCCGAGCCGGGCGGGCGGGATCCGGTGCACCGCGGTCGTCGCACCGGCCCGGGTCCAGCGGCGCCGGGCGGTCCGCTCGGCCACCACCAGCAGCAGGGTCAGCGCGGCCAGCACCAGCGCCGTCACCGCGGCCCCGGTGCGGTCGATCGTGCCCTCGTAGGCGGCCTGCACCGCCCAGGTGAACGACTCGTAGCGCAGCAGCGCGGGCGCGCCGAAGTCGGACAGCGTGTACAGCGCCGCGAGCAGGGTCCCGGCGAGTGCGGCGGGCAGCGCCTGCGGCAGCGTCACCCGGCAGAACGCGGCGACCGGGCCGCGGCCCAGGGTGCGGGCGGCGTCCTCCGGGCCGGTGTCGGCGGCGCGCAGCGCGGCCGCCGCGGGCAGCGTCACGTACGGCGTGCAGGCCAGCACCAGTACCGCGACCAGCGGGACCAGGCCCCGCGACTCCGGCCGGACGGCGAGCACCGCGAACGCGAGCAGGTAGGACGGCACCGCCAGCGGCAGCGCGGCCAGCACCCACCACAGGCCCGGCCGGGGCAGCCGGACCCGGGCCAGCAGCGTCGCCGTCACCAGCCCCAGTACCAGGCAGCCGGCGGACACCAGCGCCACCAGCAGCGCCGAGTTGACCGCGAGGGTGACGGTCCGGGACCGGGCGAGCAGCGCCAGCACCCGGTCCGGGTCGGCCTCCGCGACCCGGACCAGCAGCCAGACCAGCGGTAACGCCGCCAGTCCCGCCACCACCAGTGCCGCGGCGACCAGCAGCCGGGGCGGCCGGGAACGCGCGGACGGGCCCGCCGGAACGGAGGGTTCCGGCGGGCCCGCGGGCCGGGGCACCGGCCGTCCCGGAGTCCCGGAACGGCCGGCGCCCGCGGTGCCGGCACTGCCTGCAGTGCCGTGAATGCCTTCAGTGCGGTGGAGCACGGTCAGAGCAGACCGACCTCGGTGAGCAGCTGGGTGGTCGCGTCGAGGTCCTTCAGGTCGGCCAGGTCGACGTCCGGCGCACCCAGCTCGGCGAGCGCGGGCATGTCCGCCGGTCCGGCGACACCCTCGATCAGCGGGTACTCACCGGTCTCGGTCGCGAAGTACTCCTGGGCCGGCTGCGAGACCAGGAACGCCACGAGCTCCTGGGCCTCGGTCGACTCGGCCGCACCGGCGAGGATCGCGGCGCCGGTCACGTTGACCAGTGCGCTCGCGGTACCCGGCGCACCGAACTTCAGCGCCGTGTTCGCCGGCGGGGTCTCGGCCGCCGCCACGTAGTAGTGGTTGATCAGGCCCACGTCCACCGCTCCGCTGTCCACGGCCTCCAGGATGGCAGTGTTCCGCGGGAAGATCTGCGGGTCGTTGTCCCGGATGTCGGTCAGCCACTGACGGGTGGCGTCCTCGCCGTCGATCAGCCGCATGGCGGTGACGAATGCCTGGAACGACGCGTTGGTCGGCGCGATCCCGACCCGGCCGCTCCACTCCGGCCCGGTGAGCTCCTTGACGTCGGCCGGGACCTCGGCCTCGGGGACCCGGGTGTTGTACGCGATCACCCGCGCCCGGCCGGTCAGGCCGACCCAGGAACCGTCGGTCGAGGTGTACTCGGCCGGGACGGCACCGGTCACGTCGTCGGGCAGCGGGGCGAACGCGCCGCCCTCGGCGAGCGCACCGAGCGCGCCGGACTCCTGGGAGAGGAAGACCTGCGCCGGGGTGTTCGCGCCCTCCTCGCCGAGCTGCGCGGCCATCTCGGTGGTCGAGCCGTACCGGGTGTCGACGGTGATGCCGGACTGCTCCTGGAACTGCTGGATCAGCGGTCCGATGAGCTCCTCGTCGCGCCCGGAGTAGAGCGTCAGGCTGCGCGGACCGTCCTCCTCCGGTGCCGGCTCGGCGGGGGTGGTGCCGCCGCCACAGGCGGCGACCAGCAGGGAGACGGTGAGGAACGCGCCGGCAAGCACGCCGCGTCTCGTCGATCGGGTCACGTGAGGGTCCTCCGAAGTTCGGTCGTACCAGCCCGGAAAGCCGGGAGTGTCCGATCACTCCCGTTCAGGGCGAGGGCAGGCTAACCTCTGGCCAGGTTCCCCGGGTCTCCCGAGAATTGAGGGGGTGCTCAGGCATGGTGCGGGTACTCCTGGTGGACGACCACCGTTCGTTCACCGATCTGCTGGCGCTGGGCCTGTCCGCCGAGCCCGACCTGTCCGTCGCCGGTGTGGCGCACTCGGTCGCCGACGCCCGCCCGCTGCTCGCGGGCGGCGCGGTCGACGTCGTGCTGCTCGACGTCCGGCTGCCCGGTGGCGGCCTCACCCTGCTCCCCGACGTGCACGAGGCGGGTGCCAGGGCACTGGTGCTGACCGCGCATCCGCGGGCCGCGCCCGCCCGGGAGGCGGAGGTCGCCGGGGCCGCCGGGTTCCTCGGCAAGGACACCCCGCTCGCCGGGATCCTCGCCGCGGTGCGCACGGTCGCGGCCGGCGGCGCCGCACCGGCCGCGCCCGCCGCGGACGCGCCGCACCTCACCCCGCGCGAGGCGGACGTGCTGGCCGGGCTCGCGCACGGCCGGGACGTCACCCGGATCGCCGGCCAGCTCGGGCTCTCGCTGCACACGGTGCGCGACCACGTCCGCGCCCTGCTCGGCAAGCTCGGCGCCCGGTCCCAGCTGGAGGCCGTGGTGGAGGCCGAGCGGGTGGGCCTGGTCGCGTTCGACCCGGAGGGCGAACCGGCGGCCCCGGCCCGGCCGCCCGGGCTGCCGTGACCGTCGTCCGCCGGACCCTGCTCCGGCACGCGCTCGCCACGCTGGCCGCGATCCTGCTGGTCTGCGCGCTGGTCGTGGCCGGCGTGTGGTGGCTCGCGCACGACGAGGCGGAACGGCGGGCCGAGCAGGTCTCGCACCGGGTCGCGGCGGCCGTCGTCGTGCCGCTGGCGGACCGCGACCTGGCCGCCGCCGGGCCGGAGGCGCGCAAGCGGCTGCTGGAGGACGTCGCCCCGTTCCGCACCGTCGGGATGGTAAGCCGGGTCAAGGTGTGGCTGGTCGAGGGGCCGTCGGCGCGGGTGGTGTTCTCCGACGAGCCGAAGGTCGAGGGCCTGACCCGGCGGTTCGATCCCGATCTCGCCGCCCGGCTGGACGGCGGCGCGGCCGTCGTGCTCGCCGTCCCGGCCGACGACGAGCACCGCTACGAGCAGGGCCCGAGCCAGCGCGAGGTGTTCCTCGGCTTCACCGACGCGGCCGGCCGGCCGGCCCGGCTGGAGGTCTACGTCCCGGTCGACGTCACCGGGGCCACCATCCGGGCGCTCGGCCTGCTGGTGCCGCCGGTGATCGCCGGCCTGCTGGCGGTGGCGCTGGCGGTGCTGCCGATGTCGGTCGCGCTGGCCCGCCGCCGGGACCGGGAGCGGGCCGAGCGCCGGGACGCGGCGCTCTACGGGCTGGCCGCGGGCGAGCTGGCCCGCCGCGACCTGGCCCGCCGGCTGCACGACGACGTCCTGCCCGGTCTCGCCTCGGCCGGGATGATGCTGGATCTCGCCCCGGCCCGCCCGGAGCTGCTGTCCCGGGCGCGGGAGAGCGTCGGCGACGGGATGACCCGGATCCGCTCGGTGCTCGACGAGCTGCTGCCCGACGAGATCGACGCGGCCGGGCTGCCCGCCGCGCTGCGGGCGCTCGCGGCGGCCGGTGAGCCGGTCGCCGCGGTCGAGACCGGCGCCACCGACGGGCTGGGCGACCGGACCGCGGTGCTGCTGCACCGGATGGCGGGCGAGCTGCTGCGCAACGCGCGGACGCACGCCGCGGCGGACCGGATCACCGTGCAGCTGGCCGTGTCGGGCGGGCCGGGCGGGCGGGCCCGGCTCACCGTGTCCGACGACGGCACCGGATTCGATCCCGACGCGCATCCCGCACCGGGCCACGTCGGCCTCCCGCTGGTCCGCCGGGCGGCCGAGGACGCGGGCGGCCGGGTCACCGTGCGCAGCTCGCCCGGGGCGGGCAGCACGGTCGTGGTGGAGCTGCCCGCGCCCTGAGCACCGGTGCCCGGTGTGCGCGGAAGCACGGTCGGCAAACTTGCACTCACTGCACGATTCTCGCGTAGAATCGTTGTGTGACGTCAACTACCCGCTCCCCGGAGGAGGCGGCCACCCACCGCCGGACCGTGGTGCTCCCGCTGACCGGCCTGCTCATGGCCCTGTTCGTCGGCGTGCTGTCCAGCACGATCGTCTCGAACGCGCTCCCCCGGATCCTCGGCGATCTCGGTGGCACCCAGGCCGAGTACACCTGGGTGGTCTCGGCGGCCCTGCTGGCAATGACGGCGTCCACCCCGATCTGGGGCAAGCTGGCCGACCTCTACTCCAAGAAGCTGCTGGTCCAGGCGGCGATCGGGATCTTCCTGATCGGCTCGCTGCTGTGCGGGCTGGCGGTCTCGACGTCCCAGCTGATCGGCTTCCGGGTGCTGCAGGGGCTCGGGATGGGCGGCCTGCAGGCGCTGACCCAGGTGGTCATCGCGGCGATCATCACCCCGCGCGAGCGCGGCCGGTACATGGGCTACCTCTCGGCCATCATGTCGCTGGCGGTCGTCGGCGGCCCGCTGCTGGGCGGGGTCATCGTCGACTCGCCGCTGGGCTGGCGCTGGTGCTTCTTCGTCGGCGTCCCGCTCGCCGCGATCGCGATGGTCGTGCTGCAGCGCACGCTGAACGTCCCCACCGAGAAGCGCGACGACGTCTCCATCGACTACCTCGGCGCGCTGCTCATCGCCGCAGGCGTCTCCGCGCTGCTGCTGTGGATGTCGCTGGCCGGCAAGCAGTTCGCCTGGACCTCGCCGATCTCGATCGGGCTGATCGCGGGCGGGATCGTGCTGCTGGCGCTGACCGTCGTCGTCGAGCGGCGGGCGAAGGAGCCGGTGGTGCCGCCGTTCCTGTTCCGGGAGCGCACCGTGGTCCTGGCGACCGTCGCGAGCCTGTTCGTCGGCGTCGCGATGTTCGGCTCCACGATCTTCCTGTCCCAGTACTTCCAGCTGGCGCGCGGCGCGACCGCCACCGAGGCCGGGTTCCTGACCCTGCCGATGATCGGCGGCATGTTCCTCGCCTCGACCGTCGCCGGGCAGCTGATCACCCGCTACGGCGCCTGGAAGCGCTACCTGGTCGGCGGCGGCGTGCTGCTGACGGCGGGCCTGGCGCTCGGCGGCGCGGTGATCTCCTCGACGGTGCCGTACTGGCAGGTGGCGCTCACGATGGCGCTGGTCGGCCTCGGCGTCGGCGCCACCCAGCAGAACCTCGTCCTCGCGGTGCAGAACACGGTGGCGCTGCGGCACATGGGCTCGGCCAGCTCCACGGTGACCTTCTTCCGGTCGCTCGGCGGCTCGGCAGGCGTCGCCGGGCTGGGCGCGCTGCTGGCGTCGGTGGTCGGCAGCCGGACCGCCGCCGGCCTGGCCGACGCCGGTCTCGCCGACGGGGCCGGGCCGGTGAGCGGCGGGCAGGTCCCGAACCTGGCCGAGCTGCCGGAGCCGGTGCGCGCGATCGTGATGGAGTCCTACGGCCACGCCACCGCGATGATCTTCCTGGTGGCCGCGCCGCTGGCCTTCCTGGCGCTGCTGGCGATCCTCGCCCTGCGCGAGGTCCCGCTGCGCGACACCCTCGACCTGCCCGCCGAGCCGACCCACGGCGACGCGCCGGGCCCGGTGCTGCACGGCGTGGTCCGCGCCGACGGCGCCCCGGCCGGCGGCGCCGTGCTGACCGTGCTCGACCGGAACGGCGCCGAGCTCGGCAGCACCCGCGCCGACGCCGACGGCCGCTACCGGCTCTGCGTGGCCACCGGCACGGTGTCCACCGTCTACCGGTGGGAGGGCAGGCCGGCCGCGCACCGGGTGACGGTGCCGCAGGAGGGACTGCGCCTCGACGTCGACATCGAGCCCGGCGACGGCCGGGAACGGCCGGAGATCGTGTCCGTGATCGATCCGCCGGCCCGGGAGAACGTGGGGGCCGACCGTGGCTGACGCCGTCCCCGGCCGCCGGGAGCGCAAGAAGGCCGCCACCCGGACGGCGATCGCGTCGGCGGCGCTGCGCCTGTGCAGCGAACGCGGCCTGGAGCACGTCACGGTCGAGCAGATCGCCGACGCCGCCGACGTCGCCCCGCGCACCTTCTTCAACTACTTCACCTCGAAGGAGGAGGCGGTCGTCGCGGGCAACGCCGCCTCGACCGACGTGCTGGTCGAGGCGTTCACCGCCCGCCCGGCCGACGAGCCGGTCCCCGAGTCGCTGCGGCACGCCCTGCGCGCCGTCGTCGCCGATCCGGAGCACCGGCAGCGGGTGCTGCGGATGCGGGTGCTGCGCGGGCACCCCACGCTGCTGGCCCACCAGCTCGCCGCGTACGTGGCCCAGGAGCAGGCGCTGGCCGAGGCCGTCGTCGCCCGCACCGGGGCCGATCCGGCCCGTGACCTGTACCCGGTGCTGGTCGCCGCGGCGGCGGTGACCGGGCTGCGGGTGGCCGTGCAGCACTGGCTCGGCGACCACGGCGCCGACCCGCGGGACCCGGACCTCCCCGAGCTCGTCGACGAGGTCATGTCGCACTTCGACGCCGGGCTGCGCGCCGTGACCGGGGCACCGGCCTGATCCGGCCGGCCACGGCGGTCCTGCCGGCCCGGGCGCGGGCCGGCACCGGCTGAGCGGGACCGCCCTCAGCGCCGGTCGAACACCGCGGTGACCGGCCCGTCCGAGCGGTACCCCTGCCGCTGCAGCCACCCGTCCAGCTTCGACCGGACCGTGCTCAGCTCCGGCCGCCGGTGCGGCTCGGTCCGCAGCGCCTGCTTGAGCAGCGACAGGTGGGCGGTGCGGCTGGGCAGGTGGGTCAGCTTGGCGCCGGCGGCGGCCGCCCGGAGTCCGGCGACGGCGTCGCCGGACTCGCCGCGCGGCGGCTGCCCGCTCAGCGCGAACGACACCGCGGCCGCCAGCTGCCAGCCGTCCGACGACGGCGACGCCGGCTTCCCGGCGGCCGTCTCCGGGGCGAGGTAGTCGGGCGTGCCGAGCACGTACCCGGTCTGGGTCAGCGTCGAGTCGCCCTGCTTGCGGGCGATCCCGAAGTCGATCAGGTGCGGGTGCCCCTGCGGGTCGACGACGATGTTGCCGGGCTTGATGTCGCGGTGCAGCACCCCGGAGCGGTGCGCGGTGTCCAGCGCCCCCGCGATGCCGGTCCAGATGCGGGCGGCGGAGATGTCGTCGAGCGTGCCGCGCTCGCCGACCAGCTGGCCCAGCGACATCCCGTCCACGTACTGCATCACGATCACCAGCCCGTCCATCCCGCGCAGGCCGGGATCCGACGACGCGTGCAGCAGGTCGTAGATCTCGACGCAGCAGGGATGGCGCATCGACCCGAGGGCGGCCGCCTCGCGGCGGATCCGTTCCTCGGTCTCCGGATCGGCGGCGTGCGCCGACTTGACGGCCACGGTGTGCCCGAGCTTGGCGTCGTGGGCCAGCCAGACGCCGCCGAAGCCGCCCGCGCCGAGCCGCTTGAGCAGCCGGAACCGCGGCGCACGGGGCGGTCCGCCGGGGACCGGCGCGACCAGCGTCGGCCGGCGGGGCGGGCCGGGCGGCGGCGGGTAGGGGCCGCCGGAGCGCGGACCGCGCAGCGGGCCGGCCGCGGGATGCCCGGCGGGGCCGGACGGGGGGTGCGCCGCCGGTGCGGACGGCGGACGGCCGGCCGGGGGCGAGCCGGGGGCGAGCGCGCCGGGGACCCGGCCGGACGGTGGACGCGCGCCGGTGGACGGCGCCCCGAAGCCGACGTAGGGCGCGGCCTGCTCCACCGACGGGGCGCCGGAGCGCGCCGGCACCTCGGCCGGGGCCTGCGGCTCCCGGCGGGAGAACCGCTCGGCCAACCGCTCCGCGACGCTCGGCGTGGCGCTGACCTGCGGAGCCGCCGACGATCCGGGGCCCCGCCCGGCCCGCGACGAGCCGGTCGGCACGGGCCGCGGCTCCGGCGGCGCGTCCCGGGCGTCCCGGATCCGGTCGATCCGGGCCCGGGACGGGGGCGGGAACATCGGGACGACCAGCACGCCGAGCAGGCTGCCGCCGAGGATGCCGACCCACAGGTGCTCGGCGGTCCCGGCCGGGACGGCCGCGGTCAGCACGATCAGCGAGAACAGCGGCAGCCAGAAGAACTTGGCGGGCCAGCGCGGCCCGCGGCGCAGCGCGGTGCGGGCCTGGACGGCGACCAGCATGACCGCCAGCAGCGGCACGATCCCGAGCAGCACGACGGCCGCCACCGAGGTGACGACGTCCCCGCCACCGATCGCACCGGCGACGCTGCCCCGGCCCAGGTAGCTGCTCTGGGTGCCGACGATCTCGCAGGTCGTCACCCGGATCGAGTCGGTCGCCGAGGCGGACAGCCCGGGCACCACCGGGTCACCCGCGGTGGCCCGGGCGAACACCCCGCCGGCCCCGACGAACACGGCGAGCGGGAGCAGGCCGGCCGCCAGCACGCCGATCCCGCCGATCAGCACCGACTCGGCGACGCCGTACCCGGACGACGAGCCGGAGCCGATCCGGCGGCGGATCAGCGCGACGACCGCGGCCCCCGCGGTGGGCAGCAGACCGGCCAGCACGCCGAGGGCGGTGACCGACCACGCCCAGTCGCCGGGACAGACGTCCGGGATGCCGAGATCCCGGATACCGTTCAGCACCCCGGCGACGAGCGCCACCAGCGCGTCCACGCCCGCACCTACCCCTCGTCACCGGTTCCGCCGACTCCGGACGGCGGACCGGCCGGACCCCCCACTATGGCATCACACGGGTGGCGGACGGTCCGCGCACCGCGCGCAGCAGTACGACCGGTGGGAACGGCGGGCGGATCAGCGCAGGAACAGGTCGAGATCGGTGTTGAAGCGGTCGAGCAGCCCGGCCAGCGACTCCCGGTCGGAGTCCGGCCAGTGCGCGATCACGTCGCGCAGCGGTGCCAGGCGCGCGGCCCGGACCTGCTCGCGGGCGGCCATCCCGGCCGGGGTGAGCTCGACGCTGACCGAGCGCGGGTCGCGCTCGTGCGGGGAGACCTCGACCAGGCCGGCCCGGGAGAGCCGGGAGACCTGGCGGCTGGCGGTCGGCTTGCTGACGCCGAGCTTGCCGGTCAGGGCGGTGAGGGAGAGCGCGCCCTCGTCGTCGAGCAGCATCAGGACCGGGTAGGTGTAGCGGTCCACGGCCTCGTTGGAGCCGTAACCGTGTGCCCACACCGACTCCATGGTGCGCCGCACGAGCAGGGTGATCTGCTTCTCCAGCGACTGCAGCGAGTCCTCGGATCGGTTGGAGCGCTCGACGGCGTCGAGGTCGTCGCGCTCGGCCGTGGCGACACTGCCAACGGTCATGTCGTCGTCAATCGGGCCAATCGGACGTTCCGTCATGTTTCGAATGCTACACACGTTGCGGATCGCAATGTTCGGGTTCGCAATCATGTAAGAGGATCGAAAGGTTCCTTGCATGCGTTGGCCTGTTCGGGCTAATCGCGATACCTGCTCGGTTTTCTCGCGTGGCCCCGGCAGCGGACCTCTGGTTCGGTGAGGGGACCCCCGACGAGAGGACCGCCGATGGGCCTCACCCGATCCGACGGACCACTGTCGCCGCACGCGCCGGCGACGGTCAACTACGCCCTCGACGGTCCGGCGCACAAGCTGCTGTTGCACCCGTTCCCGCGGCGGGTCCGGGCCGAGCTGGCCGGCCGGACCGTGCTCGACACCCGGCGCGGGTTCCTGCTGCACGAGTCGAACCTGCTGCCGGTGCTCTACGTCCCCGAGGCGGACCTGGACGCGTCGACGCTGGTGACGAGCGCGCACACGACGCACTGCCCGTTCAAGGGCGACGCCGCCTACCGCTCACTGCGGGTGGGCGACCGGACCGTCCCCGACGCCGTCTGGCACTACCCGGAGCCGGTGCCTGCCGCGGACTGGCTGCGCGGGCTGGCCGCCCTCTACTGGAGCGCCGCCGACGCCTGGTACGACGAGGACGAGCAGGTCTTCGCCCACCTCACCGACCCCTACACCCGGGTCGACGTCCGGCCGACCGGGCGGCACGTCGTGGTCGCGCACGTCGCGGCCGACGGCCTCCGCACCGTGCTCGCCGAGTCGCACCGCCCGCTGGTGCTCTCCGAGACGGGCCTGCCCAACCGCTGGTACCTGCCACCGTCGGACATCACGGTGGACCTCTCCCCCGCCGACACCCGGACCCGGTGCCCGTACAAGGGCGAGGCCGCCTACGAGCACGCGGAGCTGCCGTCCGGCGTTCGGCTGGCGGACGCGTTCTGGCACTACCCGGACCCGCTGCCGGAGTCCGCCCGGATCGCCGGACTGCGCTGCACCACCGGCGGCCGCCGGGACGACGGCTCGGAGATCACCGTGACGGTCGACGGCGAGCCGGCCTGATCCGGTGCCGCCGGGCGGCGGACCCGGTGGGTCAGTCCTCGTCCGGCACGAGCAGCGCCTCCAGCGCGGGCAGCGCCGCGACCAGCGCCGCGCGCTGCGCGGAGTCGAGCCGGTCCAGCCGCCGCGCGATCAGCGCGGTGCGGTGGCTGCGGATCTCCTGCAGGCAGGCCCGGCCGGTGCCGGCGATGCTGATCAGCACGCCCCGCGCGTCGCCCGGGTCGGCGGCCCGCTCCACCATGCCCTGCTCGTCGAGCGCGGACAGCACCCGGGACATGGTCGGCGCCGTGACGCCCTCGCGCCGGGCCAGCTCGGAGAGCCGCAGCGGCCCGTGCTGCTCGACGGTGACCAGGGTGGACAGCTGCAGGGGCGGCAGCGTCTCGCTGCCGTCGATCCTGATCCGCCGGTTGAGCCGCCCGACCACCAGCCGCAACCGGGCGGCGAGCTCGTCGTCCCGGGTCTCCACGCCGCCGGTCACGGTCCCGCCGCCGGAGTCAGCTCCCATCCGGACATCCTGCCAGCCGGACACGGAGCGACGGCACCGGCCTCGCCACGTGTCACAGCCGGTGAACGGAACGAGAGGAGAGAGCGTGCACGATCCCGTCGATCTCGCCGGACGGCTGGTCGCCCTGGACACCCGCGGCGGAGGTGAGCGGGTCGCCGCCGACCTGCTCGCCGATCTCCTCGCCGACGGCGGCTTCGCGGTGCGGGTGACCGAGCCCGAGCCGGGCCGGGCGAACCTGGTGGCCCGCCGCGGCGCCGGCCCGCCGACCACGCTGACCGGGCACCTGGACACCGTCCCGGCCGATCCCGCCGGCTGGTCGTTCGATCCGCACGCCGGCGACGTCGTCGACGGGCGGCTGCGCGGGCGCGGGTCCACCGACATGAAGGGCGGCGTCGCCGCGATCACCGTCGCCGCGCTGCGCAGCGGGCCGGACGTCGGGCTGCAGCTGGTGTTCACCTTCGGCGAGGAGACCGGTGGCGACGGCGCGCGCACCCTCACCGATCTCGAGCCGTCGCCGCTGCTGCTGGTCGCCGAACCGACGTCGAACCGGGTGCTGCACGGCCACAAGGGCGTGCTGTGGCTGCGGCTGACCGCCGCCGGGGTCTCCGCGCACGGCTCGCGCCCCGAGCTGGGCCGCAACGCGCTCGTCACGCTGGCCCGCGCCGCGACCCGGCTGCACGACCACGACGGCTGGCCGGTCAGCCCCACGCACGGCCCGGCCACCTGCAACCCGGGCGTGCTGCGGTCGGGCACCCAGCCGAACCTGGTGCCCGATCACGCCGAGCTGGAGCTGGACCTGCGGCTGGTCCCCGGGTTCGACGCCGGCGCCGCCCGCGCCGTCGTCGCCGGGCTCGCCGGGGACACCGGGCACCTCCGGACCTACACGATGATCGACCTGCCGGCGATCGGCACCGACCCGGCCGATCCGCGCGCCGCGCCGGCCGCCCGGGAGCTGGGCCACAGCGGCGGCGCCGCGGAGTTCGCGACCTACTTCACCGACGCCTCGGTGCTGGCGTCGCGGCTCGGCACCGGCGGCCGGGACTGCGCGGTGCTGGTCTGCGGGCCCGGCGACCCGGAGCTGGCGCACGTCACCGACGAGACCTGCTCGGCCGCGAACATCGCCGCCTGCACCGACGCGCTGGTCAGAGCTTGCGCAGCCGCACCCGGGTGACGTTGTGGTCGGGCCCCTTGGTCAGCACCAGGCTGGCCCTCGACCGGGTCGGCAGGATGTTCTGCTCCAGGTTCGGCGCGTTGATCGACGCCCAGATCGTCTCCGCGCGGGCCACCGCGGCGTCGTGGTCCAGCTCGGCGTAGCGCCGGAAGTAGGACTGCGGATCCCGGAACGCGGTCCCCCGCAGCCGCAGGAACCGCTCCACGTACCAGCGCCGGACGTCCGCGGTGGCGGCGTCGACGTAGACCGAGAAGTCGATGAAGTCCGACACCGTCAGCGCACCGGCCACCGCGGGCTGCAGCACGTTCAGCCCCTCGATGATCAGGATGTCCGGGCTGCGGACGACCAGCCGGGCGTCCGGCACGATGTCGTAGACCAGGTGCGAGTACACCGGCGCCGTCACCTCGGGCCGGCCGCCCTTGATCTCCGAGACGAACCGCAGCAGCTTGCGGCGGTCGTAGGACTCCGGGAAGCCCTTGCGCTCCATCAGGCCGCGCCGCTCCAGCTCGGCGTTCGGGTACAGGAAGCCGTCGGTGGTGACCAGCTCGACGTTCGGGTGCTCCGGCGAGCGGGCCAGCAGCAGCTGCAGCAGCCGCGCGGTGGTCGACTTGCCGACCGAGACCGAGCCGGCGATGCCGATCACGAACGGCGTGCGGGCGCTGGCCGCGCCGAGGAACCGGCGGTAGGCGCGGTAGAGCCGGCCGCCCTCCTCGACGTGCAGGTTCAGCAGCCGCGACAGCGGCAGGTAGACCTCGCGGACCTCGTCGAGATCGACGAAGTCGCCGAAGCTGCGCAGCCGGTCGAGCTCCTCGGCGGACAGCGGGACCCGGGTCGACGACGCCAGCTGCGACCACGAGCGCCGGTCGAAGTCGACGAACGGCGACGCGCTGCCCTTCGCCAGGCCGGACGGTTTTCGCCCCCGGTACTGCGGGGCCGGGTCGGACGCCGCCGCCGTCACTGGGTCACCGAGGTCAGGGCGTACTCGACGACCTGCGCCGGGCTGGACAGGATGTGCACCACCGCGTCGGCGACGACGGCCGGGTCCAGCCCGACCGCGGCCAGCCGCTCGGCGTAGCGGTCCCGCAGCGGCCCGTCCGGCCAGTCGTCGACGATCCCGGTGCGCACGAACCCGGGCGAGACCGTGGTGACCCGCACGCCGCGCGGGGCCAGCTCCATCCGCAGGCCCTCGGACACCGCGTGCACCGCGTGCTTGGACGCCGCGTAGACGGCGCCCGCGGCGGTCGGCACCCGGCGCCCGGACATCGACGAGATCGACACCACCGCCGGATCGGTGCCCGCCACCAGGTACGGCGCGGCGGACCGGGTGAGCACCAGCAGCGCCACCACGTTCAGGTCGAACATCCGCCGCCAGTCCTGCGGGGACGCCATCGGCTGCTCCCCCGCAGCCGGGGCGACCTCGCCGGCGTGGAACACCCCGGCCGCGTTCACCAGCGCGTCCAGCCCGCCCAGCGCGGCGGCCGCCGTGCCGACCGCGGCCGGCACGGCGTCGTCGTCGGTGAGATCGACCGGCACCGCGACCGCACCGGGCAGCTCGTCGGCCAGCGCGCCGAGCCGGTCGGCCCGGCGGGCCAGCAGCCCGACCCGGGCACCCCGGGCGGCGAGCGCCCGCGCGGTCGCCTCGCCGATCCCGGCCGACGCGCCGCTGACCAGCACGCGGCGACCGGCCAGGGGCGACCCGCCGGGATCGGGTCCCGGTGTCGCGGACGGGGGCGTCGTCGCCGTGGTCATGGCTGACCAACCTAGCCCCCGATCGGTTCCCGTACGGCGTGACATCACTCGCAGCTCCCGCCGCGCGCCGCCCGCGGCCGCTCCGTATCGTCGTGCACCGTTGCAGCCCGCACCCGCCGTCCGGAGTGTCCCCGGTGACCGTCCTGCTCTCGTTGCTCGGCCTGCTCGCCGTGCCGGTGCTCACGCTGGGGACCGCGGTGTCGGTCGCGTCCGAGTTCTCGCTGACCGCGCTGGAGCGCAGCCGGATCGAGTCCGCCGTCGCCCGGCTCGGCGACCGCCGCACCCGGGCCGTCCGGCGCGCCCACGCGACCCTGTCCTTCCAGCTCTCCGGCTGCCAGCTCGGCATCACCGCGACCACCCTGGCCACCGGCTACATCGCCGAGCCGGTGATCGCCGGCCTGATCCGCCCGGTGCTGGAGGCGATCGGGCTGCCCGGCGGCTGGGCGTCCGGCTCGGCGACCGCGCTGTCGCTGGTGGTGGCCACCGTGCTGTCGATGGTGTTCGGCGAGCTGGTCCCCAAGAACCTGGCGATCGCGCACCCGCTGGAGGTCGCCCGGGCGGTGGTCTGGCTGCAGGCCGGGTTCGCGTCGGTGTTCCGGCCGCTGATCACCGGGCTCAACACGGCGGCGAACGCGATCGTGCAGCGGCTCGGCGTGGAACCCGCCGAGGAGCTGCGCTCGGCCCGCTCCCCCGACGAGCTGAGCTCGCTGGTCCGGGCGAGTGCCGCCAGCGGCAGCCTCGATCCGGCCACCGCCGCGCTGCTGGACCGGTCGCTGCGGTTCACCGACCGCACCGCGGGCGACCTGATGACGCCGCGGCCCCGGGTGGAGACGATCGACGCCGACGGCACGGTGTCCGACCTGGTCGCGCTGGCCCGGCGCTCCGGTTTCTCCCGGTTCCCGGTGGTCGACGGCGACCCGGACGTCCCGCTCGGCCTGGTGCACGTCAAGCAGGCGTTCTCGGTGCCGGCCGCCGAGCGGGCGTCCACCCGGGCGCGCGAGCTGGCCCGGCCGGTGGAGACGGTGCCGTCGTCGCTGGACGGGGACCTGCTGATGACCCGGTTGCGCGCGGCCGGCCTGCAGACCGCGGTGGTCGTCGACGAGTACGGCGGCACCGCCGGGCTGGTCACCATGGAGGACCTGGTGGAGGAGATCGTCGGTGACGTCCGCGACGAGCACGACCGCGCCGAGCAGGTCCGGGTCCGCAGGCTCGGCGACGGCTGGGTGCTGTCCGGGCTCATGCGGCCCGACGAGGTGCTCGCCGCGACCGGCTTCCGGATGCCGGCGGGCGGCTACGAGACCCTGGCCGGGCTGGTGCTCGCCGAGCTCGGCCGGATCCCGGACGCCGGCGACGACCTGGTGCGCGACGGCTGGCGGCTGACCGTGCTGCGCCGCACCCGGAACCGGGTCGCCGAAATCCGCCTCGTCCGCGAGCCGGTGCAGCCGTCGTGAGCACCGGGGACCTGCTGGCGCTGCTCGCGGCGATCGCGCTGCTCGGGGCGAACGCGTTCTTCGTCGCCGCCGAGTTCGCCCTGATCTCCGCCCGGAAGGACCGGCTGGAGGCGATGGCCGAGGCCGGCTCGGCGGGCGCCCGCACGGTGCTCGACTCCGCGCACGACCTGTCCCGGATGCTGGCCGCGTCCCAGCTGGGCATCACGATCGCGTCGCTGCTGCTCGGGCGGCTCGGGGAACCGGCGGTGGCGCACCTGATCGACGGCCCGCTGGCCGCGCTCGGGGTGCCCGCCGCGCTCGCGTACCCGATCGCGTTCGGGATCTCGCTGCTGCTCGTGGTGGTCGCGCACATGCTGCTCGGCGAGATGGTGCCCAAGAACATCGCCATCGCCGGGCCGGAGCGGGCGGCGATCGTGCTGGTCCCGGCGTTCCTGGTGTGGACGGCGCTGGCGCGGCCGTTCGTCGAGCTGCTCAACCGGATCGCGAACGGGACGCTGCGGCTGGCCGGGGTGACCCCGAAGGACGAGCTGGAGACCGCGTTCACCTCCGGCGAGCTGTCCGAGATGATCGACGACGCACGCCGTGAGGGCCTGCTCGACGACGACGAGTCCGCCCGGATCGGCCGCACGCTCGCCTCCGCCGAGTCGACCGTCGCCGACGTCGACGGGCTGGTCGTCGGCCTGGACGACCTGGTCTGCCTGGACGGCTCGCCCACCGTCGGGGCGCTCACCGCGGCCGTCGGCCGCACCGGGTTCTCCCGGTTCCCGGTCCGCAACGCGCACGGCAGGCTGACCGGCTACCTGCACGTCAAGGACGTGCTGGATCTCGCCGACGCGGACGCCGCCACCATCCCGCCGCAGCGGGTGCGCGCGCTGCCGCCGGTGCCGGTCGGGGCCCGGCTGGACGAGGCACTCACGATCATGCGCGAGGCCAGGGCGCACCTGGCGCGGGCCGTCGACGACCGGGACCGCACGGTCGGCGTGGTCACCCTGGAGGACGTCACCGAGGCGTTCGTCGGGACCGTCCGGGACGCCACGCACGCCCCGGACGCCCCGCCCTGAACACCGCCCCGCCCTGAACACCGGCCGGACCATCGGGGCCCGTACCGTCGGCACCGTGGCCGAGCCGACCGAGGTGCTGGACGGGCCCGGATGGCGGGCCCGCGCCGAGGCGCACCGGCGGCGGGTCGCCGCCTGGACCGGACAGCACCGGGAGCGCCGCCGGCGCGGCGAGCCGCATCCGGTGTGGGACTTCCTGTTCACCTACTACTCGCACCGGCCGGCGCAGCTTGAGCGCTGGGACCCGGGCCCCGGAGTGCTGCTCACCGGGGACGGCGCGGACGGCTTCCTGGACCGGCCCGGCTACCGGCGCACCGACGGCGGGGTGCTGCTCGATCCGGCCGCGCTGCCGCCGCGGCTGCGCGGCACCGCCGCGTTCGTGCACCGGCTGCTCACCGCTACCCGGTCCCGGGAACCGCGGCTGGCCTGTTTCGGCCTGCACGAGTGGGCGATGGTCTACCGCACCGAGCGGCCGCGGCACGGGTCGGTGCCGCTGCGGCTGGGCGCGGCCGGCACCGACGCCGTCGTGGAGTCGCAGCGGATCAGCTGCTCGCACTTCGACGCCCACCGGTTCTTCACCGAGGCCGCCGCCCCGCGCAACACGCTGACCCCGACCCGGGAGACCCAGGCCGAGCTGGAGCAGCCGGGCTGCCTGCACGCCACGATGGACCTCTACAAGTGGGCCTACAAGCTGGCCCCGGCGGTCCCGTCGGAGCTGGTCGCGGACTGCTTCGAGCTGGCCGCGGACGTCCGCGAGCTGGACATGCGGGCCAGCCCCTACGATCTGGCCGCGCACGGGTTCACCCCGGTGCGGATCGAGACCGCCGAGGGCCGGGCCGGGTACGCCAGGGCGCAGGCCGGGTTCGCCGAGCGGGCCGCGCCGCTGCGGGACCGGCTGATCGACCTGGCGGCGGCCCTGCCGGAGCCGGCCGGCCGCTGAGTCCCCCGGGACCGGTCCGGCTCAGCCGGCGACCAGCCGGTCGACCGCCTCAGGCGCGAACACCGTGCGGGCGACCAGCCGGGCCAGCCCGAGCGGGATGGCCCGCGGGCCCAGCGTGCTCGCGTCCACGACCGGCCGGGCGCGCTCGCTGACCGCGTCCTGAAGAAGATCGTCCAGGACCTCGGCGTCACCACCGTGTACGTCACCCACGACCAGGGCGAGGCGCTGTCGCTGGGCGACCGGGTGTGGCCGTCATGCGTTCCGGCCGGATCGTGCAGCTCGGCGATCCGCTGGCCGTCTACGACACCCCGTCCGAGAAGTTTGTCGGCGGCTTCCTCGGCTCCCCGCCGATGAACTTCCTGGCCGCGACGCTCACCCCGGACGGCGACCGGATCGACGTGGCCGGGACGGACCTGCCCGCCCCCGCCCATCTGGTGGAGAACCGACCCTCGTGAGCACCACCGCCGGGAGAACGGCGGCGCGGACGCCGCCGAGGCGAACGGCTGGTCGCCGGCTCGCTGGACGGCTGGCTCGCCTGGCACCGGTGGCTGGCCTCCGCGCGGGACCCGGACGGCGCCGGGCTGGTGGAGATCCACCACAGCTGGGAGTCCGGGTTCGACAACTCGCCGTGCTGGGACGGCCACTACGCCCGGATCACGCCCGGCCCGCTGCCGCCCTACCGGCGCCGCGACGTGCTGCACGTCGGTTCGGCCGGGGAGCGCCCCACCGACACCGAGTACGACCGCTACCTGTGGCCGGTCGAGCAGATGCGCTCGGTCGGCTACGACGACGCCGCGACCGGCTCGACGTCGACTTCCGGGTGCGCGACGCGTCCTTGTCCGCGGTGCTCGCCGCCGCGGCCGGGACACCGGCCGGCACCTGCGACGAGTTCGGCAGGCCGGACGACACGCCGCCGAGCAGCGCCGCATCGCCGCCGCCCGGTTCCGAGCGGGCCCTTCACCGGTGAGGCGCTGGGCAGCCACGCCCGTGGACGGCGGCCGCCGCCCTGGAGTGGCTGGCCTGACCGGCCCGGTCAGGCGGACACCACCTGGTCCAGCACGCCGTCGCGGGCCGAGGCCACCAGGTCCGAGAACTGGTCGACGCTCATCTGGATCCGCTGCCCGAAGTCGTCGGTGATCACGATCCGCTTCTCCGGGGCGGCGGCCTCGTCGACGTAGAGCTCGGGGCAGCCGCAGTTGCAGCTGCCGCAGAAGGTGGCGATGTGACGCATGCGGGTGCTCCCCTCTCGGACGGCGCGCGGACGGACATCCGCGCCGTCGGGAGGGGTCGGCCGTGCGGTCCGCCCGGTTCCCGGTGTCACCCGATGGAATCAGCCGGTCACCCGTTGGTCAGGATCGCGGAGCGTTCTGACGACGGTGGCCGGTCACCCGGGCGGAGCGCAACCGGTTCAGGGCCGCCGCGACCTCGTGCCGGCGGGGCACCGCGAAGTCGGCGAGCGTGCCGTGCGCGATCGCGGCGGTACCGTCGCGCCGCAGGTCGTCGTCGAGCCGGTCGAGTGCCTCGGCGAGGGTGACGCCGTCCAGCGTCAGGTGCGCCAGGGCCAGCCCGATGCCGGTGGTCTGCGACGGGTCGGCCAGCTGGGACACCGCGGACAGGTCGATGTCCTCGGCGCCGAAGGTGAGCCGGCCGCGGCCGCGGGCGGTGATCTTGCGGCGCCCGCGGACCTGCGGATCGACGCTCGCCGGATCGAACACCCGGTGCCCGAACGCGGGGAAGCCGGCGTCGTCGGCGCCCGGCGCCACTCCGGCGATCTCCCGGGCCCGCCCGGTGACCTCGGTGACCCGGTAGTCCTGCAGCAGGATCACCGTGTCGGCCCGGTCCAGGTAGTCCCCGGAGCCGCCCATCACCAGCACCGTGGACACGCCGTGCTCGCGGTGCAGTGGGCGGACCCGGTCGACGAACGGCACCAGCGGCTCGGCCGAGATCAGCTCGCGCATCCGGGCGTCCCGGATCATCACGTTGGTCGCCGAGGTGTCCTCGTCGACGAGCAGCGTGTCGGCGCCGGACTCGAGTGCCTCCATCGTCGACGCGGCCTGCGAGGTCGAGCCGGACGCCGACGGCGTCGAGAAGTCGTCGGTCGGCCGGCCGGACGGCAGGTCGGAGACGAACGCGCGGACGTCCACCCGCTGCACCGACCGCTCGTCCTCGGCACGGACCGAGACGGTGTCCGGCCGGGTCACGACGAGCTCCCGGCCGTCGCCGGGGATGTGGTCGTACACCCCGGTCTCCAGCGCCCGCAGCAGGGTGGACTTACCGTGGTAGCCGCCGCCGACGATCAGCGTGACGCCCTCGGGGAAGCCCATCCCGCGCACCGGGCCGCGGTTCGGGGTGTGCAGGGTGACCCGCAGCGACTCCGGTGCCTCGAACGGGACGGCGTCGCGCAGCGGGCGGTCGTCGATGCCGGAGGCGCGGGGCAGCACGGCGCCGTCGGCGACGAACCCGGTCAGGCCCTCGGCGCGCAGCGCGTCCCGCAGCGCGCCGGCGTCCTCGACCGTCTCGACGAACTCCACCGCCCGGTCGCGGTCAGCGTTCGTCCAGGTCAGCGCGCTGTGCACCGCAGCGGGGAGGTCGTCGGTCAGGGTCCGTGCGGCGGCGTGCCCGGCGATCCGGCGGCCGTGCCCCGGCAGCGGCATCCCTAGCTCGACGACGACGTCGCCGGACTCCCGGTCGATCCCGATCGCGCTGCGCTCCAGCACCTCCTGGCCGCCGGCGTCCACCGTCAGCGGGGTGTCGCGCAGGGCGGCGCGCAGCGCACGGAGCAGGAACCCGCCGAGCGCCCTGGCCCGCACCGGGGTCCGGTACAGCTCCGCGGGCAGCTCCGCGGTCGCCGCGGGCACGGTGATCCGCAGCCGGGACGGCGGCGCGAACGGATCAGCCTGGACCTTGCGGACCGCCAGCTCGACGCCGTCGAACGACCAGCGCCCGGTGAGACCCCTGTAGGCGCCGTAGCCCGAGCCATCCAGGCCGTGCAGCCGGGCGGCGAGCTCCCGGCCGTCGCCCTGCAGACCGGACGGCGGCGGGCCGGCCGTGCGACGATCGGGGCGGGTGCGGTGCGTGCGGGTCATGCGGTCCTCTCCGGACGGGTCTGCGGTCCCACCGTAGGTACCCGGCCGTGCCGGTTCACACCCGTTCCGGTCCGCAGCCTGGCCGGTCCGCAGCCTGGCCGGCCGCCCGGTCCCGGCCTCCCGCATGCCCGCCCCGCGTACCGTTCCGTTCTGCAATCACGCTGTTCAGGCGGGTCCTGCTCACCCGAGTGGTTCGTCCCCGAACGCCGGTCGGTAGCCTGACCCGTCGTGTTGTCGCGTAAGTCCGGAGTCCACCTCGCGCGTGGCGCGGCGATCGGTGTCGTCGAGACGATCCCCGGCGTCAGTGGCGGGACGATGGCCCTCGTCGTCGGGATCTATGAGCGGCTGATCGCCCAGGCCGGCCACCTGGTCGGCGCGGTCCGCGGCCTGCTCCCCGGCCAGGCCGGCGGCGACGTCCGGCCGCGCGAGCAGCTCCGCCGGCTGGACTGGGGCCTGCTGGTGCCGGTCGCGGTCGGGATGATCCTGGCCGTCGTGCTGGCGTCCCGGGTGCTGCCCGACCTGATCGAGGCGCATCCGGTCGGCTCCCGGGCGGTGTTCTTCGGGATGGTCGCCGCCTCGGTCGCGGTACCGCTGCGGATCACCGGGATGCTGCGCGGCTGGCGCGAGTGGTCGATCGTGGTCGTCGCCTTCGCGGTGACGTACCTGGTGAGCAGCCTGCCGCCGGCCGCGGGCGACGGGCGGCCGCCGTACGTCCTGATCGGGCTCGCCGCCGCCATCGCCATCAGCGCGCTGGTACTGCCCGGCTTCTCCGGCTCGTTCCTGCTGCTGGTCTTCGGACTCTACGAGCCCACCCTGCGCGCGGTCGCCGAGTTCGACATTGCCTACATCGCGGTCTTCGCGCTCGGCGCGATCGTCGGGCTGGGCACCTTCGTCTCGCTGCTGCAGTGGCTGCTGGAGCACCACCGCCGCACCCTCATGGTGATCATCGTGGGCGTGCTGCTGGGTGCACTGCGGGCGCTGTGGCCCTGGCAGGACGACGCACGCGGCGTCCTGGCCCCGGACCCGGGCTGGATCGCGATGCTGGTCCCGGCGCTGCTCGGCACCGCGCTCGTGATCGGCATCATGGTGCTGGAGCGCCGGGTCGAGCCGCGCACCGAGCCCGCCCCGGTGACCGACTCGGGGCCCGCCCCGGTGTCGTCTTCGGGGCCCGCCCCGGTGTCCGCCGAGGAGGAGACCCGGTTCCTGCGCCCGGTCCGCCCCGCCGAGGGATCCGGCACACCCGGCGGCGGCGGCCCGGACGCCGACGTCACCCGCCCGCTCCCCCGGATCGACCGCCGGGACGGCCCCGGAAACCCTTGACCTGAAGCCGGGTTCACCTCCGAGGATCGCTCGCATGAGCATCTTCAGCGACAGCGAGCTCGGATACCTGCGCGGGACCGGGCGGCTCGCCCGGCTCGCCACCATCGGCCCGGACGGCGGCCCGCAGATCCGCCCGGTCGGCTACCTGGTGAACCCGGACGGCACGATCGACGTCGGTGGCATCGACAACCCGGCCACCCAGAAGTGGCGCAACGTGCGGCGCGACCCGCGGGTCGCGCTCGTCGTCGACGACACCGGGGACGGCCCCGGCTGGTCGCCGCGCTGGGTCGAGGTGCGCGGCACCGCCGAGCTGCTGCCCGGCGAGGTACCCGGCGGGCCGTTCCGCGGCGGGGCGCCCGGCGTGATCCGGATCCGGCCGCACCGGGTGCTGGCGCAGGTCGACGGCACCTCGCACAACCGCACCGTGCAGGGCGAGCACCGCGACCCCGCGGCACCGGCGACACCGGCACCGTGACCCCGGCACCGGCACCGGCCCCCGCCCCGGCTCCAGCTCCAGCTCCCTCCCGGGCCCGGGTGAGCCGACCGGCGCTCGCCGCACCGCGCGGTGCCGGGAGGCCCGGGTACCCGCTCAGGCCGGGCGCGGCAGCCACTCCGGGCGGGACGAGCCGCGCGGCACGAGCACCGTCCGGTACTCGCCGGGCGTCGCCGTCATCGTCACCTGGTCGGTGACGCCCTGGTAGTGACCGAGCGGGGTGGACGCGGTGAAGGTCTCCGGATCGGGGTAGGCGTGCTCCGTCCCGGTCCCGGCGACCTCCCGCGCGTAGCCGAGATCGAACACGCCGAGCTCCAGCATCCACAGCGCGGCCCGCACCAGCGACACCTCGACCGCCCACGAGCCGCCCTCGGTCGCACGCCTGCGCAGCGCCGCGCAGATCCCGGTCGCGGTCAGCCAGGACACGATGTAGTCGTTGACGACCAGGATCGGGGACAGTCGCGGCCGCCCGCCGCCGCCCTCCAGCGTCATCATCCCGACCAGGGTCCCGGCGGACTGGTCGAAGCCGATCCGGTCCGCCCACGGACCGTGCGGGCCGTGCAGGGTGGTGGTGGCGTGCACGATCCCCGGCCGCACGGCCGCGGCCTCGGCGGCGGACAGGCCGATCGAGTCCAGGTAGCCGGGCCGCCGGTTGGCGTGGAACACGTCGGCGCCGGCGAGCAGCCCGCGCAGCAGCGCCCGGCCGTCCGCCGAGCGCGGGTCCACCGTGCAGGAGCGGACGCCGACGTTCGCGCTGACGTAGGTGGTGTCGTGCTCGAACTCGTCGGGCCGCCACACGTTCAGCACGTCGGCGCCGTGCAGGGCGAGCGACCGGCCGGTGCCCGCCCCGGCGATCACGTGCCCCATGCCGAGCGCGCGCAGCCCGTCCAGCGGCAGGTCGGCGCGGCCGCGGACCGGGAACGGCTCGGGCGGGGCGTCCCCGATCCGGCGCAGCGTGATCGGCGGGGTGTCCGCGATCGCGGCGTGCTGGGCGGTGCCGAGCCATTCCTGCGGGGTCCGGGCCATCGGCAGCACGATCCCGGCCGCCGCCGCGGCCTCCTCCAGCTCCGCGGCGTCCCACCGGCGGATCGCGTCGGCGACGCCCGCCTCGGGCGCCCCGAGGAACGTCTCGGCGGCGTGGCGCAGCTTCGGGTACGGGTTGAGCGGCATCACCCAGCGGCCGTCCCGGGTCTCGTGGAAGGAGAACCCGAGCGCCTGCGAGGTGATCGCCGGGCTGGCCGCCGGGTAGCCGTTGAGCAGCTCCCAGCGCCGGTCGTAGAACGGGCAGAGCCGGTGCGGTGCACGCCGGACGTCCACGGTGACGTCCTGGCCGTCGCCGCCGCGGTCCCGGTGGATCGCGGCGACGCCGACCGACCTGGCGGCGAGCGCGACGGCCGCTCCCCCGCCGAGCCGCAGCGCGCTGGGCACCACCGGATCGGCGCCGACGAAGCCGATCCGGCCGCCGGTGTCGGCGGCGGACAGCCCGGTCCCGGCGAGCAGGCCGTCCAGGGCGGCGGCCGGGTCGAACGCGTCGCCGGTGGCCGGGTGCTCGACGGCCGCGCGGACCCGGGCGGTGAGGTCGTCGGCCGGCCCGGTCCCGGCAGCACCGTCCACAACCGGCCCGGTCACCGGGGACCCGGCACGTGCTTGGCCCGCAGGTACTCCCCCACGGACTTGCCGATCTGGTCGACCCGCAGGTTCGCCGAGCCGCCCGACCCGAGCAGCCCGGTCAGCACCAGGTGCACCGCGCCCAGGTGCGGGAACTCGTGCCGGACGATCGCCCCGCCCGCCTCGGGCAGCAGCGCCGCCGCCCGTCCGGCGCTCAGCGTGGCGCGCAGCCAGTCCCAGTGCTCCGGGTCCTTCACCCAGATCCCGACGTTGGCGTTGCCGCCCTTGTCCCCGGCCCGGGCGTGCACGTACCGGCCGAGCTCGACCGGTGCGCCGTCGGGTGCCGGCAGCTGCGGATCGGGATGCACCGGCTGGGCGAGCTCCTCCGGCGCGGCGGTCGCCGACGGGCGCGGCGGGTCGATCCGGCTGCCGTCGTCGAGCACGACGTGTTCGTCGAGCAGCGTCGCGTCCAGCAGCGCCGGCCAGTACTCGATCCGCGGCCACGGCTCGGTGGCCCGGGGCGCGTGCCCGTCGTGGTGGAAACCGGGGAAGCCCTGCAGGTACAGCGATCCGACGGCGGGGGCGAAGCGGCGCAGCGGTTCCGGGTCGCGGGCGGTGGCGATCACCCGGATCGGCACGGTCGCGGCCCACTGGTCGGCCGGATCGACGGCGGCGACGCCGAGCGGGGTGACGTCGAGCTGGTCGACGTGCCGTCCGGGGTCCAGCCGTGCCACCAGGCGGCCGGGCCCGCGGTCAGCGAGGCGTCGGTGACCCGGCCGGTCACCACGATGTCGGCGCCCGCCGCGAGCGCGGCGGCGATGCCGAAGCCGCCGAGGTAGGCGTTCGCGGCGATCGGTTCGACGCCCCAGTCCTTGAGCGGGGCGCCGGTGTCCAGGTGCTCCAGGCCGTGCCCGTCGGCGTGGAAGTCGGCGAGCCGGTCCAGCACCCCGTCCCCCGCGACGTGTGCGACCCGCAGTGCGACGCGGGCGTCGGCGATCCGGTGGCGCAGCTGCGCGGCCATCCCGGCCGGGTCGAAGCCGCCGGCGTTGGTGACCACCCGCATGCCGCGCCGGGCGATCTCGGGCAGGTGCGGGGTGAGCTGGTCGAGGGCGTAGCCGACGTAGCCCGGCTTGCCGCGCCGGGCCCCGGCGGCCAGCGCCGCGAGGGTGATCTCGGCCAGGTAGTCGCCCATCAGCACGTCCACCGGATCGCCCGTCATCGCCTCGTCGACGGCGGTGAACCGGTCGCCCAGGTAGCCGGAGACGTTCGCGATCCGCAGCGATCGTGTGCCCATGCCGGTCACGCTAGAGCCGCAGACCGCCTCCGACCAGGACCGATGTACACAGCATGGCGTGACCTCTAGGGTCATGCGACGTGGAGCTGTTCCACCTGCGCTACTTCATCGCCGTCGCCGACGAGCTGAACCTGACCCGGGCCGCGGCGCGGCTGCACCTGGCCGCGTCGCCGCTGTCGCGGCGGATCCGGGATCTCGAACGCGAGCTCGGCACACCGCTGTTCGTCCGGTCCCCGCGCGGGATGGCGCTCACCGGGGCCGGCCGGGCGCTGCTGCCCCGGGCCCGGGAGATCGTGCACCGGGTGGACGCGCTGCCCGGCGAGCTGGCCGCCGCCGGCGGGCACCCGGTCGCCGCGGTCGGGCTGGCGCCGCACGTCACCGCCGCCGTGCGGGACGGCTTCCTGGAGCGGTTGCGGGCGGCGCATCCGGAGCTGGCCGTGCGGATCCGGCCCGGCTCCAGCGCCGAGCTCGCCGCCGCGGTGGCCCGCGGCGATCTCGACCTGGCCTTCGTGCACGGCCGGGCCGAGGACCCACGGCTGCGCGAGCGGCGGGTCGACTCCCGGCCGGCCGGCGTCGCCGTCGGGCACGGTCTCGGGTTCGACGACCGCACCGAGGTCCGGCTCGACGAGCTGGCCGGGCTGCCCGACGCGTCCATCCGGTACGACGCGGCCCCGGCCGTCTACCGGGCGACCGGCGAGCTGCTGGCCGGGCACGGCGTGCACCGGCGGATCGAGCTCGACACGCACAGCCCCGGCGACCTCGCCCACGTGGTGGCGGCCGGGCAGGAGTTCACCCTGGTCGGGCTGGGACCGGGGGCGACGCACAAGGCGTTCGTCGGGGAGCCGGTGCACGTGCTGCCGGTGACCGGCGCCGACGTCCGGCTCACCACCGAGGCGGTGTGGCGGGCCGACCGGGAGGACGACGGCGTGGTGCGCCTGCTCGTCGCCGCCGCCTCCCGGTGAGGCTCACACCCGGGCCGGCTCCCGGGTGCGGTCCTGCACGGTCTCGATCTCGGCCATCGACAGGTGCGCGGTCTCCCGGGCGCTGTACACCGAGGCCGCCGCGACCACGCAGATCACCGCACCGAACACGGCCACCGGGTACCAGCCCGCTGCGGAGTCGCCGGCCAGCGCGGTCGCGATGGTCGGGGCGAAGCCGCCGAGCGCGAAGCCGAGCTGGGTGCCGACGGCCATCCCGGTGAGCCGCACCCGGGCCGGGAACATCTCGCCGTAGAGCGAGGGCCAGACCCCGTTCGCGGCGCTGTACACCACGCCGGAGAGCAGGATGCCGGTCGCGAAGATCATCACCCAGTCACCGGTGGACACCGCCCACAGGTACGCGGCCAGCATGACCGCGCTGCCCAGCGCGCCGCCGATGAACACCGGCCGCCGCCCGATCCGGTCCGCCAGGGTCGCGAACAGCGGGATCGCGCCGAGGGCGACCACGTTGGCGGACACCACCACCCACAGCATCGTCGACCGCTCCAGGCCGACCGTGTTGACGGCGAACGAGAGTGCGAAGACGGTCATCAGGGTGCTGACCGAGGCGACGGTCGCCGCCAGGGTGACCCGCAGCAGGTTCGGCCAGTGCCCGCGCACCAGTGCGGCGATCGGCAGCTGCTCCTTCTTCGACGGCGCCGGGGCACCGTCCGCGGCCGTCCGGCGGTCGTCGGCGAGCTCGTTCTCGAACACCGGGGTCTCGTGCAGGGTGCGCCGGATCAGCACGCCGGCGATCAGCACCAGCACGCTCGCCCAGAACGGCACCCGCCAGCCCCAGCTGAGCAGCGCCTCCTCCGGCAGCAGCGCCACCGGCAGGAACACCGCAGTCGCCAGGATCTGCCCGGCCTGGGTGCCGGAGAGGGTGAAGCTGGTGAAGAACGCCCGCCGGTGCTGCGGCGAGTGCTCCAGCGTCATCGAGTTGGCACCGGCCTGCTCACCGCCCGCCGACAGGCCCTGCAGCAGCCGGCAGGTCACGAGCAGCGCCGGCGCCAGCGCGCCCACCTGCTCGTAGCTCGGCAGGAAGCCGATCGCCAGCGTCGCGCCGCCCATCAGCAGCAGCGTCGCGACCAGGACCTTCTTGCGGCCCATCCGGTCCCCGATGTGCCCGAACAGCACCGCGCCGAGCGGGCGGGCGACGTAGCCGAAGCCGAACGTCGCCAGCGCCAGCAGGGTGCCGGCGACCGGGCTGGTGTCGGGGAAGAAGACCCGGTTGAACACCAGGGCCGCGGCCGTGCCGTAGATGAAGAAGTCGTAGTACTCCAGCGCGCTGCCCACCCACGCGGCGAGCGCGGCCCGTTTCGGCTGCGCGGTCGGCGGGAGCTCGTCGGTGGCGGCGCCTTCGTGCGGCGCGCCGCCGGACGGGGAGCCGGGGCCCTCCGGGCCGGCCGATGACGGGATGGGACTCACCGGGTCCTCCAGGCGTGTGCGTCGTTGCAGGCACGGGCGGGCCGCGACCGGGCACGCTCTTATGTACCAAACAGTTACGTACCGAATAGTGAGTTGAGCCCCGGGCCGTGTCAAGCCCCGGATGCCGGCCGCTCCGGCTCAGTCCCGGCCGACGTGCGCGGTCAGGTACTCCACGACCAGGTCGCCGACCATCCGCCGGTAGTGCTCGCGCCGGGCGGGTTCGAGCAGGTCACGGCCGAAGATCGCGGACACGGTGTGCCGGTTCGCCACCCGGAACACGCAGAACGAGCTGATCACCACGTGCACGTCGAGCGCGTCCACGTCGGCGCGGAACAGCCCGGACACGCGGCCGCGGGCCAGGATGCCGTCGAGCACGTCGACCGCGGGCCCGGCGAGCCCGGGCAGCATCGGCGAGGCCCGCAGGTGCTCGGCGTGGTGGATGTTCTCGATGGCGACCAGCCGGATGAAGTCCGGATGCGCCTCGTGGTGGTCGAAGGTGAGTTCGGCGAGCGCCCGCACGGCGCGCACCGGGCTGAGCCCGGCGATGTCGAGATCGCGCTCGAGCGCCCGGATCCCGGCGTACGCCCGCTCCAGGACGGCCAGGTAGAGGCCCTGTTTCGAGTTGAAGTAGTAGTACAGCATCCGCTTGGTGGTGCGGGTGCGCGCGGCGATCTCGTCCACCCGGGCGCCGGCCAGGCCGCGCTCGGCGAACTCGGCGGTCGCCACGTCCAGGATCTCGGCGCGGGTCCGCTCCGCGTCGCGCTGACGTCCGGTCTCCTCCGGGACTGCCGCCACGCCGGTCCCCCTCCTCGCTGGTGCCGCCGGGCCGGACGCTACCGGCGGGCCCGGCCGGGGCTGGCGCGGCCCGATCGCCGTCCGGTACAACTAACTAACCGGTACATAGTTCGAGGAGGGGCAGTGCGCCAGACCGCCACCACGGCCGGGACCGTCCGGACCGGACTGATCGGAGCCGGGATCGGACCGTCGCTGTCCCCCGCGCTGCACGAGCGGGAGGCCGCGGCGCTCGGCCTGCCGCTGCGCTACCTGCGCTGGGACCTCGACGAGCTGTCCGCCGGCCCGGACGACGTCGGCGAGCTGCTCGCCCGGGCCCGCGCCGAGGGCTACCGCGGGCTCAACATGACCCACCCGTGCAAGCAGCTGGTGATCCGGCACCTGGACGCGCTGTCCCCCGACGCGGCGGCGATCGGCGCCGTCAACACCGTCACGATCGCCGAGGACGGCACGCTCACCGGCCACAACACCGACTGGACCGGGTTCCGGGACGGTCTGCACGAGGGGCTGCCCGGCGCCGGCACCGGCCGGGTGGTGCTGCTCGGGGCGGGCGGCGCCGGTGCCGCCGCCGGGTACGCGCTGGCCCGGGACGGGATCAATGTCCTCGACGTCGTCGACGTCGACGCCGGCCGCGCCGCGGCGCTGGCCGCCGCGCTCACCCCGCACCTGGCCCCCGGCGCGGTCGCCCGCGGGCACGCCCGCGCCGGGTTGGACGACCTGCTCGACGGCCCGCACGGCCGCGCCGACGGGCTGGTGCACGCCACCCCGATCGGGATGGCCGCCCATCCCGGCCTGCCCGTCGATCCGGCGCTGCTGGGCGGGCTGCCCTGGGTCGCCGAGATCGTCTACCGGCCGCTGGACACCGCGCTGCTGCGGGCGGCCCGGGCCGCGGGCTGCCGGACCGTCGACGGCGGCCGGATGGCGGTGCACCAGGCGGCCGAGGCGTTCCGGCTGTTCACCGGCCACGTCCCGGACCCGGCGCGGATGCTGGCCCACCTGGCCGAGCTGGTCGCCACCGAGCGGGCCGACGACCGTGTCGCCTGAGCACCCGGCCCCCGGGCGGCCGCGGCTCTCGATCGCCACCGTCTGCCTGTCCGGCACGCTGGACGACAAGCTGGACGCCGCGGCGGCCGCCGGCTTCGACGGTGTCGAGATCTTCGCCCCGGATCTCATCGCCGATCCCGCGCCGCCCGCCGGGATCGGCGCCCGCTGCCGCGACCTCGGCCTCACCGTGGACCTCTACCAGCCGTTGCGCGACATCGACTCCACCGATCCCGACCGGTTCGCCGCCAATCTCCGGCGGGCCGAGGCGACGTTCGACGTGATGGCCGGGCTCGGCGCCGGCACCGTGCTGGTGTGCTCCTCGGTCGCGCCGGACGCCGTCGCCGATCCGGACCGGCTCGCCGGCCAGCTGCACACCCTCGCCGGTCGTGCCGAGGACCGCGGCGTCCGGATCGCCTACGAGGCGCTCGCCTGGGGCCGGCACGTGCACACCTGGGACGCGTCCTGGCGGGCCGTGCGGGCCGGTGACCATCCGGCGCTCGGGCTGTGCCTGGACTCGTTCCACGTGCTCGCCCGGGGCTCGGATCCGGCGCCGATCGCGGACGTCCCCGGCGACAAGCTGTTCTTCCTGCAGCTGGCCGACGCCCGCGAGGTTACGATGGACGTGCTCAGCTGGAGCCGGCACCATCGCCTGTTCCCCGGCCAGGGCGGGTTCGACCTGCCCGCGTTCGTCGGGCCGGTGCTGGCCGCCGGGTACGCCGGGCCGCTGTCGCTGGAGGTGTTCAACGACGTCTTCCGGCAGGCCGATCCGCTGCGCACCGCCGTCGACGCGCGCCGCTCCCTGCTGGCGCTCGCCGAGGCCACCGCGGACCGGGGCGCCGGGACCGATCCGGTCGCGGCCGGGCCGCCCGCGCTCGGCGGGATCGCGTTCGCCGAGCTGCGGGCCGGTCCCGAGCTGGGCCGGGTGCTGCGGGCGCTCGGGTTCAGCCGGACCGGCGTGCACCGCACGAAGCCGGTGGAACGCTACGAGCAGGGCGGGGCACGCATCCTGGTCGACACAGCCGCGAGCGGCCCGACCGACACAGCCGCGAGCGGCCCGACCGACACGGCCGGCTCCGGCAGCGCGGTGGTCGCGCTCGGGATCGAGTCGGCCGATCCGGCGGCGTCGGCCCGCCGGGCGGGCGCGCTGTGCGCCCCGCGGATGCCCCGCAGCACCGGCCCGGGCGAGGCCGATCTCGCCGAGGTGGGCGCCCCGGACGGCACCTCGCTGCTGTTCTGCCGCACCGGCCCGCACGGCTCCGGCTGGTCGGGCGACTTCGTCGCCACCGCCGAGCCGCGCGTCCCGGGCACCGGGATCACCGGGATCGACCACGTGGGTCTCACCCAGCCCTACGACGTCTTCGACGAGGCGGTGCTGTTCCACCGCACCGTGCTCGGCCTGGACCCGGTCGCCGACGGCGAGTTCGCCGCCCCGTTCGGCCTGGTCCGCAGCCGCGCGCTGGCCGACGCCGGGCGCACCGTCCGGCTGGCGCTGACCGTGTCGCTGCTGCGCCGCGGCGAGTGGGGTCCCGGGGTCGCCGATCCGCAGTACGTCGCGCTGGGCACCGACGACCTGCTCGCGACGGCGGCCGCCGCCCGGGCCGCGGGCGTCCCGCTGCTGCCGGTACCGGGCAACTACCACGACGACCTGGCGGCCCGCCTGGACCTGCCGGACGAGCGGATCGCCGTCTATCGCGAGCTGGGGGTGCTGCACGAGCGGGACGCCGACGGCGACCTGCTCCAGGTGTGCACCGAGCTGCTCGGCGGGCGGCTGTTCCTCGTGCTGGTGCAGCGCACCGGCCGGCACGACGGCCACGGCTGGAGCGACGCGCCGGTCCGGATGGCGGCGCACCGCCGGTCCCGCCTCACCCGCGCCGGTGCCGGCTGAGGCACCCGGCTGCGCGGGAGCCGGCACCGGCCCGGCTACCGCGCGTCCCGCCCGCTCGTCGAGGGGCGGGCGGGACGCCCGGGGGTGCCGTCAGGCGAACGCCTCCGGCGGCGGGCAGGAGCAGACCAGGTTGCGGTCGCCGTGCGCACCGTCGATCCGGCGCACCGGCGGCCAGACCTTGCGGTCGTGCACGCCCGGCGCCGCACCGGTCGGGTAGGCGGCGAGCTCCCGCGGGTAGGGGTGGTCCCACTTGTCGTCGGCCAGGCAGGCTGCGGTGTGCGGGGCGCCCCGCAGCGGGTTGTCGTCGGCCGGCCACTCCCCCGCGGCGACCCGGTCGATCTCGCCGCGGATCGAGATCATCGCGGCGATGAACCGCTCGATCTCGGCCAGGTCCTCGGACTCGGTCGGCTCGACCATCAGGGTCCCGGCCACCGGGAACGACATGGTCGGGGCGTGGATGCCGTGGTCGATCAGCCGCTTCGCGACGTCGTCCACCGTGACGCCGGTCTCCTTGGTGATCGCGCGCAGGTCCAGGATGCACTCGTGCGCGACCGAGCCGTCGGTCCCGGAGTACAGCACCGGGTAGTGCTCTCCCAGCCGGCGGGCGACGTAGTTCGCGGCGGCGACGGCGGTGAGCGTGGCCCGCCGCATCCCGTCGAGCCCCATCATCCGCAGGTAGGCCCAGGAGATCGGCAGCACACCCGGGGAGCCGTGCGGCGCCGCGGACACCGGGCCGACCTCGCCGCGACCGGGCAGGAACGGGGCGAGGTGCTCGGCCACCGCGACCGGGCCGACCCCCGGCCCGCCGCCGCCGTGCGGGATGCAGAACGTCTTGTGCAGGTTCAGGTGCGACACGTCGCCGCCGAAGGCGCCCGGCCGGGCCACCCCGACCAGCGCGTTGAGGTTGGCGCCGTCGACATAGACCTGGCCACCCGCATCGTGCACCGCGCCGCACACGTCGCGCACCTGCGCCTCGTACACCCCGTGCGTGGACGGGTAGGTGATCATCAGCGCGGACAGCCGGGACCCGTGCTCGTCGATCTTGGCCCGGAGGTCGTCGAGATCGACGTTGCCCTGGGCGTCGGTGCCGACGACCACCACCCGCATCCCGGCCATGATCGCCGACGCGGCGTTGGTGCCGTGCGCGGACGCCGGGATCAGGCAGACGTCGCGCTCGGCCTCGCCGCGGCTGCGGTGGTAGGCCGCGATAGCCAGCAATCCGGCGAACTCGCCCTGGCTGCCCGCGTTCGGCTGCAGCGACACCGCGGCGTAGCCGGTCAGGTCGGCCAGCCAGGTCTCCAGCTGGGTGATCAGCTCCCGGGAACCGGCGGTGTCCGACTCCGGCGCGAACGGGTGCAGGTCGCTGAACTGCGGCCAGGTCACCGCCTCCATCTCGGCGGCAGCGTTGAGCTTCATCGTGCAGGAGCCCAGCGGGATCATCGTGCGGTCCAGCGCGAGATCGGCGTCGGCGAGCCGGCGCAGCCAGCGCATCAGCGCGGTCTCCGACCGGTGCTCGTGGAACGTCGGGTGGGTCAGGTAGCCGCTGGTCCGGGCCAGCGCGCCGGGCAGCGCGTCGGCGGTGCCGGAGTCCAGCGCCGCGGCGTCCTGCGGGCCGGCCCCGAAGGCCTCCCAGACCGCGCGCAGGTGCGCCACGGTGGTGATCTCCGAGGTGGAGATGCCGACCTCGTCGCCGGAGACCCGGCGCAGCGCGATCCCGGCGTCGTGCGCGGCGGCGACGACGGCGTCCGCCCGGCCGGGCACCCGGGCCAGCACGGTGTCGAAGAACGCGTCGTGCACGATCTCGACGCCGCCGGAGCGCAGCCCGGCGGCCAGCACCGCCGCCATCCGGTGGGTCCGCTGGGCGATGGCGCGCAGCCCCTCCGGGCCATGATGCACCGCGTAGCAGGCCGCCATCACGGCCAGCAGCACCTGCGCGGTGCAGATGTTGGAGGTCGCCTTCTCCCGGCGGATGTGCTGCTCCCGGGTCTGCAGGGCGAGCCGCAGCGCGTAGTTGCCGTCCGCGTCCCGGGAGACCCCGACCAGCCGGCCCGGGAGCTGGCGGGCGTGCCGCTGCCCGACCGACAGGTAGGCGGCGTGCGGGCCGCCGAAGCCGAGCGGGACACCGAACCGCTGGGTGGAGCCGATCGCCGCGTCCGCGCCCAACTCGCCGGGCGGGGTGAGCAGGGTCAGCGCCAGCAGGTCCGCGGCGACCGCGACCAGTGCGCCCCGCTCGTGCGCCTGCTCGATCAGCGCCGACGGGTCGGCCAGCCGCCCGGACGCGCCCGGGTAGCTGAGCAGCACGCCGAACATCTCGCCGTCCGGCAGGGTGCCGCCGGACAGGTCGGCGACCTCCAGCTCGATGCCGAGCGGCTCGGCCCGGGTGCGGAGCACGTCCAGGGTCTGCGGCAGCGTGTCGGCGTCGACCACGAACCGGGCCGACTTCGCGCGCCCGGCCCGGCGCAGCAGCGTCATCGCCTCGGCGGCGGCGGTCGCCTCGTCCAGCAGTGACGCACCGGCGACCGGCAGCCCGGTCAGGTCCGACACCATCGTCTGGAACGCGAGCAGCGCCTCCAGCCTGCCCTGGCTGATCTCCGGCTGGTACGGCGTGTACGCGGTGTACCAGGCCGGGTTCTCCAGCACGTTGCGCCGGATCGCCGACGGCGTCCGGGTGCCGTGGTAGCCGAGCCCGATCATCGGGACGTTCACCGTGTTGCGGTCGGCCAGCGCCCGAAGCTCGGCGAGCATCTCGGCCTCACCGACCGGCGCCGGCAGCGAACCGCCGACCGGCTCGGGATCGCGGATCGCGGCGGGCAGCGCCCGGTCGGCCAGCGCCTCGAGCGAGTCGACGCCCAGCGCGTCGAGCATCCTGGCGAGCTCGCCGGGCCGGGGCCCGACGTGCCGGTCGGCGAACGGCAGTCCACGCTCGAGCTCGGCGAGGGTGGGACGGTGCTGCTGCGGGGTCGGGCTCACGGCGCCTCCGAAGGTGACGGCTCGGGCGGGGCAGGGCTGTCTCGCCCCTCCCCCTCTGTCCGTACCCGCGATCCGGGCGCCTGAGAGATTCACCCGAGGCTTCGGGCTTTCCCCGTCGGCGGACGGGCCCCCCGTGGTGGCCCGTCGCTTTCCAGAGGCGTCTCTACCGTGCGGTCCTGGTGCCTGAGAGGTTCCGGGAAGGGATTTGCTCCTTCGGCGCCCGGCTGTACTGCACCGGGTCTCTCCCGCTCGGTGTCAACGACTACCGGGCCGAGGATAACCGCTCCGGTCAGTATTTCCACGGCACCGGCGCCGGACCCGTCCCGCCAGGCTTGCGGGCATGTCGAACAGCAGTGCTCCGAACCCCGTCCCCGCCACCACCGCCGCCTTCCACCTGCAGGCGGTCCTGTCCTTCGGCATCTCGCTGGCCGCGGTCGTCGTCGGGACCTTCTACCTGCCCGTCGACGGCTGGGTGAAGGCGTTCCTGGCCATCGCCGTGCTGTACGCCATCACCTCGGCGTTCACCCTCGCCAAGTGCGTCCGCGACAAGCAGGAGAGCCTGACCGTCGTCAACCGGGTCGACCAGGCCCGGCTGGAGAAGCTGATCGCCGAGCACGACCCGTTCCGCTCGGTCGCGTGAGCCGGCCGCTCAGGAGATCGCGCGCCGGGACCGGCGCCGGGCCAGCTCGTCCTCCGGCGACTCGTCGACGGTGCCGCCGTCGGCGCGTTCCACCGGGAAGTCCTTGATCACACCGCTGATCTCGCGCATCGCGCCCGAGACGGCGATCCCGAACACTCCCTGGCCGCCCTGCAGCAGGTCGACGACCTCCTCCGGGGAGGTGCACTCGTAGACGGTGGTGCCGTCGGAGAACAGGGTGATCCCGGCGAGATCCCTTATCCCGCGCCGGCGCAGGTGCTCGACCGCGATCCGGATGTTCTGCAGCGAGACCCCGGCGTCGAGCAGCCGCTTCACGATCTTCAGGACCAGTACGTCCTTGAACGAGTACAGCCGCTGGCTGCCCGATCCGGCGGCACCGCGGATCGACGGCACGACGAGCCCGGTCCGGGCCCAGTAGTCGAGCTGCCGGTAGGTGATGCCGACGACCTGGCACGCGGTCGGGCCGCGGAAGCCGACGAGGCGATCGGACACCCCGTCCAGCCCCTCACCGACGAGCGGGTCCGGGAACAGCTCTGTCTGCCCCGGCCCCTCGGGTGGTGGCGTCTGCACCGCGTGGTCTCCCTCGGTCGGCCGCACCGTGACCGTCCTCGCCGTCCCATCACTCTCGGTGAAGGCGAGTTGCACGGATGTCATCAACGCTGATGACGGTATGCCCGGCGGCCGGAGTGGTCAACGCGGCTCGCCGACACGGCCGTACCGCACAACGCCAGGTGACGCAGCACGGGCGGCCCGGTCACGCCGAGCGGCACCCGGTGTCGCCGAACGGTCCGGAACACCCGTTCGGGTGTCAGCCGGGCTGGGCGCCGCGGAAGTCCTCCGGTGACACCGAGTCGAGGAACTCGCGGAACTTCTCGACCTCGTCCTCCTGCTCGTCGGGGATGACGAGCCCGGCCTCGGCCAGCACGCTCTCGTCGGCGTGCACCGGGACACCGGTCCGCAGCGCCAGCGCGATCGAGTCGCTCGGCCGGGCGGACACCGTCACGCCGCCGTCGAAGATCAGCTCGGCGTAGAAGGTACCCTCCTGCAGGTCGGTCACCCGGACCTGTTCCAGCCGCCGGCCCAGTGCCCCGATGACGTCCTTGAGCAGATCGTGGGTCAACGGCCGTGCCGGCTTGACCCCCTGCTGCTCGAGGGCGATGGCCGTCGCCTCGACCGATCCGATCCAGATCGGGAGGTAGCGATCACCGTTGGTCTCCCGCAGCAACAGGATCGGCTGGTTCGCCGGGAGTTCGACCCGGACGCCCACGACGCGCATCTCGCTCATCAGCCCGCCTCCCCGGCCCTGTCGGGCCTGTCGGCCGCCCGGGGTGGACCCGCCACCCCGGCCGCCCTGATCGCCTTGCTCGCCCTGGTCCGTGCCCTGGGAGCTGTGGTCGCTCGTACCCCCGCCACCGACACGTTCCGACGCTACACGGGCGGGGCCCCCGATGCGCGCCTCCGGACGGGGTGTGACAGCGTCCTTTCGACGATCGTCACACGCCCGCCTTCGCACGGCGTGTCGGCTGGACCGCCGCCGGCGGATCAGCCCCGGGGGTCGCCCTCGCGAGGACCGGTCAGGAAGACCAGGCGGAACTTGCCGATCTGGACCTCGTCACCGTTGGCGAGCACGGCCGTGTCGACCGGCTCGCGGTTCACGTAGGTGCCGTTCAGGCTGCCGACGTCCACCACGACGAACTCGCCGGCGTCCCGGCGGAACTCGGCGTGCCGGCGGGAGACGGTGACATCGTCCAGGAAGATGTCGCTGTCGGGGTGCCGGCCCGCACTGGTGGTCGGCACGTCGAGCAGGAAGCGCGAACCGGCGTTCGGGCCGCGCCGGACCACCAGCAGGGCCGACCCGGCGGGTAGCCCGTCGACGCCGGAGACGGCGGGCTCGGCGCTCGGCTGCTCCACGTCGGCGAGGAAGTCCGCCCGGAAGACCGATGTGGTCTCCGGTGCGCGCTCCGGCGGCACGTCGCGCGGGTCGTTCGTGGTCACCTCGGGGTCTCCTCCTCCGGAAGCGGGGGTCCCGGACACGGTCCGGGTGATGCAGGCGGGCCGGCCGCACTGGTGCGGTGCTGCGCTGAGGCGGATGTCGCCTCGACCGGCTGCGGTGTCGACGTGTCAGGGGGACCGAACCTACCCGCCCCGGTGTCGCCGCGATACGCCAGGCCGCGGCGTCCGGGCGACCCGTGCGACGGGCGGTCGCCGGGGGTGGTCAGGAACCGTCGGCGAGCTGACGGTAGGCGTCGGCGTCGAGCGGGCCGGCCGGCGTGGCGCCGTCCGCGATCCGCACGTCGACGATCCAGCCGTCCCCGTACGGAGCCGAGTTGATCAGCTCCGGACCGGCGTCCAGCGCCTCGTTGACGGCGACCACCTCGCCCGCCACCGGTGCGTAGATGTCCGACACCGACTTGGTCGACTCGACCTCGCCCATCGTGTCGCCCGCGGACAGCACGTCGCCGACGGTCGGCAGCTGGACGAACACCACATCCCCCAGCTGCGACTGGGCGTGGTCGGTGATGCCGATCCGGACCACCCCGTTCCCGGTGTCGCGCACCCACTCGTGGGCCTCGGTGTAGGTCAGGTCCGAGGGAATCTCCGAACTCACGCGACGAGCCTAGCCCCCGCCATCCGGGTGACCGAACCGGGGCGCCGGGGGCGGGAACGGGCGCCGCATCGCCAGCCCGAACTGCACCAGGTAGAGCAGGCCGGACCACATGTAGAGGGCGACGCCCCAGATCGCGAACGCGTGCGCGATCACCCGGACGGCGGTCTCCGCGGCGGACGGCCCGTCCCCGAGAAGGAGCAGCGGGAAGGCGTAGAGCAGCACGAAGGTCGCGGCCTTGCCGAGGTAGACGACCTCGAACGGGCCGTACCCCCGGCGGCGCAGCACGAACACGCACACGGCCAGCACGACGTCCCTGGCGAGCAGCGCACCCACCGCCCACCAGGGCACGATGTCGCGGATCGCCAGGCCGACCAGCGCGGCCAGGATGTAGAGCCGGTCGACGGCCGGATCGAGCATCGCCCCGAACCGGCTGTACTGGTCCAGCACCCGGGCCAGCTTCCCGTCCAGCCAGTCGGTGAAGCCGCCGATCGCCAGCACCGCGACGGCCCAGCCGTCGGCCTCCGGGCCGAGCATCAGCCACAGGAACAGCGGCACCCCGGCCAGGCGCAGCATGCTCAGCGCGTTCGGCACCGTCCAGAGCCGGTCGTCACCGGTGGGCGGACCGGCGACGTCGTGCACCGTGTCCCGCACGGTGTCGCGCACCGTGTCCCGGGCCTCACGGGCGCCGCGCCGGACCGCCGCGGCCCTGCCCGTATCGGATTCCCCGCCCACCCGGGCAGCCTAGACGGCTCCCGCACTGTGCAGCCCGGCCCCGCGGGGTGAGGATGGCGCGGTGACCGACACTCATTCCGACACCCATTCCGGCGCCGACTCCGTGCCCGGCCCGCAGGCGGCCGCAGGCGTGACGCTCAAGGACATCCAGGCCCCGCTCAAGCAGCAGTACCGCGACGACCCGGGATCCGCGGTCGTCACGCTGTCCGCCGACGGCGAGCTCGGCGCCGGGGTGGCCTGCAAGGTGAGCACCGGCCAGGCGCTCGCCGAGGCCGGGCTGCACCCGGCGACCGGTGGCGACGGCACCCAGCTGTGCTCCGGGGACATGCTGCTGGAGGCGCTGGTCGCCTGCGCCGGGGTGACGCTGCGGGCGGTGGCGACCGCGCTGGAGCTCGACGTGCAGGGCGGCCTGCGGGCCGAGGGGGACCTCGACTTCCGGGGCACCCTCGGCGTCGCCAAGGACGCCCCGGTCGGCTTCCGGGACATCCGGCTGTTCCTCGACGTCGACGTCCGCTCCGGGGACGCCCCGGCCGACCCGGACACGGTCGCCACCCTGGTGCGGCTGACCGAGCGGTACTGCGTGGTCCTGCAGACGATCAAGGGCAGCGCGAGCACGTCGGTCGAGGTCCGGCCGGCCGGCTGAGCCCGCCGGTCGAGCCTGTCCTGCTCCGTCCGGGGGTCGGCGCACTGCGCCGAACGGCATGTGCTGCGCGCCATCACCTGCGGACCACCGCCGGTGGCGGGCCGCTCGTCGCGCGTCACCGTCGGTTCGGCGCCCGGCACGCTCCGGGGTCTCCGGGGCCCGGAGCCGGTCTCCGTACGGTGACGGCGTCCTGGTAGGCGTGACAGGGCGTGCCCACCGACAGCCCGGTGACCGCGCCCCGGTAGGTGACACGTGATCAAGCTGGCGGACGACGTCTCGTCCGGCGATCACGTCTGCGCGGTCCCGGAGAGCGTCGAGCACCTCGGGGAGATCACCTCCGGGTTCGTCGCGCACGGGCTGGCCCGCGGCGAGAAGGTCCTCTTCTTCGACGACGACGGCGCCGCGGACGGGCTGCTGCGCCGGATGACCGAGGACGGTCACGAGACCGGCGAGCCACTGCGCGTCGGGCAGCTGGAGATCCTGCCGGAGGAGGACACCCGGCGGACCTTCCGCACCCCGCTGCCGGACATCCACGCCGGGATCACCGGCGAGGTGACCCGCGCGCTGGACGCGGGCTGGACCGCCGCCCGGATCACCGGCCAGATGCACGGGGCGCTGGACCCGGGTGCGTCCGGCACCCTGCCCGAGTACGACGGGCTGCTCGCCCGGCTGATCCGGGAGAACCGGGACAGCCTCGCCGCGCTCTGCACGTTCGACCACGTGCACTTCCCGGACGAGTCGATCGACATCATGCGCGCGCTGCACCGCGACCACCTCGCGGTGACCGGCGCCTACGACGACGGGCTGCTGCGCATCGTCCGGCTCGGGATCGGGCACGCCCGACTGGCCGGCGAGATCGACCACAGCAACCGGCCGAAGATCACCTCGCTGCTGCACCAGGCGCTGGACGGCACCCTGCGCTCGGCCGACGCCCCCACCGACATCGGGCTCGACATGGCCTCGGTCCGGTTCATCGACGTCGCCTCGGCGGTGGCGCTGGTGCACGCCGCGGAGGGCTTCCCGTCCACCCACCGGCTGGTGCTGCACCGGGTGCGGCCCCGGGTGCAGCGGATCCTCGACCGCTGCGGCGCCGCGTTCTCCCCCCAGCTGGCCTTCGACGACGCGCCGCCCCCGGTCGGGCCGCCCGGCGCGCCGGGACGGTGACGGTCCGATGAAGGTCGCGAGATGAAGGTCAACGCGGTCCCCCGGCCGCCCGGCTTCGCGCACGCGCTGGTGCACGCCGACGACACCGCGGAGCTGGTCCGCCGGGTCGCGCCGGTGGCCGCCGCCGCGGACCGGGACACCGGCGCCCAGATCGCGCTCGCGGTCTCCGCGGAGGCCGAGCAGGCGCTGCGCGCGGAGCTGGCCGACTGCTCCGGCGGGATCGGCAGGCTCACCACGCTGACCCGCTCGGCCCGCGAGTCCGGCCAGACGGTCGCCGCGTGGCGGGCCAGGGAGCTGCGCGCGCTGTCGTCGTCGGGCAGGCCGGTGTTCGTCGTGGCGCAGCACGACCCGGATCTCGACGGGATCGACGGCGGATTCTGGATCGAGCTGGAGGCCGCGCTCAACATCTCGCTGGACGGCCTGCCGGTCACCCAGCTGTGCGTCTACCCGCGGATCCCGCTGCACGGTGCGGTGGGCGACGCGGCGCTGGCCAACCATCCGCTGCAGCTGCGCGGCGAGCAGCTCACCGCGAACCCGGCGTCCCGGCCGCCGGCCGAGGTGCTCGCGGCGCTCCCGTTCGCCCCGCCGCACCTGCTCGGCCCGCCGGACGTCCAGCTGCAGTACAACACCTTCGAGCTGTCCCGGGTGCGGGACGCGGTGGAGGAGGCCGCCCGCGCATGCCGGTTCGATCCGGTGCGCAGCGAGGACATGGTGCAGGCGGTGAACGAGGTGGCGACCAACGCCGTCGAGCACGGCTCGCCGGAGGCCGCGCTGTCGGTCTGGTCCCGCCCGGGCGAGCTGGTGTGCGAGGTGCACGACACCGGCTCGATCCCGCTGGCCCTGATCGGGCTGGCGCCGCCGCACCCGTCGCGCCCGCGCGGGCGCGGCACCTGGATCGCCCGCCAGCTGTGCGACAGCCTGCACGTGTGGCGGGCCCCCGACGGCACCCATGTCCGGCTGCTCGTCCGGGCCTGAGCCCCGTTCGGCGGTGCGCGCACCCCGCCGCCGGAGTGAATCCTCACCCGGATCTCACGTCCGGGGCCCGGCTCCGCTATCCTCGGCGACCGAGGACATCGCACGGAGACGCCGCCCGCCGTCCGTGCGGTGCGGTCTCGTCGTGCCCTCTCCGCGCCCCGGTCGTCCGCCCGGGTGGCGCGCCGCGGCCCGGCGCAGGGCCGCCTGCGGGCCGCACGTCACGAACGATCCGGGGAAAACCGCATGTCCGACGATCACTGTCGATCCAGTGAGTGCGCTGTGACACCAGCACTCGCCGAGTCCGCAGAACGCGCACCGTCCACCGCCGACACCGGGAGCACCGCACCGCAGGTACGGGTCCTGGGTGCCTTCGGCCTGCGCGTCGGCGACCATCCGGTCCCGCTGCCGGTCGACTCGCGCCGCCTCATCGCCTACCTGGCCGTGCACCCGCGCCCGCAGCCGACCGCCGCGCTGGCCGCCGACCTGTGGGCCGGCGTCGGCCCGGGCCCCGCGGCCCGGCTGCTCGACGAGGCCGTGACCGGTGTGGACCTGCCCGAGCTGCTGGCCGCCGACGACCGCGGCCGGCTGCACCTCGCCGACGACGTGCGGGTCGACCTGGCCGAGGCGCTGCTGCTGGTCCGCGGACTGTCCTCGCCGGAGCTGCTGCGCACCGTGCGCGAGATCGGCTGCCCGCAGACCGGTCTGCTCGAGGCCGACATCCTGCCGTCCTGGACGGCGCCGTGGATCGCCGTCGAGCGGGAGCGGTTCCGCCAGCTGCGGCTCTCCGCGCTGGAGGGGCTCTCCGGCACCCTCACCGCGGCCGACCGGCACGACGACGCCGTCGCCGTCGCCCGGCGCGCGGTCGCCACCGCGCCCAGCCGCGAGCGTTCCCGCCGGGCCCTGGTCGAGGCGCTGCTGGCCGGCGGCCACGTCGCCGACGCGCTCGCCGAGTACGAGGAGTTCCAGCGGCTGCTGCGCAACAGCGTCGGCGCCACCCCGGACTCCGAGCTGGACCGGCTGCTCGCCCCGCTCGACTCCGGCTGGCCGCTCGGTCCCGGCCTGCACCGCCCGGTGCAGCGCTGGGGCGTCGGGATGCCCGGCGCCACCCGGCCGGCGCAGCGCGGCCGCCGGCTCGCCGCCGGCAGCCCGGCCAGCGGACGCTGACCGGGCCGGGCACAGCTCCCGGGCCGGCGGGCCCGCGCCCGCCGGCCCAGCCCGGCCCGTGATCCTCAGTGGAACCGGGGCCGCCGCTTCTCGGTGAACGCGGCGAGCCCCTCGGTCCCCTCCGGCCCGGCCGCGCAGGTCGCGATCGCGTCCGCCTCCGCCGCCAGCTGGTCGTCCAGGGTCGATGCCCAGGTCCGGTCCAGCAGCCCGCGGATCCGGCCGAGCGCCGACGTCGGGCCCTGCGCCAGCCGGTGCGCCAGCGCGGCTGCCTCGTCGGCCACCGCGTCGTCGTCGACGACCGAGGCGAGGATCCCGAGCTCGGCCAGCGCGTCGGCGTCCAGCACCTCGTCGGTGAGTAGGATCCGGCGGGCCCGCGCCGCGCCGACCAGCCGCGGCAGGGTCCAGGTCATCCCGCCGTCCGGGGAGAACCCGATCGCCGGGTAGGCCGGGCGCAGCCGGGTGGACCGGCCGCCGACCGCCAGGTCGCAGGCCAGCACGATGCTCATCCCGGCGCCCGCCGCCCAGCCGGGCACCGCGGCGACCGTCGGGACCGGCGAGCCGGCCAGCGGGCGCAGCATCGCGTGGAAGGTGTCGGCCAGGCCGTGCACGTAGCCGTACCGGTCCTCGGCGCCGGCGAACGCGCGCACGTCGCCGCCGGTGCAGAAGTTCTCGCCGTCGCCGTGCAGCAGCACCGCACCGACGCCGTCCGGATCGGCCGGGTCCGCCTGGGCGAGCTTCTCCAGGGCCCCGGCGACCTCCTGCATCGCGGGGCCGTCCAGGGTGCCGTGCCGGCCGGCCGAGATCCGGCAGCGCAGCACCCGGCCGTCGCGTTCCAGAGCGCTCACCCCAGCGCCCGCAGCTTCGGCAGCACGTCCTCGGAGAACTGGGTGAGGAAGCGGCGCTGGTCGTCGCCCGGCCCGTGCACGACGAGGTGGTTGAGTCCGGCGTCGACGTAGGGGCGGATCTGCTCGACCGCCTCGTCCGGGTCGGAGGCGACGATCCAGCGCTGGGTGATCTGCTCGATCGGCAGCTCGTCGGCGAGCCGCTCCATCTCCTGCGAGGAACCGACCGAGTGCTTCTGCTCGGCGGTCAGCGACAGCGGCGCCCAGAACCGGCAGTTCTCCCGCGCGGCCTCCGGGTCCCGGTCGTAGCTGATCTTGATCTCGATCATCTTGTCGATGGTCGCGGCGTCCCGCTCCTCCTTGGCGGCGCCCTCCTCGACGCCCGGGACGAGCTTCTCGGTGTAGAGGTCCATGCCCTTGCCGGAGGTGCAGATGAAGCCGTCGCCGTGCCGGCCGGCGTAGCGCGCGACCATCGGGCCGCCGGCCGCGACGTAGATCGGCACCGGCTGCTCGGGGCGGTCGTAGATCGTCGCGTCGACCAGCGTGTAGTAGTCGCCCTCGAAGGACACGGTGTCCTCGGTCCACAGCGCCCGCATCGCCCGGACCGCCTCGCGCAGCCGGGCGAAGCGCTCCTTGAACTCCGGCCACTCGCGGCCGGAGACGGCGATCTCGTTCAGCGCCTCGCCGGTGCCGACGCCCGCGACGATCCGGCCGCCGGTGAGCAGCGACATCGTCGCGAAGGTCTGGGCGAGCACCGCCGGGTTGTAGCGGAAGGTGGGGGTCAGCACCGAGGTGCCGATCTGGACCCGCTCGGTGCGCTCCCCCACCGCGGCCATCCACGGCAGCGCCGCCGGGGCGTGCCCGCCGGTGTGCCGCCAGGGCAGGAAGTGGTCCGACGCCCAGACGCTGTCCAGCCTGACCTGCTCGGCCAGCACCGCATACTCGACGAGGTCGCGCGGGCCGAACTGCTCGGCCGACGCCTTGTACCCGATCTTGAGATCCACAGGTTGTTCCTTACCGCGTGCAGGGCGCGCACCGGGGTCGGCGCGCCGTGTCCTACCCGAGTACCTACACCCCCGGCGCGCCGCGCGCAGCACCGATCCGGTCACCCGCACCCGCCGGCCCGCCACCGGAGGTGCCGGATCCCCGGAGCCGGGCGGGCCCGGCCGATCCCGGCCCCTACGATCGGGTGCGTGTTCGACCCTGCCGCACCGGACGAGGTCCCGCTCCCACCCGAGCCGGACGACGACCACGGCTGGGAACCGCCGCCGGACGACCGCGACGGTCCCCCCGACGACCCCGGCGGGCCCGTCCCGGCGCCGGTGCGCAGCTCCGACCCGCACGAGGTGCTGCGGCGGGTCTTCGGCTACGACGCGTTCCGCGGCGACCAGGAGGAGATCGTCACCCACGTGGCAGGCGGCGGCGACGCGCTGGTGCTCATGCCGACCGGGGGCGGGAAGTCGCTCTGCTACCAGGTCCCGGCGCTGGTCCGGCCCGGCACCGGCGTCGTCGTGTCGCCGCTGATCGCGCTCATGCAGGACCAGGTCGACGCGCTGCAGGCGCTCGGCGTGCGGGCCGGGTTCCTCAACTCCACCCAGGACGCCGACGAGCGCAGGCTCACCGAGCAGGAGTTCCTGGCCGGCGAGCTGGACCTGCTCTACCTGGCCCCGGAGCGGCTGCGGGTGGAGTCCACCGTCCGGCTGCTGGAGCGCGGCCGGATCGCGCTGTTCGCGATCGACGAGGCGCACTGCGTCGCGCAGTGGGGGCACGACTTCCGGCCCGACTACCTGCTGCTCTCCGAGCTGCACGGGCGCTGGCCGGACGTCCCGCGGATCGCGCTCACCGCGACCGCCACCGAGGCCACCCGCACCGAGATCGCGCAGCGGCTGCAGCTCACCGACGCCCGGCACTTCGTCGCCAGCTTCGACCGGCCCAACATCCAGTACCGGATCGCCCCGAAGAACGAGCCGCGCCGCCAGCTGCTCGACCTGCTGCGCTCCGAGCACGCCGGGGACTCCGGCATCGTCTACTGCCTGTCCCGCAAGTCGGTGGAGCAGACCGCCGAGTTCCTGTCCGGGCAGGGCATCCGGGCGCTGCCCTACCACGCGGGCCTGGACGCGTCGGTGCGCCGGACCAACCAATCCCGGTTCCTGCGCGAGGACGGCCTGGTCATGGTCGCGACGATCGCGTTCGGGATGGGCATCGACAAGCCGGACGTCCGGTTCGTCGCGCACCTCGACCTGCCGAAGTCGGTCGAGGGCTACTACCAGGAGACCGGCCGGGCCGGCCGGGACGGCGAGCCGTCGACGGCCTGGCTCGCCTACGGGCTCGCCGACGTCGTCCAGCAGCGGAAGATGATCGACGACTCGGAGGGCGACGCGGCGCACAAGCGCCGCCTGGGCATGCACCTGGACGCCATGCTCGCGCTCTGCGAGACCACCGAGTGCCGGCGGGTGCAGCTGCTGCGCTACTTCGGCCAGGACCTCGGCACCGGCGCCACCGCCTGCGGCAACTGCGACACCTGCCTGACCCCGGTGACGTCCTGGGACGGGACGGTCGCCGCGCAGAAGGTGCTGTCCGCGGTCTGGCGGCTGCGCAACGAGCGCAGGCAGAGCTTCGGCGCGGTGCACCTGATCGACATCCTGCTCGGCAAGCGGACGCCGAAGGTCGAGCAGTTCTCGCACGACCAGCTGTCGGTGTTCGGGATCGGCACCGAGCTGTCCGAGGTGCAGTGGCGCGGCGTGATCCGCCAGCTGGTGGCGCGCCGGCTGCTGGCCGTCGGCGGGCTGCACTCCACGCTGGTGTTCACCGACGACTCCCCCGCCGTGATGCGCGGCGAGACGCCACTGATGCTGCGCGCCGAGCCGGAGCGCACGGCCCGCCCGCGCACCCGGTCCGGATCGGGCTCCCGACCCGCCGTCGAGCTGTCCGCCGAGGCGGCGCCGGTGTTCGAGCGGCTGCGCAGCTGGCGGGCCGCCGCGGCGAAGGAACAGGGGGTGCCCGCGTACGTGATCTTCCACGACGCGACGCTGCGGGAGATCGCCTCCCGCACCCCGGCCGACCGGGCGGCGCTGGGCACGATCGCCGGGATCGGCGAGGGCAAGCTGGCCCGCTACGGCGACCAGGTGCTCGACGTCCTGCGCGGTGCCGACGCATGAGGCCACTGATCGGGATCACCGCCTACACCGAGCGGGCGAGCTACTGGGTCGTCGAGGACGAGGAGACCGTGCTGGTGCCGCGCGGGTACCTGGACGTGGTCTCCGCGGCCGGCGGCACACCGGTGCTGCTGCCGCCGACCGCGGACGCCGCGGACGCCGCCGCGGCCTGCGACGGCGTGCTGCTGAGCGGCGGGCCGGACATCGGCGCCGCGCACCACGGCTCGGTCCGCGGCCCGCACGACGACGAGCCGCGGACCGAGCGGGACGCCGCCGACCTGGCCGCGGTGCACCGCGCGCTGGAGCTCGGCATCCCGGTGCTCGGCGTGTGCCGCGGGCACCAGCTGCTCAACGTCGCGCTCGGCGGGACGCTGCACCAGCACCTGCCGGACGCGGTCGGCGACGCCGTCGCCGCCGCGCACTCGGCCGGGCCGGGCGTCTACGCGCCGGTGCAGCTCGTCGCCGAGCCCGGCTCCCGGATCGCGGCGGCACTCGGCACCGGTCCGGTCACCGTCCGCTGCCACCATCACCAGTCGGTCGACCGGCCCGGCAGCGGGCTGCGGGTGACCGCCCGGTCCGGCCCGGTGGTCGAGGCGATCGAGCCGGCCCCCGGCGGTCCGTGGGTGCTCGGCGTGCAGTCGCACCCCGAGCGCAGCCCGGACGACCTGCGGCTGGCGCGCGCCCTGGTCGCCGCGGCCCGGGCCCGGGCCGCGGCGACCAGGGCGGCGGCTGACCTCGTTCGGTCCTAGCCTGCCCGCCATGAACCGGACGATCGACTGGAACACCGAGCTCGGCGAGCAGCTGACGTTCCACTGGGAACAGCTGCTCCGCCCCCGGCTCGCCGGGCTCACCGACGACGAGTACCTCTGGGAGCCCGTGCCCGGCATGTGGAGCGTGCGCCCCCGGGGCTCCTCGGTGACCCCGCCGGGGGCCGGCTCCGGCGACCGGGTGATCGACTTCGCCTACCCGGTGCCGGAACCGCCCCCGGTCACGACGATCGCCTGGCGGCTGGTGCACGTCATCGTCGGTGTGCTCGGCATGCGGGTGCACGCGCACTTCGACGGCCCACCGGTCGACTACGACTCGCACACCTGCGCCGGGACCGCCGATCTGGCCCTCGGCCAGCTCGACGACGCCTACCGCCGCTGGACGGCCGGTGTCGCGGCGCTGGGCACCGCGGGCCTGGCCCGGCCGTGCGGGCCCGCCGAGGGCCCCTACGCCGACGCGCCGATGGCCACGCTGGTCCTGCACATCCACCGCGAGGTCATCCACCACGGCGCCGAGATCGCCCTGCTGCGGGACCTGTACGCGGCCGCGCCGCCGGTACGTGGCTGACCCCGGCCGCCGGGCGCCACGCACCGCGTGCATTGTCACCAGTTCCAGTTACGCATGTCGCGCTCCTTTCCCGAATGTGTTCCGACGTTCTCCGCACACGGTCACCAGTTCCAGTTGCGCATGTACCCGGTCCCCTTTCGGTGCGTGCCTGCATCCACCCGTTCCCGGGCATTCGTCACCAGTTCCAGTTGCGCATTCCGAGTCACCTCCCCGCGAACGGACCGGGAGCCCCACCCGGTGTCCCGGCGGCCCGGGAACACCGCCGGCCGTCACTGTCCGCAGCGTCGACACTCGTCTGGGTGAGGTCCGCGAACAAGGGTAAACACGACTTCGCCATGTCAGGCACACTGTTGATCTTCAGCGGCCGGTTCACCGCGCCGGCCGGACCCACCCGTGGGCCGAGTCCGGCCCCGCTGACCAGCGCCGAGTCCGGGGCCCCGGCCGCTATGCTCGACAAGAGAAACGATCAGAGGTTCGGCACCGTTGTCTGGAGATCCGTCGGCATCCGGCGCCCGGGTACCGGGTTCCGGCGACGCGCCGCGCCGCCCGTCGTTCCGGGGGCTGCCACTGCGTGTACGCGGGCTGCTCGTGGCGGTCGAGCTCACCGCCGTACTGCTGCTGGCGGGCGAGATCGCGCTGCGCGGCCCGGAACTGCTCGAACCGCGATCGTGGATCGTCGTGGCGGCACTTCTCGTGGCGGCCGCGCTGCACGCGGAGCTCTCGCTCGGCGCGGAACGGATGCGCCGCCGGATAGCGGACACCCGCTACATCGACCTGAGCTCGGTGTGGACCTTCGCCGCCGCGCTGGTGCTGCCCGCCGCGCTGGCCGCGGCCACCGTCGTGGCCCTCTACACGCACCTGTACTTCCGGGTGTTCCGCCCGGCCGGGACACCCCCGCACCGGCAGCTGTACTCGACGTCGACCGTCGTGCTCGCGGTGTACCTGGTCGCGATGCTGCGCGGGCTGACCGGGGTGGGCGACGACTACGCCTCGGTCGCCGGCGCCGCCACCCTGGCCGGCTGCCTGCTGGCCTACACGCTGACGAACACCCTGCTGGTGGTCGCGGTGATCCGGCTGTCGCAGCCGCGGTCGTCGTTCCTGGCGATCCTGGCCGGCGGCGAGATCGCGCTCGAGCTGGCGACGCTCAGCCTGGGTGCGCTGGTCGCCGTGGTGGTGCTGCCGGACCACTGGCCGCTGGTCGTCCTGCTGGTGCCGTTGCTGCTGCTGCTCGAACAGACGACGCTGGTCCGCCAGCTGGAGGACAAGGCGAACACCGACCCGAAGACCGGCCTGCTCAACGCCGACGCCTGGCGGGCCCGGGCCACCCGGCTGCTCGCCGGCGCCCGCCGGGACCGGGTCGCCGCCGGGGTGCTGATCCTCGATCTCGACCACTTCAAGGACGTCAACGACCGGCACGGCCACCTGGTCGGGGACGCCGTGCTGGCCTCGATGGCCGAGGTGCTGACCGGTGAGGTCCGCGGCGCCGACGTGGTCGGCCGGTTCGGCGGCGAGGAGTTCGTGGTCGCGATGGGCACGATGAAGCAGGACCCGGCGGCCGGCGCGACCGCGGTGCACGAGATGTGCGAGCGCATCCGGCGCCGGGTGGAGTCGCTCAGCGTGGACGTACCCTCGCCGACCGGCGACGTGCGGATCGACCGGCTCAGCGTGTCGGTCGGGGCCGCCGTCGCGCCCGGTGCGGGCAGCGAGCTCGATCGGCTGCTCGCCGCCGCGGACGAGGCGCTCTACACCGCGAAACGGGCCGGCCGGAACCGGGTCCGGGTGCGCGCGAACGGCGCCGGGCAGGCCGGCCCGGCGCGCTGAGCGGGGCGCGCGGCTACCGCTCCCGGCTGATCCGCTTGAGCACCGGCGGGAGCTCGCCGGAGTGCAGCACGCCGAGCCGCTGGGTGGCCCGGGTGATCGCCACGTAGAGGTCGCTGAGGCCGCGCGGCGACTCGGTGAGCATCTCCTGCGGCTCGACGACGAGCACGGCGTCGAACTCCAGGCCCTTCGATCCGGTCACCGCGAGCACGACGACCGCGGTGTCCAGCTCGTCCGGGTCGGTCGCGGCGTCGATGATCCCGGCGGCGACCAGCGCGTCCCGGGTCTGCTGCAGTCGCGCGGCCGGGACGAGCACCGCCGTCCGGCCCTCGCCGACCGCGTCCCGCGCGGCGACGACCCGGTCGGCCAGCACCCGGTCACGCTCGGCACCGGCGACCGGCAGCGGCGCCGCCCACGGCGGCACCCCGGTCGAGCGGACCGACGACGGCGGCTGCAGCGACGGGTCGATCTCGGCGAGCACGTCGTCGGCGACGTCGGCGATCTCGGCGGGCGTCCGGTAGTTGACGGTCAGCTGTTCCAGCCGCCAGCGCCGGGCCACGAACGGCGACAGCACCTCGTTCCACGATCCGGCGCCGCCCCGGTCGCCGGTCTGCGCGATGTCCCCGACCAGGGTCATCGACCGGGCGGGCGCCCGGCGCATGACCATCCGCCAGGCCATCGCGGACAGCTCCTGCGCCTCGTCGACGATCACGTGCCCGTAGGTCCACTCGCGGTCCGCGGCGGCCCGCTCGGCGGTGGAGTCGTAGCGGGCGACCTGCATCCGCTCGGCGAGCCGGTCGGCGTCGATGATGTCGGTGGCGCGCAGCAGCTCCGGATCGAGGTCCTCCTCGAGATCGAGCACGTCCAGCACGCCCTGCGCGTACTCGACCTCCTCGCGCAGCGCGGCGGCCTCGGCCGCGGCCTGCGCGGCGCCGTCGTCGCCGAGCAGCTCGGCGGCCTCGTCGAGCAGCGCCACGTCCGCCGCCGACCAGCGCTGCTCGTAGGGCACGTCGGGACCGGGCGCGTCACGCTCCAGCAGCACCCGCTCGTCGGCCGGGATCCGCCGGGCCACCGAGTTCAGCCGCCTGCGGTCGGCGAACAGGTCGGTGAGCAGCTGCTCGGGCGACAGCGTCGGCCACAGCTGCTCCAGCTCCTGCTGCAGCGCCGGCGACTCGGTGAGCTCGTCGCGGATGTCGTCGACGTCGAGCCGGTCCAGCAGCTCTGCGCCGACCCGCCGGGCGACCTGCTGGGCGAGCAGCCGCAGCAGCTCCTTGCGGAACGTCCGGCGGGCCTCGTTGTGCGGCTTGCGGGAGCGCCGCGCGCGGGTCCTGGCCTGGGTGACGGTGTCCCGGTCCAGCACCACCCGCTGCTGCTCGACGACCAGCTCGATCGGCTTGCGCGGCACCTGCTGGCGGTCCCGCACGGCGGCCGCGACGACGGCCGCCATGTCCGCGCGGCCCTTGAGCTCCGCGGTCGCCGGGTCCTCCGCGCGCCGCGCGTCCAGGCCGGGATAGAGCTGGGCGACGGTGCCCAGCACCACCGAGGTCTCCCCCAGCGACGGCAGCACCTGCCCGATGTAGCGCAGGAACGTCGGGTTCGGCCCGACGACGAGCACGCCGCGCCGGGCGAGCCGGTCGCGGTGGGTGTAGAGCAGGTAGGCGGCACGGTGCAGGGCGACCGCCGTCTTGCCGGTGCCCGGCCCGCCCTGCACGACCAGCACCCCGGACGGCTTGGACCGGATGATCCGGTCCTGCTCGCCCTGGATGGTGGCGACGATGTCGCCCATCCGGCCGGTGCGCGCCTCGGACACCGCGGCCAGCAGCGCCGCCTCGCTGGTCAGCCCGGCCCCGGCGCGGGCCCGCTCGTCGTCGTCCATCTCGGCGAGGTTGAGCGGCTCGTCGTCGATCGCGACGACCTGGCGGAGCCGGGTCCGCAGGTGCCTGCGCCGGCGCATGCCCTCCGGGTTCGCCGCCGTCGCGGTGTAGAACGGCCGGGCCGCCGGCGCCCGCCAGTCCATCAGCAGCGGCTCGTACTCGTTCTGCTCGTCGAGCAGGCCGATCCGGCCGACGTAGCGGATCTCGCCGTCGTCGGAGTCCAGCCGGCCGAACGCGAGGCCGTGCTCGGCGGCCCGCAGCGCGGCCAGCCGGTCGGCCAGCAGCGCCGCGGCCGCGTCCCGCTGGGTCAGCGCCTGCGGGGTGCCGACGGTCTCCTCGCGCAGCGTGTCGGCGAGCCGCCGCGCGGTGTCCCGGCGGCGGTCCTCGAGCTGCTCGTAGAGCATGCCGACGTAGGTCTGCTCGTGGAGCAGCTCCGGATCGGTTCCGGCATCGGCCCCCTGGTCGGCGGGAGGACCGACGGACGGGTCGGGCGTGGGTTCGGGCACGGCGCGGGGATCCTCCACCGAGGGGACGAGCACGGTCGCGACGCCTGCCGGTGCGGGCTCCTCCGTGGACCCTGCACCCGTCGGGCGGCGCGACGTATCAACGTACCAGCGGTGCACGACCGGCCGCCGCGCGCTCGTCGCGGCGAGCCGGGCCCGGCCTCAGCCGCGCTGGCGCGGCGCCCGTCCGGCCGGCTGCTCCACCGGCTCCACCCACTCGGTGGTCGGAGTCGGGGCGGTCACCGGGCCCTCGCCGTCCAGCGCGATCGGCTCGTCGTGGTGCCGCAGCCGCATCGGCGCGCCGTCGAGCAGCTGGTACTCGACCTCGTCCGGGGTGATCGTGACCCGGAGCCTGCGGCCCTGCCACTTCAGCCCGAACGAGATCCGGGACAGCGACGGCGGGAGCACCGGCGCGAACGACAGTCCGTCGGCCTCGCAGCGCATCCCGCCGAAGCCCAGCACCACCGCCGACCAGGTGCCCGCCATGGAGGCGATGTGCATGCCGTGGTCGGTGTTGCCGGCCAGGTCCTGCAGGTCGACCAGGGCCGCCTCGGCGAGGTACTGGTGGGCCAGCTCCAGGTGCCCGGTGCGGGCGGCGAGCACCGCCTGGGTGCACGCCGACAGCGACGAGTCCCGCACCGTGATCGCCTCGTAGTAGGCGAAGTTGCGGCGCTTCTGCTCCTCGGTGAACTCGTCCGGGAAGATCTGCATCGCCAGCACGAGATCGGCCTGCTTGACGACCTGCTTGCGGTACAGGTCGAAGTACGGGTAGTTCAGCAGCAGCGGGTACCGCTCGGCCGGGGTGTCGTCGAAGTTCCACCGCTGGTGGTCGGTGAAGCCCTCGGACTGCGGGTGCACGCCGAGCCGGGAGTCGAACGGGATCAGCATCGCGGTCGCCGCGTCCCGCCAGGAGGCGATCTCCTCGGAGTCGACGCCCAGCCGGGCCGCCGACCGCGGGTGCTTGGCCGCGACCTCCGCGGCGTAGCGCAGGTTCTGCCGGGCCATCAGGTTGGTGTAGACGTTGTTGTCGGCGATCGAGGAGTACTCGTCCGGCCCGGTCACGCCGTCGATCCGGAAGTTCCCGGCCGAGTCGTGATGACCCAGCGAGCGCCACAGCCGCGCGGTCGCGACCAGCAGCTCCAGCCCGACCTCCAGCTCGAACTTGGTGTCGCCGGTCGCCGCGACGTGCCGCTTCACCGCGTCCGCGATGTCGGCGTTGATGTGGAACGCCGCGGTGCCGGCCGGCCAGTAGCCCGAGCACTCGTGCCCGCGGATCGTCCGCCACGGGAACGCGGCGCCCTTGAGGCCGAGCGTCTCGGCCCGCTCGAACGCCTGCGGCAGGATCGAGCGGCGCCAGCGCAGCGCGTCCGCCGCCGCGTCCGGCGCGACGAACGACAGCACCTGCAGGCAGAACGTCTCGGTGTCCCAGAAGGTGTGGCCGTCGTAGCCGTCGCCGGTCAGGCCCTTGGCCGGGATGCAGCGCCGCTCGGCGCGGGCACCGGCCTGCAGGATGTGGAACGTCGCGAGCCGCACCGCCTGCTGCAGCTCGGCGTCGCCGTCGATCTCGACGTCGGCGGTGGCCCAGAAGTCGTCGAGGTACTCGCGCTGCTCGCGGACCAGGCCGTCCCAGCCGGTGTAGCGGGCCGCGGCGATGGCCGCCCGGACCTGGTCGTAGACCGCGGGCAGGCTGCGCCGCGACGACCAGCCGTAGGACAGGTACTTGACGACGCGCAGCGTCTCCCCCGGCCGGACCCGGGCGATGATCGTGGTGCGGGCCAGGTCCTCGTTCGCGTCGGTGCTGACCTGGATGCCCTCCGGGCCGCTGACCTCGTGCTCCATCGCGGCGCCGCAGCGCAGGCCGGACTTGCGGGTGGAGTGCACCAGGGTCGCGCCGGCGTCACCGGCCCGGGACTGCTCGGGCTCCAGGACGTTGTCCAGCGCGGTGTCCAGCCGTGGATCGTCGGCGTCGCGGCCGGGGAGCTGCTCGTTGGCGACCAGCTCGGACTGCAGCACCAGCAGCGCGCCGTCGTTCTCGTCGCCGGTGCCGTTGCCGACCAGCTCGACCTCGTAGCAGATCGCGGCGATCGCCCGCTGGGTCAGCGACACCAGCCGGGTCGAGCGCACCTTGACCGCGCGGCCGGCCGGCGACTCCCACTCGACGTCGCGCTCCAGGGTCCCGGCCTGCATGTCGAGCACCCGCTCGTGCCGGCGCAGGGTGCCGTAGCGCAGGTCGAACGGCTCGTCGTCGACCAGCAGCCGGATCAGCTTGCCGTTGGTGACGTTGACGATCGTCTGCCCGGACTCCGGGTAGCCGTAGCCGCCCTCGGCGTAGGGCAGCGGGCGCACCTCGTAGAACGAGTTCAGGTAGGTGCCGGGCAGCACGTGCGGCTCGCCCTCGTCGAGATTGCCGCGCAGGCCGATGTGCCCGTTGGACAGGGCGAACACCGACTCGGTCTGGCCCATCGCGTCCAGGTCGAGGCGCGGCTCACGGATCACCCACGGCTCGGTGGTGAACGTGGGCAGGTGGTCGGGCTTCACGAGCGCTCCAGCAGGTCGGCGAGATCGGTGACGACGACGTCCGCGCCGTGCTCACGCAGCGCGGCGGCCTGGTCGAGGCGGTCGACGCCGATGACGGCGCCGAAGCCTCCCGCGTGGCCGGCCTGCACGCCGGCCAGCGCGTCCTCGAACACCACGGCGGCGGACCGGTCGACGTCGAGGTCCGCGGCGGCGGCGAGGAAGGTGTCGGGGGCCGGCTTGCCGGGCAGCCCGCGCTCCCGGGCGGTGACGCCGTCGACCCGGTGGTCGATGAACGTCTCCAGCCCGGTGACCCGCAGGATCTGCTCGGCGTTCGCCGACGAGGAGACGACGGCGGTGACCAGCCCGGCCTCCCGCACCGCCTCCAGGTAGCGGCGCGATCCGGGGTACACCCGGACGCCCTCGGTGATCTTGACCTGGACCAGGTCGTTCTTACGGGTCGACAGGCCCCAGAGGGTCTCGGTGTCGGCGTCGTCGTCCGGGGTGCCCTCGGGCAGCGCCACCCCGCGCGAGGCGAGGAAGCTGCGGGTCCCCTCCAGGCGCGGCTTGCCGTCCACGTACGGGCCGTAGTCGGCGGCGACGTCGAACGGGGTGAAGTCCTCCCCGTCCCGGCGTCGCAGGTACTCGTCGAACATCTGCTTCCACGCCGCGGCGTGGACGCTCGCGGTGTCGGTCAGCACGCCGTCGAGATCGAACAGGCACGCGCGTGCGCCGTCGGGCAGCCCCAGCATGGCGCGCACGCTATCCGGATCGATGAAGGTCCGTCGCCCCCGGGAGTGCCCCGGGTACCCGCGAATCGGAGATCACAACCCTGCCGCGGCGTCCAGCGGCAGGTTGAACAGGACGAACGGGGCACGGGTGGCGTGGGTGACCTCGATCCGACAACCCGGTCCCTCCGGCGGGGTGACGAGCTGCACGTGCACCGCGCCGCCGCCGCGCACCGGCTCGATCTCCTCCTGCACGGCGCGGCGCACCGCGGCCAGCACGGACAGCGGCGGCACCGCGGCACCCGGGTCGACGCCCGCGGCGGCCGGGTCGTCGATCTCGGCGGTCAGCCGGGCGCCGAACCGGGTCCGCTCGATCTGCAGGTACGCCCGGACCGCGGCCAGCTCCTCGTCCAGCCGGATCGCGGGCTCCTCGGCCCGGTCGGCCGCCCGGGACAGGTCGGCGAAGCCGAGCAGCAGCTCGCGGGCCCGCGGCGGGTCGGTGCGCACCAGCGAGGCGATCGTGTTCAGCGTGTTGTAGACGAAGTGCTGCTCCAGCCGCCGGGACAGCGGGCCGTGCCAGGTGCCCGCGGGCCCGGGCTCGGGCTCGGACCCGGCCGGCGCCGGCGCGGGCTCGACGGGGGCGGCGGGGGCGGCCGGGACGGTCGCGACTGCGGCCGGCACCTCGAACAGCTCGTCGTCCTGCTCGTCGGCCGGCACCAGCCCCCGCCAGGACGGCAGCGCGAGCCGCCCGGCCGCCGTCCGGCCGCGGTGCTCGACCGCGCAGGCCAGCCCGGGCGCCAGCCACCGGGCGTCCGCGGCGACGCCGTCCGGGACCCCGGCCGGCGGCGCGCCGGGCGCGGCGGCGCGGACGGTGCGCGCGTCGGCGTCCGCGGCGCCGATCCCGACCCGGCCGACGTACTGCGGGCCCTCCGGCCCGGGCAGCGCCAGCAGCACCGCGGCGATCCGGTCCGGCCGCCCGGGTGCGGGCACCCAGCCCGCGACCAGCGCCTGCCTGCGCCTGCGCAGCGGCACCCGCAGCCAGTTCCGGGTCCGCCTGCCCGGCTGGTACGGCACGTCGAGCCGCTTCAGGTGCAGCCCGTCCAGCCCGTACTGCTCGGCGGTGCGTACCACCAGGTCGGCCTCGTCCAGCCCGAACGACGGCGGCACCAGGATCGCCGGACCGGCCAGCGCCAGCTCCTCCAGCTCCGCCCGCCGGCGCCGGTAGGGCAGCTCCAGCACCCGCCGCCCGTCGCACCAGAGCAGGTCGGTCACCACGTAGCCGACTGGGACCTCGGCGCGCAGCGCGGCGTCCGGCGCGAGCGTCGCGGTGCGGCGCAGCAGCGGCCCGCGCGACGGGCGGCCCGCCTCGTCCAGGGCGACCACGGTGCCGTCGAGTACCAGCCCGCCCGGCGGCGCCTGAGCGGCCAGCACGCCGAGCTCGGGGAACGACCCGGTGACGCTGCGCGCCGTCGACGACAGCAGCCGGACCCGCCCGCGGCTGACGTAGGCGACGCAGCGGTGGCCCTCCCAGCCGAACTCGACGGCCCACCGCGCGGGATCGGTCGCGTCGGACAGCTCGCCGGTCGCGGGCAGCATCGGCGGGACGAGTTCGGGCATGGTCGGGCGGGACCCGCCCGACACCCCACCCCCGGTCACGGGCCCACGGTAGTCGGGCCGACGGCGCCGGGTTCCAGCCGCGGTCGCCGCGTCCGGGCCACCAGGCACAATCGGGGCCATCATGACGCTCACCGACCGGCTCCCCCGCAGCTCCGGCCCCGACGACCCGATCGACCCCGCCGACCTGGTGGAGATCTTCGCCGACTGGGCGTTCGACGAGCGCGGGCTGTCGCTGTACCCGGCGCAGGAGGAGGCGCTGCTGGAGCTGGTGACCGGCGCGAACGTCATCCTGTCCACCCCGACCGGCTCCGGGAAGTCGCTGGTCGCGATGGGCGCGCACGCCGCGGCGCTGGCCCGCGGCGAACGCACCTTCTACACCGCGCCGATCAAGGCGCTGGTCAGCGAGAAGTTCTTCGCGCTGTGCGAGGTGTTCGGCGCGGACAAGGTCGGCATGCTGACCGGCGACGCCGCGGTGAACGAGAAGGCGCCGATCATCTGCTGCACCGCCGAGATCCTGGCGAACCTGGCGCTGCGCACCGGGTCCGGCGCCGACGTCGGCTCCGTGGTGATGGACGAGTTCCACTTCTACGCCGACCCGTCCCGCGGCTGGGCCTGGCAGGTGCCGATCGTGGAGCTCCCGCAGGCCCAGTTCCTGCTGATGAGCGCCACCCTGGGCGACACGTCGTTCTTCGCCGAGGACCTGACCCGGCGCACCGGCCGGGAGACCGCCGAGATCACCTCGGTGGACCGGCCGGTGCCGCTGCACTTCCGCTACGTCGTCGAGCCGCTGCACGAGACGATCGCCGAGCTGCTCGCCACCCGCGAGGCGCCGGTCTACATCGTCCACTTCACCCAGCAGGCCGCAGTCGAGCGGGCACAGGCGCTGATGAGCGTCAACGTCACCTCCCGGGAGGACAAGGCGGCCATCGCCGAGACGATCGGCGCGTTCCGGTTCACCTCCGGGTTCGGCCGCACGCTGTCCCGGCTGGTCCGGCACGGCATCGGCGTGCACCACGCCGGGATGCTGCCCCGCTACCGGCGGCTCGTGGAGACCCTCGCCCAGGCCGGCCTGCTCAAGGTCATCTGCGGCACCGACACGCTCGGCGTCGGCATCAACGTGCCGATCCGCACGGTGCTGTTCACCGCGCTGTCCAAGTACGACGGCCGCCGGGTCCGCCCGCTCAAGGCCCGCGAGTTCCACCAGATCGCCGGCCGCGCCGGCCGCGCCGGGTACGACACCGTCGGCACCGTCGTCGCCCAGGCCCCCGAGCACGACATCGAGAACGCGAAGGCGCTCGCCAAGGCGGGCGACGACCCGAAGAAGCGCCGGAAGGTCCAGCGCAAGCAGCCGCCGGAGGGCTTCGTCGGCTGGTCCCAGACGTCGTTCGAGAAGCTGCAGCAGGCCCGGCCCGAGCCGCTGACCAGCCACTTCGAGGTCACCCACGCGATGCTGCTGAACGTGATCTCGCGCGGCGGCGACACCTACGCCGCGATGCGGCACCTGCTCACCGACAACCACGAGCCGCGCCGCCGCCAGCTCCGGCACATGCTGCGGGCGATCGCGATCTACCGGGCGCTGCGCAGCGCGGGCGTCGTCGAGGAGTACACCGTGGAGGGCGCCGCCCGGCCCCGCGCCCGGGTCGTCGACGAGCTGCAGCTGGACTTCGCGCTCAACCAGCCGCTGTCGCCGTTCGCGCTCGCCGTGTTCGAGCTGCTCGACCAGGAGTCCCCGGACTACGCCCTCGACGTGCTGTCGGTCGTCGAGTCCACGCTGGACGACCCGCGCCAGATCCTGGCCGCCCAGCAGAACAAGGCCCGCGGCGAGGCGGTCGCGGCGATGAAGGCCGACGGCATCGAGTACGAGGAGCGGATGGCCCGGCTGGAGGAGGTCACCCACCCCCGGCCGCTGGCGGAGATGCTGCACGCGGCGCTGGAGACCTACCGGCGCGGCGCACCGTGGGTGGCCGACGCCGTGCTCTCGCCGAAGTCCGTGGTGCGCGACATGAGCGAGCGGGCGATGACGTTCACCGAGTACGTCTCGCACTACCAGCTCGCCCGCTCCGAGGGGCTGGTGCTGCGCTACCTCGCCGACGCCTACCGGGCGCTGCGCCAGACCGTGCCCGAGCACGCCCGCACCGAGGAGCTCACCGACCTGATCGAGTGGCTCGGTGAGTTGGTCCGGCAGACCGATTCCTCGCTGCTCGACGAGTGGGAGAAGCTCGCCGCAGGCGCCGACACCGGGGACGGCGAGATCACCCCGCCCGGCGCGGACGTCGGGCTCGCCGCACCGGCCGGGGTCACCGGCAACGCGCGGGCGTTCCGGGTGCTGGTCCGCAACGCGCTGTTCCGCCGGGTGGAGCTGCTCGCGCTGGGCCGCTACGAGGAGCTCGGCGCGCTCGACGGCGAGGCGGGCTGGACGGCGCAGCGGTGGCGGGACGCGGTGGCGCCCTACTTCGCGGTGCACGACCGGATCGGCTTCGGGCCGGAGGCCCGCGGGCCCGCGCTGTTCGACCTCACCGAGGAGGCCGACCGCTGGCTGGTCCGCCAGGTGCTCGACGACCCGGCGGGCGACCGGGACTGGGCGATCACCGCCGAGATCGATCTCGCGGCCTCGGACGAGGCCGGGGAGGCCGTCGTCTGGGTGACGGGAGTGACCGACGGGTCACCGTCCGACGTGCACGACCCGCAGGCGTAACCCGGTCGGCCCCATCGGACCGGCCGCATCGGTTACGGTGTTCCACGATCGAGAGGGCAGTCCCTCCACCGGAGCGAACGGGGGTCGGTGGATGCAGCAGGCCGATGTCGCCGCTGCATGCGTCGACCACGGCCGGGCACTCGCCGCCGACGAGCTGCCCGCGCCCTCGGAGCTCGTGGCCGCCTGGACGGCCGCGCTGGCCCGCCGGTGCGCGCAGCCCGTCACCGAGCTGCGCCCGCTGCTGGAACGGCTGACCGGGCGGCTGCGGCGGGCCGCGACCGCCGAGATACTCGATCCGGCCGAGGTCACCGAGGCGGGCCGCGAGCTGGTCCGCGCGCGGATCACCGACCCGGCCTGCCTGGAGGTCTCGATGACCGTGGTCGGCGCGCACCTGGAGCGGGCGGCGGGCACCGGCGACCGGGTCCGGCGGACCGCCGCGGTGCAGGCGTCGTTCGTCCGCGGCTTCACCGAGGCACTGCGGCTGCAGGTGCTCGCCGACCAGGAGCTGGTCACCCGGGCCGCGCTGGACGCCCGCCAGATCGCCGAGCGGGCCCGCTGGGCGTCTGAGACCCGGTTCTCGGCGATGTTCGACTCGGCCGCGGTCGGCATCGTGATCTTCGACCCGCACGGCCGGTCGATCGAGGCGAACGACGCCGCCGCGGCGATGCTCGGCTACTCCCGCGAGCAGCTCACCGGGATGAGCGTCGGCGACTTCGTGTCCGTCCAGCAGGCCCCCGAGCTGTGGGCGGAACGGCCCCGGCTGCTCGACGGCTCGCTGGACCGGCTGCGCGTCGTGCGCCCGGTGCGCCGCGCCGACGACGCCGAGATCTGGATCGATGCGGTGGTCACCCCGCTGCGCGAGGACGACGGCGCGACCGACCACCTGGTCGCCGTGCTCAGCGACGTCACCGAGCAGCGCGAGCTGCAGCGGCGGCTGGAGCACCAGGCGTCGCACGATCCGCTGACCGGGCTGCCGAACCGCTCGCTGTTCTTCGGCCGGCTGGCCGCGGCGATCGCCGAGCCCCGCCCGGACGGCACCCGGCCCGGCATCTGCTATCTCGACCTGGACGGGTTCAAGGTCGTCAACGACACGCTCGGGCACCAGGCGGGCGACCGGCTGCTGGAGGTGCTCGCCGCCCGGCTGCGCGCCGCCCTGGAGCCGGAGGGGCATCTGGTCGCCCGGATGGGCGGCGACGAGTTCGTCGTGCTGGTGCCGCGGACGGCCGACCGGGCCGACCTGGAGGAGGTCGCCGGCCGGGCGCTGGGCACGGTCCGCAGGCCGGTCCGGATCGACGGCCGGGACATCGTGATCTCGGCGAGCGTCGGGGTGGTGCGGCACGACGGCGAGCTCGGCGCCGACGAGCTGCTGCAGGCCGCCGACACCACGCTGTACTCGGCCAAGCGGGCCGGCCGCGGCCGCTACCTGCACTACGACCGGGAGCGGCACCGCTCGGACGTCCGCCGGTTCGAGCTGTCGTCGCAGATGCCGGAGGCGCTGCGCCGCGACGACTTCGTGGTTGTCTACCAGCCGCTGGTCCGGCTCGCCGACGAGCAGACCGTCGGGGTCGAGGCGCTGGTGCGCTGGCAGCGCCCGGACGGCGAGCTGCTCGGCCCGGACCGGTTCATCCCGCTCGCCGAGGAGACCGGGCTGGTCGTCCCGCTGGGCAGGCGGGTGCTGGACGAGGCGTGCCGGCAGGGCCGGACCTGGGCCGACGCGCACCCGGAACGGCCGCTGCTGGTCAGCGTGAACGTCGCCGCCCGCCAGATCGTCGAGTCCGATCTGGTCTCGGACGTCGCGGCCACCCTGGACCGCTACGACTGGCCGGCCGAGCGGCTGCAGATCGAGCTGACCGAGTCCGATCTGATGGGCTCGCCGGGCGGGCCGCCCGCGACGCTGCGCGAGCTCGAGCGGATGGGCGTGCGGATCGCGATCGACGACTTCGGTACCGGCTACTCCAACCTCGCCTACCTGCGGCACCTGCCGGTGCACGTGTTGAAGCTGGCCGGCCATTTCGTGGCCGGCTCCGCCGAGCGCGACGACGTCATCCTGCGCACGCTCATCTCGCTGGCCTCCGCGCTGGACCTGGAGGTCACCGCGGAGGCCGTCGAGACGCGGGAGCAGGCGCTGCGGCTGCGCGAGTACGGCTGCGCGAACGCCCAGGGCTGGTACTACGCGCCCGCGGTCGTCCCGGAACGGATCCCGGACCTGCTCCGCGACCCGTTCCTGCGCGACGGCGGCTGAGCGGCCGGCGGGCCGGTCAGCCGTTGCGCTCGTCGCGCCAGACGAGCCAGTCCTTCAGCCGGCTCAGGTCGTAGCCGCCCTGGCCGTCCTGGCCGACGGTGAACAGCCGCACGCCGGCGTCGTACAGGGCCGGGCCGAGCTCGTCGGGCCCGTGCTCGACGGCGACCGAGCGCTCGATCTCGGCCGGGTCGCGGCCGATGTCGCGGCAGTGCGCGTCCAGCACGCCGCACTTGTGGGCGACGGTCGCGACGTCGCCGAAGCCGTGCCAGATGGTGGCGTGCTCGGCGGTGTAGCGCAGCGTCTTCTTCTCGCCGCCGCCGCCGACGAGCACCGGGATGTCGCGGGTCGGCGCCGGGTTCAGCTTCGCCCAGCGGGCCCGGATCCGGGGCAGCGCCGCGGCGAGGTCGCGCAGCCGGTCCCCGGCGGTGCCGAACTCGTAGCCGTACTCGGCGTAGTCGCGTTCGAACCAGCCGGCGCCGATGCCGAGGATCAGCCGGCCGTCGGAGATGTGGTCCACGGTGCGTGCCATGTCGGCGAGCAGCTCGGGATTGCGGTAGCTGTTGCAGGTCACCAGGGCGCCGATCTCCACCCGGGAGGTCGCCTCGGCCCAGGCGCCGAGCATCGTCCAGCACTCGAAGTGCCGGCCGTCGGGCTCGCCGTAGAGCGGGAAGAAGTGGTCCCAGTTGAAGACGACGTCGACGCCCGCTTCCTCGGCGGCCGCGACCGTTCGGCGGATGTCGGCGTAGTCGGTGTGCTGGGGCTGCAGCTGCAGCCCGACGCGGACGGGGCGCGGATCGGTCATGGGTCCATCCTGGCCGACCGGGCCGGGGCGCGCCGGGCGGATCCGGGGCCGGTGCCTGCCCGGTCCCGGATCAGAGGTTCCGCAGCCCGGAGAGCACCCGGTCCATCAGCGCCATGCTCGGCCCGTCCTCGGCCGAGGAGACGCCGTGCACGGTCAGCCTGCCCTCGCCGGCCAGGTCGTCGATGAGCACCCGTGCGACGCCGAGCGGGATCCCGGCCAGCGCGGCCACCTCGGACACCGACCGGGTCTGCGCGCAGAGGCTCAGCACGGCCGCCTGCTCGGTGCCGAGCACCGGTGCCGAGCCCGGCACCGGCCGGACCGAGACCAGGGTCTCCAGCCGCAGCTCCATCCGGACCCGGGTCCGGCCGCCGGTGATGACGTACGGGCGGACCGCGGTGAACGCGGCCTGCGGGGCGGGCTCGGCGGTGCCGCCGAGGACCGGGAGCGGCGCCGTGTCGGACTCTGTGCCGAAGTCTCTGCCGAAGTCCGGGCCGGGCTCTGTGCCGAAACCGGCGTCGGGGTCCGGGCCGGAGCCGGTACCGGGGTGGGTATCGGGGCCGGTGCTGCTGCCGGCGCCGGCAGCGCCCGCGTTCCCGGTCCGTTCCCGTTCGGCCGCCGCGGCGCGCTCCGCGGCGCGCTGCTTGCGGGTCTTGCGGCTCCGCTTGGCCGAGTGGCCGCCGAACCGCGCCCCGGTGACGCCGATCAGGTTCTCGTCGGCCTCCGCCTCCGGGGGCTCGGGCTCGGCCCCCTCGGCCGGGCGCCCGTGCGGGTGGTCCGGATCGGGGGCATGCCGGGACGGGCGGGCCCCGAACCGGGCACCCGTCCGCCCGATCTCCGACGGTGCCATCCACCCCTCCGCTCCCGAGCCGCCGGTGGCGGCGGCGTCGTGCTCTCGATCGCCGGGAGTGATCATCGCCGGGACGTGATCACTGTGGGCGGTCAGGAAGACGCACAGGGTGCACCGACTTCGCTACCGAGCGGTGTCCAGCGTGTCACGGGCGTGTGACACGGACGAGGATCCGCAGGTCACGAACCCGAAGAAGCGCCCGATCGGAGCACGACACACCCCGGCCGTTCAGCCCAGCGGGCTGCGCGGGAGGAGCCGGTCGGCGATGATCTTCTTCTGGATCTCGCTGGTCCCCTCGAAGATCGTCGTGAGCCGGGCGTCCCGCCAGTGCCGCTCCACCTGGTGCTCGGTGGTGTACCCGTTGCCGCCGTGCAGCTGGATGCCGTCGGCGGTGACCTCGGCGGCCATCTCGGTCGCCACCAGCTTGGCCATCGCGGCCTCCCGGGCGCACGGTTCGCCCTGGTCGAGCCGGTGCGCGACGTGCTGGTAGAACGACCGCGCCTGCTCGACCCTGGCCGCCATCGTCGCGAGGGTGAACCGGACGGCCTGGAAGTCGCCGATCGGGTGCTCGAACTGCCGCCGCTGCTGCAGGTACCGCACGCAGTCCTCGACGGCCGCCCTGGCCAGCCCGACCGCGCGGGCGGCGGTGTGCACGCGGGCGATGTTCAGCCAGGCCTGCGCGTCGGCGAAGCCCTCGCCGCCGTCGCCGAGCTGGTTCGCGACCGGCACCCGCAGGCCGTCGAACTCGAGATCCCAGGTGACGAAGCCGTGGTAGCCGATCTTGTCGATCGGGCTGCCGGTGAGCCCGGCCGGGAAGCTGTCCCGCTCCTTCTCGACGACGACGGTGGCCAGCCCGGCCGAGCGCTTCTCCCCCGGCGCCGGGTCGTCGGTGCGGACCAGCACCTGGATGAAGTCGGCCGCCTTCGCGTTGCCGGTCCAGCGCTTCCGGCCGGTGATCACGAACTCGTCGCCGTCGCGGACGGCGCGGGTCTCCACCGCGGCGAGATCGGAGCCCGCGTCCGGCTCGGACAGCGCGATGGCGCCGATCCAGTCGCCGCGCGCGCTGCGGCGCAGCAGCTCGGCGCGCCGGTCCGGGTCCGCCACGGCGGTGCCGGCGCCCTGCGCCCTGGCGATGATCGACCCGACGCTCATCCAGGCCCTGGCCAGCTCCTCGGCGACCATGCAGTACTCGAAGGCGCCGAGGCCGAGGCCGCCGTGCTCGCGATCGACCGTGATCCCGAAGTAGCCGAACTCACCCATCTCGTCGAGCAGGTCGCGCGGGATCTCGCCCCGGCGCGGATCGAGCTCGTTCGCCACCGGGAGCACCCGGGCCGTGGCGAACTCGCGGGCCTGCTTCTGCAGGGCCTCCCGCTCCGGCGTGTGGTGCGGCGCGGTCAGCACCGGGACGGGCGGCTCGCGGAGGTCGTCGGTCATCCGCGCAGTATCACCGCCGGGGCCGTGATCCGCTGCGGGCGCGGTCACTCCGGTGCGCCCCGGCGGTGCGCTGCACCCGTGCGCGATGCATCCAGCCATGCGCACGTCGGCATCCTGTGTCACGGTCGGGAACGGCGGCGCGGCCGGCGCGGGGGCGGCACCCGGGCGCGTCCGCCGGTTCCGGTCCGCGACCGCGGACCGCACCGATCGTGAGGGGAGCCAGTCTCATGCCCGACAACCGCGTGGTCGTCTACAAGTCTCCGGGTGAGGTCGCCGTCGAGTCGATCGACTACCCGAAGCTGGAGCTCCCGACGGACGTCGTGGACGGCCTGAAGATCAAGAAGAAGGCCCCGCACGCCGCGATCCTGAAGGTCGTCACCACCAACATCTGCGGTTCCGACCAGCACATGGTGCGCGGCCGCACGACCGCCCCGGCCGGCCAGACGCTCGGCCACGAGATCACCGGCGAGATCGTCGAGGTCGGTGACGACGTGCTGTTCGCCCGGCCGGGCGACATCTGCTCGGTGCCGTTCAACATCGCCTGCGGCCGCTGCCGGATGTGCAACGAGGGCAAGACCGGGGTGTGCCTCAACGTCAACCCGGCCCGGCCGGGCGCCGCCTACGGCTACGTCGACATGGGCGGCTGGATCGGCGGCCAGGCCGAGTACGTGATGGTGCCGTTCGCCGACTTCAATCTGCTGCGGTTCCCGGACCGCGACCAGGCGCTGGAGAAGATCCTCGACCTGACGATGCTGTCCGACATCTTCCCGACCGGCTACCACGGGGCGCTCACCGCGGGTGTGACGACCGGTTCGACCGTGTACGTGGCCGGTGCCGGGCCGGTCGGGCTGGCCGCGGCGCACGCCGCGCAGCTGCTCGGCGCGGCCACCGTGGTCGTCGGCGACATGGTCGCGTCCCGGCTGGAGCAGGCCCGCAGCTTCGGCTGCGAGACCGTCGATCTCACCGCCGGCGGCACCCTGCCCGAGCAGCTGGAGCAGCTGCTCGGCGAGCCGGAGGTGGACGCGGCCGTCGACGCCGTCGGGTTCGAGGCGCGCGGGCACGGCAAGGACGCCGACGAGGCGCCCGCGACGGTGCTGAACTCGGTCATGGAGGTGACCCGGGTGGGCGGCGCGCTCGGCATCCCCGGCCTGTACGTGACCGGCGACCCGGGCGCGGTCGACGACGGCGCGAAGGAGGGGACGCTCGGCGTCCGGATCGGGCTGGGCTGGGCGAAGTCGCACAGCTTCGCCACCGGGCAGTGTCCGGTGAAGAAGTACAACCGGCAGCTGATGCAGGCGATCCTGTCCGGCCGGGCGGACATCGCGAAGGCGGTCAACGCCACCACGATCTCGCTCGACGACGCCCCGCAGGGCTACCGGGACTTCGACGGCGGCGCCTCGCGCAAGTACGTGATCGACCCGCACGGGTCGGTCGCAGCCTGATCCCCGCCCCGCCGCACGGGCTGCGGCGGCTCGGGGGCCGGGGTTCAGGGCCGGTCGGCGGCCCGGCGGTACAGCTCGGCGGCGGCCCGCGAGAAGCCGTCCGGGACGTCCACCGCCGCGAACGCGGCCGCGGCCTCGTCCATCTCCCCCGCCCAGCGCCAGCCCTTCGCCGCGGCCTTCGCCCGGACGTCGGCCAGCGCCGCGTCGTGCTCGATCCCGCCGCGGGCCAGCTCGTCGTGCAGCGCGTCGGTCACCCCGAACCGGGCCGCCGCCTCGGCCATCGCCAGCCACAGCGTCGGCAGGGCCTTGCTCTGCAGCGCGAAGCACGCCTTGAGACCGCTGGCGGCGCCGAGCCCGTCGAGCGTCCGGACGTCGAACGGACTGCCGTCGAACAGGCCCGCCAGCGCGTCCGCGCCGGGGCCGGAGAGCCACAGCACGGTCGTCCCGCGCTGCCACGCGGGCGGCCCGATCACCGCGCCGTCGCACACCACGGCCCGCTCGCCGAGCAGCTGCGCGATCGCCCGGACGGTGTCCGGCGCGATCGCGTTCGCCTCCAGGTAGACCGGCCGGTCGGTGCGGCCGGCGAGACCGGCCGCCACCTGCTCGGCCACCTCGCGGGCGGCATGCGGCGGGCAGATCGAGACGATCACGTCGGACCGGGCGGCCAGCTCCGCGACGTCCGGCACGGCGACCAGGTCGGCGAGCTCGGCGCGCTTGGCCGTGGCGTGGCTGCGGCCGGCGTCGGCCCAGATCACCGCGCCCGCGCGGGCCTTGAGCGCCGACCCGATCGCGGCCCCCATCGCTCCGGGGTGCAGGATCCCGATCACCGGTCGGGGCGGCAGGCTCGTCGGCATGGGGATCATGATGCCCCGCACGACCCGCCGGTGGCGCATCGCGGCGCGGACGGGCACGGTCGGTCCATGAGCGTTCCCAGTACCGACCCGATGTTCACCGGCGACGCCGTCGGTGGCTGGCTGCAGCTGCCCTCCCCCGCGGTCGCCGAGATCGTCGGCTCGGCCGGGTTCGACAGCGTGTGCGTCGACACCCAGCACGGCCTGATCGGCGACGACAGCGTGCTCGGGATGCTGCAGGCACTCACCGCGTCCGGCACCCGGTCGCTGGTCCGGGTACCGGGCCACGGTGCGGAGGCGATCGGCCGGGCGCTCGACCGCGGCGCCGACGGCGTGATCGTCCCGCTGGTCGACACCGCCGAGCAGGCCGCCGCCGCGGTCGCCGCCTGCCGGTTCCCGCCGGCCGGGAACCGCAGCTTCGGTCCGGTCCGGCCGTCCTGGCTGGGGCGCGAGCCGCTGGCCGGTGGGCGCTGCGTGGTGATGGTGGAGACGGTCGCCGCGGTCGCGAACCTGGAGGAGATCCTCACCGTGGAGGGGCTCGACGCGGTCTTCGTCGGCCCGTCGGACCTCGCCCTGGCCTACGGGCTCCCGCTCGCCGCGCAGGCACCGGACGCGCCGGACGCGGCCCGCTACGGCGAGCTGATCGAGGGGATCACCTCGCGCTGCGCGGCGGCCGGGGTGCCGGTGGGGATCTACTGCAACTCCCCCGCGCACGCCCGCCGCTTCCGCGGGCTCGGCTGCACCTTCACCATGCTCGCCGCCGAGCAGGCCATCCTGCGGGCGGCCTGTGCGGAGCAGCTCGCCCAGGCCCGCGCGAGCTGAGCCGGCCGGGCCCGCGCCGCCGCCCCGCGCGTGCTCAGCGCAGCGTGTCCAGGATGGTCTGCGCGGCCAGGGTCGGGGTGAGCCCACCGGTCCGGACGTCCGCGGTGAGCGCGGGGAGCTTCTCCTGCAGGCCCGGGTCGTGCAGCAGCCGGTCCATCAGCCGGTCCCGCACCATCTGCCACATCCACTCGACCTGCTGGTCGGCCCGCCGGGTCGCCAGCTCACCGGCCTCGTCGAGGGCGGCCCGGTGCTCGCGGACCTTCTCCCAGACCGTGTCCAGGCCCATCCCGGTCTGGGCGGAGCAGGACAGCACCGGCGTCCGCCAGGTCGACGACGTCGGCGTCATCATGTGCAGCGCCCCGGCGAGCTCGCGGGCCGCGGCCCGGGCGTCCTGCTCGTGCCGCCCGTCGGCCTTGTTGACGGCGACGACGTCGGCGAGCTCCAGGATGCCCTTCTTGATCCCCTGCAGCGAGTCGCCGGTGCGCGCGATGGTCAGGAACAGGAAGGTGTCGACCATCCCGGCGACGGTCGTCTCGGACTGGCCGACACCGACCGTCTCGACCAGCACGACGTCGTACCCGGCGGCCTCCATCACCACCATCGTCTCCCGGGTGCGGCGGGCGACCCCGCCGAGCGTCCCGGCCGACGGGGACGGCCGGACGAACGCGTGCGGGTCGACGGCGAGCCGGGGCATCCGGGTCTTGTCGCCCAGGATCGAGCCGCGGGTCCGCGTCGACGACGGGTCCACCGCCAGCACCGCGACCCGGTGCCCCTGCCCGGTCAGCCGGGTCCCCATCGCCTCGATGAACGTCGACTTGCCGACGCCGGGCACGCCGGAGATGCCGACCCGGACGGCGCCGCCGGACTTCGGGGTCAGCTCCAGCAGCAGCTCCTGCGCGGCGCGCTGGTGGTCGGGCCGGCTGGACTCGACGAGCGTGATCGCCCGGGCCAGCCGGGTGCGGTCGCCGGCCAGCACCCCGCGGGCGAGGTCCGCGGGATCGGGGACACGCGGGGCCATCAGGACCTCCGGTTCTCGGGGTTCGGGACGGGGCCGCACCCGGACAGGGGGGAACGGGGGCCGGCCCGGTCGTCGGGCACGTCCGGTCGTTCCCCCCCTGCCGGGGATCAGTCCGCGTAGACGGTGCCGGTCCCGGCCGCCTCGTCGGGGTCGTCGTGGCCGAGCGCGGCCGACAGCTTCCCGAGCAGGTCGACGGCCGCCTCGGCGATGACCGTGCCGGGCGGGAACACCGCTGCCGCACCCATCTTCAGCAACTCCGGCACGTCGGCGGGCGGGATGACGCCGCCGACGACGACCATGATGTCCTCGCGGCCCAGCTCGGCCAGCTCGTGCCGCAGCTCCGGGACCAGCGTGAGGTGTCCGGCGGCCAGCGAGCTGGCGCCGATCACGTGCACGTCGGACTCGGCGGCCTGCTTCGCGACCTCGGCCGGGGTCTGGAACAGCGGGCCGACGTCGACGTCGAAGCCGATGTCGGCGAACGCCGTCGAGATGACCTTCTGGCCGCGGTCGTGGCCGTCCTGGCCCATCTTGGCGACCAGGATCCGGGGCTGGCGGCCCTCGGCGGCGGCGAAGGTGTCCACCAGCTCGCGGGCGCGGTCGATCGCCGGGTTCTTCCCGGCCTCCGAGGAGTACACACCGGAGATGATCCGGATCTGACCGGCGTGCCGCCCGAAGACCTTCTCCAGCGCGTCCGAGATCTCACCGACGGTGGCCTTGTTCCGGGCCGCGTCGACGGCCAGCCCGAGCAGGTTGTCGGCGTCGTCGCGCCGTCCGCCCTCGGCGATCTTCTCGGCGACCGCGGTGAGCCGGCGCAGCGACTCGTCGAGCGCCCGGTCGTCGCGCTCGGCCCGCAGCTTCTGCAGCTTCTCCAGCTGCTCGCGGCGCACCCCGGCGTTGTCGACCTTGAGCACGTCGATCTGCTCGTCGACGTCGACCACGTACTTGTTGACGCCGATCACCGGCTGCCGGCCGGAGTCGATCCGGGCCTGGGTGCGGGCCGCGGCCTCCTCGACGCGCATCTTCGGGATGCCCGCGTCGATCGCCTCGGCCATCCCGCCGGCCTTCTCGACCTCGTCGATGTGCGCCCACGCCCGGCGCGCCAGGTCGTAGGTGAGCTTCTCGACGTAGTAGCTGCCGCCCCACGGGTCGACGACGTTCGTCGTGCCCGACTCCTGCTGCAGCAGCAGCTGGGTGTTGCGGGCGATCCGCGCGGAGAAGTCGGTGGGCAGCGCGAGCGCCTCGTCGAGGGCGTTGGTGTGCAGCGACTGGGTGTGCCCCTGGGTGGCGGCCATCGCCTCGACGCAGGTGCGGACGACGTTGTTGTAGACGTCCTGCGCGGTCAGCGACCAGCCCGAGGTCTGCGAGTGCGTGCGCAGCGACAGCGACTTCGCGTTCTGCGGCTCGAACCGGTTCACCAGCTTCGACCAGAGCAGGCGCGCGGCCCGCATCTTGGCGACCTCCATGAAGAAGTTCATGCCGATCGCCCAGAAGAAGCTCAGCCGGGGGGCGAACTTGTCGATGTCGAGCCCCGCGTCGACGCCGGCCCGCAGGTACTCCACGCCGTCGGCGAGGGTGTAGGCGAGCTCCAGGTCGTTCGTCGCGCCGGCCTCCTGGATGTGGTACCCGGAGATCGAGATCGAGTTGAACTTCGGCATCTTCGCGCTGGTGAAGCCGAAGATGTCGGAGATGATCTGCATGGACGGCTGCGGCGGGTAGATGTAGGTGTTGCGGACCATGAACTCCTTCAGAATGTCGTTCTGAATGGTCCCGGTCAGCTTCTCCGGCGCGACGCCCTGCTCCTCGGCCGCGACGATGTAGAGCGCTAGCACCGGCAGCACGGCGCCGTTCATGGTCATCGACACCGACATCCTGTCCAGCGGGATGCCGTCGAACAGCTGGCGCATGTCCAGGATGGAGTCGATCGCGACGCCGGCCATGCCGACGTCGCCGGCGACCCGCGGATGGTCGGAGTCGTAGCCGCGGTGGGTCGCCAGGTCGAACGCGATCGACAGGCCCTTCTGCCCGGCGGCCAGGTTCCGGCGGTAGAAGGCGTTCGACTCGGCGGCGGTGGAGAACCCGGCGTACTGGCGCACCGTCCACGGCTGGTTGGTGTACATCGTCGGGTACGGCCCGCGCAGGTACGGGGTGATGCCCGGGTAGGTGTGCAGGAAGTCGACGTCGGCCAGGTCGTCCGCGGTGTACAGCGGCTTGACGCCGATGCCCTCCGGGGCCTCCCAGGTGGGGGCGGATCCCGCCCAGGCCGACGACGGTGTGCTGCCCGAGTGCAGCGGCACCGAGCTGAAGTCGGGAATCCGGGTCACTTCGATCCCTCCAGCGAGGTGTGCACGTCGTCGATCACGGCCAGGGCGTCGCAGCCCGCGAACAGGTACCCGTCCACCCCGGGGACCTCCTCCTTCGGCTTCCCCGCCAGCAGGATGCGGGTCGCGCCCGCCGCGCGCAGCGCGGCGGCGGTGTCGGCGGCCCGCTCGGCGTAGAGCTCGTCCGACGAGCACAGCACGGCGACCGCCGGGCGGTCACCGGCCAGGTAGGCGTCGGCGACGGCCTGCGCGGTCTCGGTCGGCCCGGCCTCGGCGGCGTCGATCCCGCCGGCGCCGAGCAGGTTGCGGGTGAACCCGGCCCGCGCGGTGTGGACGGCCAGCGGGCCGATCGTGGCGAGGAAGACGGTGGGGCGGCGGCCGTCCCGCTCCAGCGCGGCGTCCGAGCGGTCCCGCTGGATCTCGTACGCCTCGGCGGGCCGGTAGAGCGGCAGGCCGCCGCGGGCCACCGGGGCCGGCAGCGGATCCCGGACGACCGGCTTCTCGTTCAGGTCGGGGAACTCGGAGACGCCGGTCAGCGGGGTCTTCCGGCGGGCGACGTCGGCCTCCCGCTTCGCCCGGACCTGCCCGACCCGCTCGGCCACCAGCCCGGAGTCGAGCGCGGCGACGGCGCCGCCCGCGCCCTCGATCTCCTGGAAGAACTCCCAGGCGACCCGGGCGAGATCGTCGGTGAGGTGCTCGACGTACCAGGAGCCGCCCGCCGGGTCGATGACGCGGGCCAGGTGCGACTCCTCGACCAGCAGGTTCTGGGTGTTGCGGGCGATCCGGCGGGAGAACGGCTCGGCGGCGCCGATCGCGGCGTCGAACGGCGGCACGGTGACCGCGTCCGCCCCGCCGACGCCGGCGGCGAAGCCGGCCACGGTGCCGCGCAGCATGTTCACCCACGGGTCGCGGCGGGAGAACAGCACCTCGCTGACGACCGCGTGCTGGCGCTGCGGGACGTCGGTGCTGCCGGCGGCCTCCAGCACCCGCGCCCACAGCCGGCGCGCGGCGCGCAGCTTCGCGATCGTCGGGAACTGCTCGGGGGTGGCGGCGTAGCGGAACTCCAGCACCCGGGCCGCGGCGGGCACGTCCAGCCCGCCGGTGGTGCCGTCCACCAGGGCGCGCAGGTAGGCGACGCCGGCGGCGAGCGACCAGCCCAGCTCCTGGGCGTCGGACCCGCCGGCCTCGCGGATCACCCGGGCGTCCACGGTGACGGCGGTGACCTTCGGGAACGACCCGGCGACCCGGCGGGCCAGCTCGGCGACCGATCCGGTGTCCGGCCCGGACCCGGTGCGGGCGCGCAGGCCGATCGGGTCGGCGCCGAGCGAGCCCAGCAGCTCGGCGTCCTCGACGCCGTTGCGGGCGGCCAGGTCCAGGTACGCGCCGCCGGCCTCGACGGCGTCGTCGCCGGCGTCCAGCGCGACCGCGGCCAGGTCCAGGTAGACGCCGTCCACGGCGGCGGCGATCGCGTCGATCGGGATCCCGCCCTCGCCGACCCGCAGCCAGACCGAGTTGACGCCGCACTCCAGGTCGGCGAGCAGCGCCTCGCGGACCGCGGCCGGATCGGTGCCGGTGTGCCGCTGGCGGATGTCCCAGCCGCCGGGAACGTGCCCGTCGGTCAGCGCACCGCGGGTGAAGGGCCACGCCCCGGGCACCCCGGTGGCGGGCAGCTCCGCCACGTCCTCGGACGCGTAGAGCGGGGCCACCCGGATGCCGTCGGCGCTGGTCCGGGTCAGCGCGGCGACCCCGTCCCCCGGTGCCGCGTCCTCGCCGATCCGGCCGGACCTCCGTACCACCGCGTCGACGGCGGCGGTCCACTGCTCGCGGGTGACCGGGTCGAACCCGCCCGCGAGGACCAGCTCGTCCGGCTCCGCCGGACCGTCACCTGCGTCGACCGCCGCCCGGTCTCTGCCCGTCATCCGCTCAGTTCTCCTCACCGGCCCGCGGGCGGCCTCGTTGCCCCGCCCGGCGCCGCCGTGATGACGCCGCCGAAGTGCAACGGAGTCTAGTGACGGCACCCGGCCGGGGGCATCGGCTGTGGTGAGACGCGCACGGCCTGTGACGCACCCGACGGCCTGGAACACAGCGGGCCGGTGCGGCATTGTGCCGTCCATGCCACCCGTGACCCGAGGCTTCGTCGGCAGGCGCAAGCGGGACCCGCGACTGCCTCCCGGCCAGTACGACGTCGGCGACCAGTGGCCGGTGCTGACCGCCGAGCCCGCGCCGAACCTGGACACCGCCCGCTGGACGTTCCGCATCGACGGCCTCGTCGAGCGCCCGGCCGAGTGGACCTGGGACGAGATCCGGGCGCTGCCCCGCGAACGCTGGGACGGCGACATCCACTGCGTCACCACCTGGACGAAGTTCGGGATGACCTGGGAGGGGATCCCGGTCGACACGCTGCTGGAGGCGGCCGGCCCGCTGCCGGGGGCCCGCTACGTGGTGGCGCACTCGCACACCGGGTACACCACGAACCTGCCGCTGGCCGACATCACCGGCGGCCGCGCCTGGCTCGCCTTCGCCGCGGGCACCGCGCCGGCGGCGCCGGCCCCGCTCACCCGGGAGCACGGCGGCCCGGCCCGGCTGCTGGTGCCGCACCTCTACTTCTGGAAGAGCGCGAAGTGGGTGGCCGGGCTGCGGCTGCTCGCCGAGGACGAGCCGGGGTTCTGGGAGCGCAACGGCTACCACGACCGCGGCGACCCGTGGGCCGAGCAGCGATTCCAGGGGGACTGATGGAGACGACCTCCCGCCGGACCCTGCGCTGGCAGCTCGCGACCGTGCTGGAGATCCGCGACGAGGCGCCGAAGGTGCGCACCTTCCGGCTCGCGCTGGCCGAGCCGGCCACCCACCTGCCCGGCCAGTACTACGTGGTGCGGCTGACCGCCGAGGACGGCTACACCGCGCAGCGCTCCTACTCGGTGGCCTCGGCGCCGGACGGCCGCGCGGAGATCGAGCTGACCGTGGAACGGCTCGACGACGGCGAGGTGTCGGAGTTCCTGCACGACGTCGTCGTGCCCGGTGACGTGCTGGAGGTGCGCGGGCCGGTCGGCGGCTGGTTCGCCTGGGACGGCTCCGGGCCGGCGCTGCTCGTCGGCGGCGGCTCCGGGCAGGTGCCGCTGGTCGCGATGCTGCGGCACGCCAGGGCGCTGGGCCGGCCGGATCTGGTGCGGATGGTGCTGTCGGTGCGCACCCCGCGCGGCCTCTACTACGGCGACGAGCTGCGCGGCCCGGAGGTGCATCCGGTGTTCACCAAGGTCGCGCCGGAGGGCTCGGCGCGCCCCGCGGGGCGGTTGCGGCTCGACGACGTCGCGCCGCTGGTCCGCGGCGGGGAGACCGCGTTCGTGTGCGGGAGCCCGGCGTTCGCCGACGCCGCGGCGGCGCTGCTCGCCGAGGCCGGCCTGCCCGCCGCGGCGATCCGGATCGAGCAGTTCGGCCCGACCGGCAGCTGATCCTCCCCGGGCGACGCCTCGGCGTGACAGGCCGGGCGCGCTGCACCACCATGATCGGCGCGGCCGTGCCGGTGACCACCGGGCAGCACCGCCGGGCAGGACCACCAGCCAGGGAGCGCCGATGACCGTCACCCCCGCCGAGACGTCGTTCACCAGCGCCGGCACCCGGTGCGCGGCCTGGCACCTGACCGCGTCGTCGGACGCGCTGGCCGGGCACCGGGGGCGGCCGTGCGTGGTGATGGCGCACGGCTTCGGCGCCACCCGGGACTCCGGGCTGCTGCCGTTCGCGCAGCGGTTCGCCGCGGCCGGCTGCGACGTGCTGCTGTTCGACTACCGCGGCTTCGGCACCAGCGACGGCACCGCCGACCCCGCGCTCGCCCACGACGTGCACCACCTGCGGCACCGGGCCGACTACCACGCGGCGATCGCGCACGCCCGGACGCTGCCCGGGGTGGACCGGGAGCGGATCGTGCTGTGGGGCAGCTCGTACTCCGGCGGGCACGTCGTCCCGGTCGCCGCCCGGGACGGCCGGGTCGCCGCGGTGATCTCGCAGGGCGCGGCGATGGACGGCCTCGGCGCGCTGTGGGCAGTCGTGCGCCACGCCGGTCCCGGCGGGCTGCTCGCGCTCACCGGGCACGGGCTGCGCGATCTCGCCGCGGCGCTGCTGCGCCGCCCGCCGCACCGGATCGGGGTGTACGGCCCGCCCGGCTCGGTCGCCGCGATCACCGCGCCGGACGCCGAGGCCGGCTACTCGTCGATCACCGGGCCGTCGTTCCGCAACACCGTGCGGGCCCGCGCGGCGCTGCGCATCCCGGCCAACCGCCCGGTGACGGCCGCCCCGCGGCTGCGCGCGCCGATGCTGGTCGTGGTGACCGCCCGGGACTCCATCGCGCCGCCCGCGGCGGCCCGGCGGGCGGCGGCCCGGGCGGGGGCGGGCGCCGAGGTGCTGGAGCTGCCGTGCGGGCACTTCGACATCTACACCGGCGCCCCGTTCGAACGCTCGGTGGCCGCCCAGGTGGACTTCCTCACCCGCACGCTCTCCCCGGCGCCCGCCGGCACCTGAGCCGGCCCGAGCCGGCCCGAGCCGGATCCCGGGAGAACCCGGCCGCCGTCCCCCCGGACGGCCCAGCGCAGACCACCGACAGCGGCAGCGGAGCGGGCTCCGACTGCGCGCAGCGGGACAGCGTCACCCTGTCGGCGCAATTTCGCCGTAACATCGTTGCCCTCCGTCGTCGACATACCCGATGCACCACGGCGTCCCGGCCGAGCGGCTCCCCGACCTCCCCTGCTCCGCGCCCGGTCCGGCGCGCCGTCGCCCGAGGGAGTTGACGACACGTGACGATGTCCCCGCCCCGCGCGGGCCGCGCCACCCCGCGCACCGGACCGCACACCGGTCCGGGGCCGCAGCGGCATCCGGACCGGCTGCACCGGTTCTTCGAGGCCACCGTGGCCCGCACACCGGACGCGGTCGCGCTGCAGGACGGCGCGCTGGAGCTCAGCTACGCCGAGCTCGACGCCCGGGCCGCCCAGCTGGCCCGCTACCTGCGCGGGCACGGGGCCGGGCCGGGCGGCCGGATCGGGATCCTGTTGCACCGCTCATGGCGCACCTACGCCGTGCTGCTGGCCGTGCTGAAGACCGGCGCCGCGTTCGTCCCGATCGATCCGGCCGCGCCACCGGACCGGGTCGGCTACATCCGGTCCGACGCCGGCCTGGACCTGCTGGTCACCACCTCGGACCTGGCCGCCGAGCTGGACCGGGACCGGCTGGTGCAGCTCGACCTGTGCACCGCCGAGGTGGCCCGGCTCCCCCGGCACCCGGTCGAACCGGTCCCGCCCGGCGCCGATCCGCTCGCCTACATCATCTACACCTCGGGCTCCAGCGGGCGGCCCAAGGGCGTCGCCGTCGCGCACCCGAGCATCTGCAACTTCGTGCACGTGATCACCCGGGTCTACGACGTCCGCCCGCACGACCGCGTCTACCAGGGCATGACGATCTCGTTCGACTTCTCGATCGAGGAGATCTGGCCGACCTTCGCGGCCGGGGCGACGCTCGTCGTCGGGCCCACCGACTCCCGGCGGATCGGCGCCGAGCTCGGCGAGTTCCTGGCCGGCACCGGCGTGACGGTGCTGTGCTGCGTCCCGACCCTGCTCGCGACCATCCCGGTCGAGCTGCCCGCGCTGCGCACCCTGCTGGTCGGCGGCGAGGCGTGCCCGGCCGGGCTGGTCGAGCGCTGGGCCCGGCCCGGGCGCCGGATGCTGAACACCTACGGCCCGACCGAGGCCACCGTGACTGCGACCTGGGGCGAGCTGCGCCCCGGCCGGCCGGTGACGATCGGCGTCCCGGTGCCCACCTACTCGGTGGTGATCCTGGACGACGCGCTGCGCGAGGTGCCCCGCGGCGAGGTCGGCGAGATCTGCATCGGCGGGCCCGGCGTCGCCGTCGGCTACGTGAACCTCCCGGAGAAGACGGCCGACCGGTTCGTCCGGCACCGCGCCGCACCACCGAACGGCGACGGCCGGCTCTACCGGACCGGTGACCTCGGCCGGATCGACGGCCGCGGCGAGATCGTCTACCTGGGCCGGGCCGACGACGAGGTGAAGATCCGCGGGCACCGGGTGGACCTCGGCGAGATCGAGAGCGTCGCACTGGAGCACCCGGGCGTGGAGAGCGCGGTCGCCGCGCTCAGCACGCCGGCCGACGGCACCGGCGAGGAGCTGACCGTCTACGTGGTGCCCGCCGGGCCGGCGCACCCGGACCGGGCCGCGCTGCACGGGCTGCTGCGCACCCGGCTGCCCGAGTACATGGTCCCCGGCTACCTGGAGATCATCGACCGGCTGCCGATGATGCCCAGCGGCAAGGTCGACCGCCCGAAGCTGCCGCCGCCGTCCGGGCCGCGGATCGTGCTGTCCGCAGGCCCGGTGGTGGGGCCGGCGACCGGGCTGGAGACCCGGGTGCGCGACGTGCTCGCCGAGGTGCTGTCGCTGGAACCCGGCCAGGTGTCGGTGACCGCCGACTTCTTCGACGAGCTGGGCGGGCACTCGCTGCTCGCCGCCCGCGTGGTGACCCTGCTGCGGGAACGCGCCGTCGGGCGGACCGCCGCGGTGCGCGACCTCTACGACCATCCCACGGTCCGCGGGCTGGCCGGGGCGCTCGATCCGGCGGTCGGCCCCGCGGCGGACGCGGCCCCGCCGCCCCCGCCGCGGCCGCAGCCGCTGCGCCACTCGCGCGGCCGCTACTCGCGCGCCGGGACCGTCCAGGCCGCGGCACTGTTCGTGCTGCTGCTGGTGATGACGCTGCCCGCGGCGGCCGTCTACGCCTGGCACGGCGGCCGGGTGGCGCCGGACGTGCTGGCCCAGCTCGCCGTCGGCGCGACCGCGGTGTTCCTGCTGCAGCGCTGGGTGCTCGCGCCGCTGGCGGTACGCGCGCTGACCGCGCGGGTGGCGCCGGGCCGGTACCCGATGTGGGGCGCGGTGCACCTGCGGCTGTGGGCGGCCGACCAGCTGCTGGCGATGTCGCCGCTGCCGGTGCTCTCCGGTGGCCCGCTGGCCGCGCCGTACCTGCGGATGCTCGGCGCCCGGATCGGCCGGGACACCCACCTCGGCACGTCGGTGCTGGCGCTGCCGCGGATGCTGCAGGTCGGCGACGGCGCCACCATCGGCTACGGGGCCGCGCTGCGGCCGTGGACGCTCGGCGACGGATGGGTCACGGTCGCGCCGATCGCGGTCGGCGAGGGCGCGCACGTGGGCGCCAGCGCCGTCGTCGAACCGGGGGCGGTGATCGGTGCCGACGCGGTGCTCGGCGAGCAGTCCGCGGTCGCCGCGGACCAGGTGGTGCCGCGCGGGGAGCACTGGGCCGGTTCGCCCTGCGTGCCCGACGCCGCCGACGCCGCGGTGGCCGAGCTGACCGAACGCGGGCCGGCGCCGTCCTGGACCCGGCCGCAGCTGGCCGCCGCCGCGGCCGGCGTGCTGGCCCTGGAGCTGGTCGCGCTGGCCTCGCTGGTCCCGGCGGTGCTGCTGGTGTGGACCTCGCTGCTGCTGTTCGGCAACGGACCGGCGCTCGCCGTCGCGGTGGCGGTGGGTCCGGTGTTCGTGCTGACCGTCTGCGCGCTGGTCGCGGTCGGCCGCCGGGTGGTCGCGCCGCGCACCGGGCCCGGGGTGTTCCCGGCCCGGTCCGCGCCTGGTCTGCGGAAGTGGTTCGGCGACAAGCTGCTCGAGATGAGCCTGACCTACACCAACGCGCTGTACTCGACGCTGTACACGGTCGGCTGGCTGCGGCTGCTCGGCGCGAAGGTGGGCCGCGGCGCCGAGGTGTCGACGGCGTCGCACATCGACCCGGAGATGCTCACGATCTCGCAGGGCAGCTTCGTCGCCGACATGGCGAGCGTGGGCAGCGCGACCTTCCACAACGGCTGGATGGTGCGCCGCCCGACACTGGTCGGCCGGCGGGCGTTCGTCGGGACGCCGCCGTCGTACCGGCCGGTTCGACACTCGGTGACGAGTCGCTGATCGGGGTGGCGACGGTGCCGCCGCCCTCGGGTGTCCCGCAGGACAGCACCTGGCTCGGTTCACCCGCGATGCACCTACCGGTGCGGCAGGACTCCGGCGACCATCCGGAGTCGATGACGTTCCAGCCGTCCCGCGGCCGGGTCGCCGAGCGGCTGGGCATCGAGTTCCTGCGCGCCACGCTGCCCGCGTCGGCGATCTCGGTGTCGATCTACCTGTTCCTGCAGTGGCTCTCCGACGTCGCCCGCACGGCGCCGTCCTGGGTCGTGGTGCTCGCCGCGCCGGCACTCGCGCTCGGCACCGCGCTGCTGCTGGTGCTGCTGGTCGCGGCGGTGAAATGGCTGGTCGTCGGCGCGTACCGGGTGCGCACCGAGCCGCTGTGGAGCCGGTTCGTGCGCCGCTCCGAGTTCGTCACCGGGCTGTACGAGGCCGCGGCCGTGCCGGGTCTGCTGACGATGCTCTCCGGTTCGCCGATGCTCCCGCCGCTGCTGCGCCTGATGGGTGCCCGGATCGGCAGGCGCACCTGCGTGTCGACCACCTACCTGACCGAGTTCGACCTGGTCGACATCGGTGACGACGCCGTCGTCGGGCGGGACGTGTCGTTGCAGACGCACCTGTTCGAGGACCGGGTGATGAAGATGTCCACGGTGACCGTCGGGGCCGGGGCGACCGTCGGCGACCGGGCGATCGTGCTGTACGACGCGGTGGTCGGCGACGGGGTGCGGCTGGAGCCGCTGTCGCTGGTGATGAAGGGCGAGCACCTGCCGCCCGGCACCCGCTGGCGCGGGATCACCGCCCAGCCGGTCTCCGACGCCGCGCCGCCCGTCCCGGCCGCGGGCCCGGCCCCGGTCCCGGTCGCGCAGGCGGAGCCGACCGTGCGGACCGCCGCGGTGGACGCACAGCGGACGACCGTCCTCACCCGGGTCGGCCCGGCCGTCGATCCGGGTCGGACCATGCGGATGCGCTCGGTGCAGGCGGCGCGTTCGGCGCCGCGCCCGTCCGGGCCGCCGCCGTACCGGGTGCCGGCGCCCCGGCCCGGCGGCGCGCGGCACCGCAGGTCCGACCGGTGAGGCTGCCCCGCCCGTTCCGGCGGCCGGGCCGTCGCGCGCGGCCCGGCGCGCCGCTCGCCCTGGTCCGGCGCGGCCCGGACGCGGTGCCCGGCTGCGCGGAGTCGGTGGCGGCCCTGCTCGCGTCCTCCCGGCACGGGTTCGACGTGCGGTTCGCCGGGCGCGGCGAGGAGCTGGACCTGTCCGCGGGGACGCTCGCCGCGGCGGCGCTCTACGCCGAACCCGGCGGCGGCGACCTGGGCGCGGCCTGGCCGGTGGTCCGCCGGGTCCGCGGCCCGGTCCGGGACCTGGTCGCCGGCGGCGGCCGCTACCTGGGCTTCTGCCTCGGCGGCTATCTCGCCGGGGCGACCCCCGGCTTCGGGCTGCTGCCCGGCGACACGGACCGCTGGATCGGCACCCGCGGCGCCACCGTCGAGCACGACGGCGACGCGCTGGTCCGGCTCGACTGGCGCGGCCGGGAGCGCACCCTGTTCTTCCAGGACGGGCCGCGGTTCCTGCTCGATCCCGGCGCCGCGGGCGGCGTGCTGGCCCGCTACCCGAACGGCGAGATCGCCGCGGCGGTGCTGCCGTTCGGTGCCGGGCGGGTCGGCGTGGTCGGCCCGCATCCCGAGGCCGGACCGGACTGGTTCGACGACGCCGGGCTCCCCCGGGCCGACGCCCGCGACCTCGGCCACCAGCTGATCGACGAGGTGATGGCATGACCCGACCGACCCCACCGCCGGGACCGCGGGTGCCCGCGCCCCGCATGGACGGGCCGACCGTGCGCACCGCGCCCGGCCGGATGCCCCCGCCCGCCCGGGTGCCCGCGCCCCGCGGTCCGCGGCGCCCGGCCCACGGGGCGCCCGAACCACGCCACCCGGTCCCGCGCCCCCGGTACCGCACGGCACCTCCGGCGGGCACGGCACCCCCGGCCCGCCCGGCCACAGCCCCGCCCACCACAGCCCTCCCCACCACAGCCCTCCCCACCACAGCACCGCCCACTGCACCGCCGCCGGCTCCCCCACCCACCGGCACGTCCGGCCCGCCGGCCGCCACCGCCGAACCCCGCCGTCCCGCGCAGCGGTCCCGGCTGATCGGCGTGGACGCCGCCCGCGGCGTCGCGCTGCTCGGGATCATCGCCGTGCACGCGCTCGTCGAGACCACCGACGACGGCGTCTCCACCGCCAGCTACCTGATCTTCGGCGGCCGCTCGGCGGCGCTGTTCGCCGTGCTCGCCGGGGTGTCGTTCGCGTTCCTGACCGGCCGGGCCCGGGTCCGGCCCGGACCGGACCTGTGGTCGGCCGCCGCGATGCTCGCCACCAGGGCCGGCATGCTGATGCTGATCGGGCTGGCGCTGAGCTGGACCGATCCGACGATCGCCGCGCTGATCCTGCCGTACTACGCGATCGCCTTCCTGCTCGCGATCCCGCTCGTGGCGCTCCCGACGGCGGTGCTGGCGCCGCTGGCGGCGACGCTCTGCCTGGGCGTCCCGGTGCTCTCGCACCTGGTCCGCCCGGCCCTGCCGGTGCCCGACCTCGGCAATCCCTCGCTCACCGGCCTGGTCACCGATCCGCTGGGCCTGCTGTCCGAGCTGACCGTCACCGGCGCCTACCCGGGCGTCGTGTGGCTCGCCTACCTGGCGGTGGGGATCGTCGCCGGGCGGCTGCGGCTGTCCTCGGCGCGGACCGCGGCCGGGCTGCTGGTCGGCGGGACCACCGCCGCACTGGCCGCGACCGCGGCGTCGATCTGGCTGCTCGGGCCGGGCGGCGGCTACGCCGCGATCGCCGCGGCGGGCCCGCCGGAGCTGCTCGACTCGGCACCGACGATCGCCGACGCGGTCACCGGCTACCCGGACGGGGTCACCCCGACCACCACCTGGTGGTGGCTCGCGACGGTGGCGCCGCACTCGGGCACCCCGCTCGACGTCGTGCAGACCAGCGGATCGGCGCTCGCCGTGCTCGGCGCGATGCTGCTCCTGGCCGGGATCGGCACGCGCGGCGTGTCGACGGTGCTGGGGCACCTGCTGCGCCCGCTCGCCGCGGCCGGCTCGATGACATTGACGTTCTACGTCGCGTCCATCCTGTTCATGAACTCGCCGCTGGACACGTTCGGCCCGCTGGAGGGCTACCTGTGGCAGGTCGGCGTCGCGCTGGCGGCCGGGCAGGCCTGGCGGCGGGCGGTCGGGCGTGGCCCGCTGGAGACGCTGGTGTCCGCCCCGGCGCACGCGGTGCGCGACCGGGTGCGCTCGGCGAGGCGCACCGGCACGCCGGCCGCCGCGGGCCGGCACCGGGGCTAGCCTCGTCGCATGATCGACCCGAGCGGCCGGTGGTACCGCGCGTTCGTCGTGCTCGCCGTGGTCCCGGCGGTGCTCGGCGGGTGTGCCGCCGCGGGGCCGGGTGCCGAGCGGGCCGCGCCGGACCCGGACCGGCCGGTCGTCGACGCCGCCCTGGACCTGGCCCCCGATCTCGGCTCGGCGACCGGCACCCAGTCCGTCCGGTTCACCCCGGACGACCGGACCTGCGAGCTGGTGTTCCGGCTGTGGGCGAACCGGCCGCCCACCGTCGCCGACGGCACGTCGTCCGATATCACCCGGGCCGCCGTCGACGGCATCCCGGTCACCCCGGTGACCGAGCAGGCCGGCGCACCCGAGGTCGCGCCGGGCACCCTGGTCGAGCTGCCGCTGCCGGCCTGCGTCGACGCGGGCACCCCGGTCACCGCCGAGCTCGGCTTCCGGATCACCCTGGGTGCGGACTCCGGGCAGCGGATCGGCCGGTCGCCCGCCGCCGGGACCGCCTGGCTGGGCTCCCCGCTGCCGCTGCTCGACCACGTGCGCGGCCGCGGCTGGGTCCGCGGGGACGCCGTGCCGCTGGCCGGTGAGACGGTGGTGTCGGAGGACTTCCGGCTCGCGTCGCTGGCCGTCACCGTCGACGACGACCAGCAGGTCGTCGGGGTCGGCACCCCGGCCGGCCGGACCGCGGCGGGCCCGGGCCGCAGCACCCACACGTTCACCGCGGACGCGATCCGCGACGTCGCGATCGCGGCGGGCGACTACACGATCACCGGGTCCACCGTCGGGACCACCCGGGTGCGCGTCGCGCTCCCCACCCCCGGCGGGCCCGGGGTCACGGACGGCACGGGCGGGCTGCGCGGCACCGCCGCCGACTGGACCGCCGCCGTCGCCGAGTACCTCCCCCGGCTGGAGGCGCTGCTCGGCCCGCACCCCTACCCGGACCTGTGGCTGACGATCGTGCCCACCCAGAGCGACGGCGTCGAGTTCCCCACCCACCTGCAGTTCGGCGACGTCGACGACGACACCCGATCCGCGCTCACCGCGCACGAGCTGGCGCACATGTGGTTCTACGCGCTCGTCGGCAACGACCAGGGCCGCGACCCGTGGCTGGACGAGTCGTTCGCCACCTGGGCCCAGGCCGTCGTCGCCGACCAGGCCGGGTACTACCGGCCGGAGCGGTACTCCCCCGCCGCGGACGGCCGGATCGGCGACCCGATGACGGCGTGGGACCGGCGCGGCGGCGGGTTCTCCGGGTACGTCACCGGTGTGTACGACCAGGGGGCCGCGGCGCTGCTGGAGGGCCGCCGCCGGGTCGGCGCGGACCGGTTCGACGCCGCCGTACGGGACCACATCGACCGCAACGCGCACCGCGTCGTCGAGCCGGCGGACGTGCGCGAGTCGTTCGCCGGGCTGCCCGAGGTGCTCGAGGTCCTGCGGGAGCACGGCGCGTTCGACGGGCGGTGAGCGAGCGGACCGGTGACCACCCGGGGGTGGCGCGCACACCACCCCCGGGCTGTCGCCGGGGATCCCGGGGCCGGGTCGGCGCTGGTCAGCGTTCGTCGACCACCCGGCGGGCCTTGAACGTGGTCTCCGGCAGCGTGCCGGGTGCGAGCAGCACCGCGGGCACCCGGATGCCGAGCACCCGGCTCAGGGCGGCCTCCAGCTCGGGCTGCAGCGCCGGGTCGCCCTCGGCCTCGACGGTCATCTCGTCCAGCGCGCCCGGCCGGGTCACCCGGATCCGGAACTCCGGGCCGAGGCCGGGCACCGAGCGCACCGCGGTGTCGACGGCGCTCGGGTAGATGTTGGCGCCGCGGATCACCAGCATGTCGTCCAGCCGGCCGAGCACGCCCTCCGGCAGCCGCGGGTAGGTGCGGCCGCAGGGGCACGGGTCGTCGGCGAGGTAGGACTCGTCGCCCGGGGCGAACCGGATCATCGGCTGGGAGTCCCGCCACAGGTGGGTGTAGACGACGGCGCCCCGGGTGCCCGCCGGGACGGCCGCGTTCGGGTCGTCGGCGTCGACGATCTCGGTGAACACCTCGTCGGTGAACAGGTGCGTCCCGGTGCCCGCCTCGCAGCCGACGTTGGTCTGGAACGGGTACATCTCCGACGTCGATCCGGCGTCCGCGACGACCGCACCCCAGCCGTCCTCGATCACCCGGCGGGTGCCCGGCAGCGAACCGCCCGGCTCGCCGCCGACCAGCAGGTGCGCGACGGTGTTGGCGCGCAGGTCGAAGCCGTGCTTCTCGGCGACCGAGAGCAGGTGCACCGCGTACGACGGGGTCGCCGAGAACACGGTGGACCCGAGCCGTTCGATCAGCTCCAGGTGCCGGACCGAGTCGGTGATCCCGATCGGGAACAGGGTCGCCCCGATCCGCTCGGCGCCCTGCACGACGCCCCAGCCGCCGAAGAACAGCCCGAACGGGAAGCCGACCTGCACGACGTCGTCCGGGCGCACCCCGGCGCACCACTGCGCCATCGCGTGCACCTCGCCGGCCCGGTCCCAGTCGCCGCGGGAGACCGCGTACATGGTCGGCGTCCCGGAGGTGCCGGACGAGCCGTGGATCCGGGCGATCCCGCCGGTCGGCCGCTCCGGGGTGTAGCTGCCGAACGGCGGGTGCTCGGCCTGGTCGGCCACCAGCATCGCCTTGGTGATCACCGGGACCTTCGCGGTGAAGTCGGCGAGCGAGCGGACCTGGTCGGGATGGAAGCCGTGTGCGTCGTAGTGCCGGCGGTAGAACGGCAGGCAGTGGTAGACGTAGCCGAGCTGGGCCTGCACCCGTTCCAGGATCAGCGCGTCGCGTTCCGCGGGATCGCGGGTCTCCCGCTCCGCGTCCCAGTACCGGGGCCAGTCCCGCCCGTCGGCATCGGCCATCAGGCGATGCCGAGGGCGACGTTCGCCATCCGCTGCCTGCGGTCGAGCCGCTCCCGCCGGGTGAACTGCGGGACGACGTAGCGGGCGAACAGCTCCAGCGAGCGGTTCCACTTGTCGGTGGTCACCCAGTCCCGGCAGTTGATCAGCAGCGTGCCGAAGCCGCCGACCTCCTCCTCCAGCTCCTTGAGCTGGCGGGTGCAGTCCTCCGGGCTGCCGATGATCCACGGGATGTTGTCGACCATCCAGTCCAGCGTGAGATCGGCGTCGGACATCTCCTCGCCGATCAGCATGAGGCCGCCGAGGCCGAGCCCGAACAGGTAGTCGTAGGACCGCTTGACGCCCTCCCGGATGTCGCGCAGCGCCTGGTCCCGGTCGTCGGTCACGTAGACCTCGCGGACGATCCGCCAGTTGTCCCGGGTGACGGCCGGGTCGATGCCGGACCGGGCGCCGGCCTCCAGCATCGCCGCGCCCATCGCGCGCAGGTCGGGGGCGTGCGGGTAGGTGCCGTTGTCGATCGGGGCGAAGTGCACCGACAGCGGCTTCCAGCCGCGCTCGCCGCACTTGGCGTAGTTGTGCACCCCGGTGAGCCCGGCGATCGCGAACGGCGGGACGTCCTGGTAGGGGCCGACCTGGAGCTGGCGGTTCTCGTACTTCCAGTACAGGCCCTCGTAGCTGACCGGGTCGTCGGAGGTCAGCAGCTGCCAGATGATCTCCAGCGCCTCGTTGGTCCGGGGGGCGGCCTCGGCCGGCTCCAGCCCGAACAGCGCCTTGTCGGTGGGCAGCCCGCCGCCGCCGAAGCCGTACTCGAGCCGGCCGTGCGTCAGGTGGTCGAGGAACGCCATCCGCTCGGCCACCATGAACGGGTCCTGGTAGGGCAGGTTGATGACGCCGGTCCCGAGCCGGATCCGGTGCGTCAGCGCGCTCGCCTTCGCGATCATGAACTCCGGCACCGGGACGTTCTCGAAGCCGCCGGTGTGGTGCTCGCCGATCCAGAACTCGTCGAACCCGAGCCGTTCGGCCTCCACGATCGCCGCGATGTCGCGGTCGTAGGACAGTGTCCAGTTCTCGATCGGCGGGTGCTCCGGCATGGTGAAGAAGCCGAACTTCATCGGTCGGGTCCTTTCGGGCGGTCCGCGGAGCGGCAGGTGGACAAACATATGTTTGGCGTCAGCGCTGCAACGAGCCTGTCGGGGTTCAAGGTGACTGTCAATAATGCCTGCGGGGTCAATGCCTGCCGTTGATAGTCGAACCACTGTTTGCTTTCATACGGCTGTGACCATCGTCGATCCCCGGCCCCGCATCGTCGCAGCACCGGACGGCGCCGGAGTCGTGGCCGGAGTCCGCTGCACCGACCACGAACGGTGCCCCGGCCGGGCGGCGTTCGACTGGCCCGCCTGCCCCAGCTGCGGCGGCACCGTCGAGCCCGCCGAGTTCGGGCCCGGCGGCACCGTGTGGAGCAGCACCGTCGTCCGGATCCAGGTGCCCGGCCGCACCCCGCCCTACGCACTCGCCTACGTCGATCTCGACGACGGCCCCCGGGTGCTCGCGCACACCGCCGAGCAGCAGCCGGTCGGTTCCCGGGTGCGGCTGCTCGGCCCCAGCACCCGGCACCTGATGGGCCACCCCTGCGACGGGGACGACGGGGACGTGCGCGCCGAGCCGTCCCCGTGAGCAGCCCGCCGATCGCCGCCGTCGAGGGGGTCGGCACCTCCCGGTTCGGCAGGCAGCCCGGGACCGGGCTGGTCCGGCTGGCGTTCCGGGCCGTCGACGAGGCGTTCCGGGACGCGGGCGGACCGCGCGCGGTCGACGCCGTCTGGGTCGGCTCGGTGTTCGCGCCGGCCGGCACCGCGCAGCGGGTGCTGCGGGCGATCGGGATCTCCGGCGTCCCGGTGCTGAGCGTGGAGAGCGCCTGCGCCAGCGGCACCTCGGCGTTCGCCGAGGGCTGCGAGGCGATCCGGACCGGCCGGTACCGGCGGGTGCTGGTGCTCGGGCTGGAGCAGATGAGCACCGCGTTCGACGGCGCGATCGTGCCCGAGCCGAGCGACCCGGAGGGCTGCTCCGGACTGGCCCTGCCCGCGCTCTACGCGATGGCCGCCACCCGCTGGCTGGCCGAGGACCGGGTCACCGCCGGGCAGCTCGCCGCGGTGTCGGTCAAGAACCACGCGCACGCCGTGCACAACCCGCGCGCCCAGTACTCCGGGCGGCACACCGTCGAGGAGGTGCTGGGCTCGCGGATGGTCGCCGATCCGCTGACCCTGCTGCAGTGCTGCCCGGTCTCCGACGGCGCCGCCGCGGCCGTGCTCGGACCGCCGGCCCCCGGCCGGGTCGGGGTCCGCGCCGTCGCCGCCCGGTCCGGGCGGCCGTGGGACCACACCTCGGACCGGGTGTGGGGGCACGACCTGGTCCGCGACACCGGCGCCGACGTGTGGGCGGCGACCGGCGTCGATCCGCGCGAGGTGGACCTGGCCGAGGTGCACGACGCGTTCACCATCGGCGAGCTGGTGACCGCCGAGGCGCTGGGGCTGAGCGCCCCCGGTGCGGCGGGCGCGGACGCCGCGGCCGGCCGGACCGCGCTCGGCGGGTCGCTCCCGGTGAACCCGTCCGGCGGGTTGCTCTCCCGCGGGCACCCGCTCGGCGCGACCGGGCTGGCCCAGGTGGCCGAGATCGTCTGGCAGCTGCGCGGCGCGGCGGGCGGGCGGCAGGTGCCCGGCGCCCGGCTGGGCCTGGTCGAGACGATGGGCGGCGGCGTCAGCGTGCTCGACGGCAACGCCTGCGTGGTCGCACTGCTGGAGCGCGGGTGAGCGCGCCCCCGGAGACCCTGGAACTGCTCGACGACGCCGCCGTCGCCGACCCGTACCCGCTGCTCGCGCACTGGCGGGAGCACGATCCGGTGCGCTGGAGCGAGCGGTACCGGTCGTGGTTCGTGACCCGCTACGCCGACGTCGACGCCGCCCTGCGCGATCCGCGCTTCTCCTCCGACCGGATCTCGCCGTACCGCCGGGCCCGCGGGCGCGCCCCCGGCGACCCGCGGGTGGAGGCCGCGTTCGCGGTGCTGGAGGACTGGATGGTGTTCCAGGACCCGCCCCGGCACGGCAGGCTGCGGCGGCTGCTCGGCCGGGCCTTCACCCCGCGCGCGGTGCAGCGGCTGCGGCCACGGATCGCCGAGCTGACCGACCGGCTGCTCGACGACGTCGCCGCCGCCGGGTCGGCGGACCTGATCGCCGATCTCGCCTACCCGCTGACCGCGTCGGTGGTCGCCGAGCTGCTCGGCGTGCCCGCCGACGATCTCGACCGGTTCAAGTCCTGGTCGGACCGGATCACCGGGCTGGTGTTCGGCGGCCTGGGCGACCCGGACCGGCACACCGACGGCGCCGAGGGGATGGCCGAGCTCACCGGGTACCTGGCCGGGCTGGTCGAGCGGGACCGCACCGAACCGGCGGGCGGGCTGCTCGGCGCGCTGCTGCGCGCCCGCGACGGCGACGACACGCTCACCCACGACGAGGTCGTCGCGACCGGTGTGCTGCTGCTGTTCGCCGGGCACGAGACCACCACCAACCTGATCGGCAACGGGGTGCTGGCCCTGATCCGCCATCCCGGCCAGGCCCCGGACGCCCTCGGCACCGTCGAGGAGGTGCTCCGGTTCGACGGCCCGGCCAAGACGATCGCCCGGCTGATGATCGCCGACGTCGAGCTGGGCGGCCGGACGCTGCGCCGCGGCGACCGGGTGTTCCTCTGCCCGGCGGCGGCCAACCGCGATCCGGAGGTCTTCCCCGACCCGGACCGCTTCGACGTCACCCGCACCCCCGGCCGTCAGCTCGGGTTCGGGCTGGGCCTGCACTACTGCCTGGGTGCGCCGCTGGCCCGGTTGGAGGCGTCGATCGCGATCCCGGCGGTGTTCGACCGGCTCGGCAGCCCGGTCGTCGACGGCCCGCTGCGCTGGCAGCCGGTGCTGCTGTCCCGGGGGCTGGACCGGCTGCCGGTGCGGTTCACCCCGGCGTGAGCGCTCAGCGCGCGCTCCACCCGCCGTCGACGGCCAGCGTCGTCCCGGTCAGGTAGGACCCGGCGTCGGAGGCGAGCAGCAGCAGCGGCCCGTCCAGCTCGTCGGGGCGGCCGATCCGGCCGAGCAGCGCGCAGTCCGCGATCCGCCGGGCGTGCCCGTCGGAGGCGAGCAGCGGGCCGGTCAGCTCGGAGGCGAACCAGCCGGGGGCCAGCGTGTTCACCCGGATCCCGTGCCGGGCCGACCACTGGGCGGCCAGGTCCCGGGTCAGGCCGGCGATCCCGGCCTTGGACGCCGAGTAGGCCGCCTCGGGCAGCGGGCCGGTGGCCGAGCCCAGCGCCGATCCGATGTTGACGATCGACCCGCCGCGCCCGCCGGCGATCATCGCCCGGCCGGCGTGCACGGCCATCCGGTAGGCGCCGAGCAGGTTGACCGCGAACAGCGCCGCGGCCCGGCCGGGATCGTCGTCGGACTCGGCCCGGGCCGCATAGCCGGTCCCGGCGTTGTTCACCAGCACGTCGAGCCGGCCCAGCTCGCGCACCGCGGCGTCGGCCAGCCGGGCGCAGTCGCCGTCGTCGGTGACGTCGGTGGGGGCCGCGACGCAGCGCCGGCCGGCCGCCCGGACCGCGTCCTGCGCGGCGGCGAGTCCGTCGGCGCGGCGGGCGCCCACCACCACGTCGGCGCCGGCCGCAGCGAGCACCCCGGCGAACCGCAGGCCCAGCCCGGACGACGCCCCGGTCACCACGGCCACCCGCCCGTCCAGCCGGAACGACGGGTTCGCCTGCGGGGTCACAGCCCGTGCTCGTCCCCGAAGGAGCGCGAGATCCCGAGCATCCCGGAGCCCGCCACCAGGCCGCCCAGCAGCTGCGCGAACAGCTGGTCGGCGAGCGCCCGGTCGGCCTCGGGGCCGCGCGGGACGAACCAGTGCTGCATCCAGCCCAGCGTGCCGACGACGACGTAGGCGGCGGTGCGCGGCTCGCCGGCCAGCGCGAGCTCGCCGGTCCGGACGCCTTCGGCGAGCAGCGCCTCCAGCGCGTCCATGTACTGCTCGTCCATCTCGCGGAACTCGGCGAACCGGGGCGAGGGCATCCGGCCGAGGTGCTGCAGGTAGACGAACGCGGCCGGATGGCAGTCGGCGAAGATCCGGACCTGCATCCGGATCAGCTCCCGCAACCGGACGGTGACGGTGCGGCCGGAGGAGGTGCGCAGCCGTTCCAGCTCGGCGAGCAGCTGCCGGGCCGGCTCCTCGACGACGGCCAGCAGCAGCTCCTCCTTGGAGGCGACGTAGTTGTAGATGCTGCCCTTCAGGATCCCGACCCGGGCGCCGATGCTCTCCAGCGTCGCGTTCTCGTAGCCGCGGTCGCGGAACTCCTCGCTGGCAGCGGCGACGATCTCCGACCAGCGGCTCGGGCGGGGCACCCGGACAGCCTAGTGCCACGGCGGCCGTGTCGGGGGCCACGCCACCCCGTCCACCATCGATCTTCTACTTCCGGTAGAACTACTACTGGACGTAGAACTTCGCGGAGACGAGGTCCGGATGGACGCGCTCGACCTGGCACGCTGGCAGTTCGGGATCACCACGGTCTACCACTTCCTGTTCGTGCCGCTGACCATCGGACTGTCGGTGATCGTCGCGTCGCTGCAGACCGCCTGGTACCGCACCGGCCGGACCGAGTACCTGCGCGCGACCAAGTTCTTCGGGAAGCTGTTCCTGATCAACTTCGCGATGGGCGTGGTCACCGGGATCGTCCAGGAGTTCCAGTTCGGGATGAACTGGAGCGCCTACTCCACCTTCGTCGGCGACGTCTTCGGCGCCCCGCTGGCGATGGAGGCGCTGATCGCGTTCTTCCTGGAGTCCACCTTCATCGGACTCTGGATCTTCGGCTGGGACCGGTTGCGCAAGGGGGTCCACCTGGCCTGCATCTGGGCCGCGGCGATCGGCTCGAACCTGTCCGCCTACTTCATCCTGGCCGCGAACGCCTGGATGCGGAACCCGGTCGGCTACGAGGTCGACGAGGCCACCGGGCGGGCCCGGCTCACCGACATCGGCGCGGTGCTCACCAACCCGCAGGCCTGGTCCACCTACTTCCACGTGATCGCCGCGTCGTTCGTGATCGCCGGCCTGTTCGTCGCCGCGGTCAGCGCCTGGAAGCTGATGCGCGAGCGCTGGCCCGGCCCGCAGGACGGCGCCCCGCACCACACCGAGCACGAGCTGTTCCGCAAGAGCCTGCGCGCCGGGTTCCTGGTCACCGCGATCGCCGGTGCGCTGGTGGTGGCCTCCGGCGACCACCAGGCCAAGCTCGCCGCCACCTACGAGCCGATGAAGCTCGCCGCGGCCGAGGCGCTCTGGGAGAACGAGCAGTCCGCCGGCTTCTCGCTGTTCGCCGTCGGCGACGTCCAGGGCAGCCGCAACCACGTCAACGTCCAGATCCCGGGCGTGCTCAGCTTCCTCGCCACCGGCAGCCCGTGGGGTGAGGTGCAGGGCATCGAGAACGTCCAGGCCCAGTACGAGCAGCTCTACGGCCCCGGCGACTACCGGCCCAACATCGCCGTCCTGTACTGGTCGTTCCGGCTGATGATGGGGCTCGGGCTGGCCGGGGTGGCGGTCTCGGTGGCCGGGCTGTGGCTGACCCGCCGGGGCGCGCTGCCCGGCCGGCGGTGGATGTACCGGGTGGTCGTCGCCGCGCTGCCCGCCGCGCTGGCCGGGAACATCTTCGGCTGGATCCTCACCGAGATGGGCCGCCAGCCCTGGACGGTGCGCGGCGAGCTGCTCACCGCGGCGAGCGTCTCCCCCGGCGTGAGCCTGGGCCAGGTCGCCTTCTCGCTGGCGACGTTCACCCTGCTCTACGGCGTGCTCGCGGCGGTCGAGGCCGGCCTGCTGTTCCGCTACGTCAAGGCCGGGCCGGGCGCCGCGCTGCCCTACGAGCCCGATCCCGAACCGCAGGAACGCCGCGACCCGGCATTCAGCTACTGACCGCGCCGCACCCACGAGGAGATCCGCGATGGACCTGCCCACCGTCTGGTTCCTGGCCGTCGCCGTGCTGTGGACCGGCTACCTCGTCCTGGAGGGCTTCGACTTCGGGGTCGGGATGCTGCTGCGGGCGTTCGGCCGCACCGAGGACGACCGCGAGGTCGCGCTCGGCGCGATCGGCCCGGTCTGGGACGGCAACGAGGTCTGGCTGATCGCCGCCGTCGGCGCCATGTTCGCGGCGTTCCCGGCCTGGTACGCCGCCACCTTCTCCGGCTTCTACCTGCCGGTGCTGTTCGTGCTGCTGGCGCTGATCGTGCGCGGCGTCGGCCTGGAGTACCGGGCCAAGCGCGACGACGCCCCCTGGCGGGCCCGCTGGGACCTGATGATCGGGCTGGGCTCGCTGGTGCCGTCGTTCGTCTGGGGCATGGTGCTGGCCAACCTGGTCCGCGGCCTGCCGACCCGGGTCACCAAGCCGGGCAGCGGGGCGAACACCGTCGTCACCGCCTCCCCCGGCGATCTGTTGAACGGCTACGCGGTGCTGGGCGGGGTGCTCACCACGGCGCTGTTCCTGCTGCACGGCGCGGTCTTCCTGGCGCTCAAGACGGACGGCCCGGTGCGGTACCGGGCCCGCCGGTTCGCCGTCCGGGCGGTGCTGCCGGTGCTGCTGGTGACGGTCGCCTTCCTGGCCGCCACGCTCGCCCTGCGCGACCCGTCCTGGACCACCCCGGTGGCCTGGGCGGCCGGGACGGCGCTGGCGGTGGCCGGGATCGCTCTGCTGCTGGGCCGCGAGGGCTGGGCGTTCACCGCCACCGCGACCGCGATCGGCGGCCTGTCGGTGGTGCTGTTCGGGCAGCTGTTCCCGGAGCTGCTGGTGTCGGCGACCGATCCGGCGCACACCCTGACCGTGGCGAACGCGGCGTCCGCCCCCTACACGCTGACCGTGATGAGCTGGGTGGCCGTGGTGTTCCTGCCGCTCGTGCTGGGCTACCAGGCCTGGAGCTACTGGGTCTTCCGCAGGCGGCTGGGGGGCGAACGGGTCGAACCGGGCGGGACCGACGGCCCTGCCGGTGCCGCGGTCCCGGCACCACGATGAACGACGTGCCCCCGGCCGCCCCAGCCGCCCCACCGGCCGCCGCCGGACCACCGGTCGATCCCCGGCTGCTCCGCTCGGCGAGCGCGGTGCGGCTGCACCTGCTCGTGGCCGCGGGCTGCGGTGTCGCCGCGACCGCGCTGATCCTGGCCCAGGCCTGGCTGGTGTCCCGGGTGATCGCCGGCGCGACCCCGCAGTGGGGGCCCGACGGCAGCCCGATCGGCCCCGGTTCCGGCCTGGACACGCTGTTCTGGCTGGTCGTCGCCGTCGCCGGGGTCGCGGTGGCGCGGGCCCTGCTCGCCTACGGCGCCGAGGCCGCCGCGCTGCGCAGCGCCGCCCGGGCGAAGTCCCAGCTGCGGATACAGCTGGTGCGCAGGCTGGCGGCGGCCGGGCCGGACCCGGGGCGCTCCACCGGCACCACGGTCACCCTGGCCACGCGCGGGCTGGACGCGCTCGACGACTACTTCGCCCGCTACCTGCCGCAGCTGGTGCTCGCCGTGCTCGTCCCGGTGGCGGTGCTGGTCGTGGTCGCCGACGCGGACTGGATCTCGGCGGTCGTCATCGGGGTGACGCTGCCGCTGATCCCGATCTTCATGGCGCTGGTCGGCATGCACACCCGGGCCCGCACCGAGCGGCAGTGGCGGATGCTGTCCCGGCTCGGCGGGCACTTCCTCGACGTCGTGCAGGGGCTCCCGACGCTGGCCCTGTTCCGGCGGGCCGGGATCGTCGCGGAGAAGGTCCGGGACACCACCGACGAGCACCGGCACGCGACGATGGGCACGCTGCGGGTGGCGTTCCTGTCGGCGTTCGTGCTGGAGCTGCTCGCGACGCTGGCGGTCGCGCTGGTCGCCGTCGAGGTCGGGCTGCGGCTGCTCTACGGCAACCTCGACTACGCCACCGCGCTGTTCGTGCTGATCCTGGCCCCGGAGGCGTACCTGCCGCTGCGCGAGGTCGGCGCCCGGTTCCACGCCAGCATGGAGGGCGTCGCCGCCGCCCGCCAGGTGTTCGACGAGCTGGACCGCCCGGCCGGCGGTCCGGCCGGCGGCACCGGCACGCCGCCGCCCGCGGCACCGGCCGGGCGCGGCCTGGCCGTGCACGACCTGCGGGTGCGCTACCCGGGGCCGGACGGCGGCCCCGGCGGCACCGGCGGCACCGACGCGCTGTCCGGGCTGTCGCTGACCGTGCGGCCGGGCGAGTCGGTGCTGCTGCGCGGGCCGTCCGGGTCCGGGAAGTCGACGCTGCTCGGCGTGCTGCTCGGGTTCGTCGCCCCGGCCGCGGGCACGGTCCGGATCGACGGCCCCGGGGACGGGCCCGGGGACGGCACCCCGCTCGCCGGGCTCGATCTCGACGCCTGGCGGCGGACGGTCGCCTGGGTGCCGCAGCAGCCGCACCTGTTCGCCGGATCGGTCGCCGACAACGTCCGCCTCGGCGAACCGGACGCCCCGGACGCCGCGGTGCACGCCGCCGCCCGCCGGGCCGGGCTGGACGCCGTCGTCGCCCGGCTCCCGCAGGGCTGGGACACCCCGCTCGGCGAGGGCGGGGCCCGGCTGTCCTCGGGCGAGCGGCAGCGGGTCGCGCTGGCCAGGGCATTCCTGCGGGACGCGCCGCTGGTGCTGCTCGACGAGCCGACCGCGCACCTCGATCCGGACTCGGCCGAGGCGGTCCGGGCCGCGGCCGCCGAGCTGCTGCGCGGGCGCACCGCGATCGTCGTCGCGCACGACGCGGGCTGGACCGAACACACCGACCGGACCGTCCGGATCGACCGGCCGGCGGGTCCGGAACCCGAGCCTGGGCCGGAGCGGGAGCCGGAGCCCGCCGGGGCGGCCCACCGGGAGGCGCACCGATGACCCGCGACACCACCGTCCCCGGCTCCCCCTGGGCGCTCGCCGGCACCGTGCTGCGCCCGCGGGCCCGTGGCATCGTCGGCGGCGCGCTGCTCGGCGCGCTCGCCACCGCCTGCGGCGCCGGGCTGCTCAGCCTCGCCGCCTGGCTGCTCGCCACCGCCGCGCAGCACCCATCGGTGACCGCGCTGAGCATCGCCGTGGTGCTCACCCGCGCGCTCGGGGTGGGCCGCGGCGTCGCGCGCTACGCCGAACGGCTGGTCGGACACGACGCGGCGCTGCGCGCGCTGGCCGACATGCGCAACCGGGTCTACGCCCGGCTCGCCGCCGCCGAGCCGATCCGCCGGTTCCGCTCGGGCGACCTGGTGTCCCGGCTGGTCAACGACACCGACTCGGTGCAGGACCTGGTGGTGCGCGGCGTGCTCCCGCCGGTCGCCGCGCTGGTCGCCGGGTCCGGCGCGGTGCTGCTGGCGACCGCGCTGCTGGTGCCCGGCGGCGCCCTGCTCGCGACCGGCCTGCTGCTCGCCGGGGTGGCGGTGCCCGCGGCCGCCGCGGCGCTGTCCCGGGGGCCCGCCGCGCGCTCGGCACGCGCCCGGTCGCGGCTCGCGACCGGCCTGGTGGACCTGCTCGACGGCGCCCCGGACCTGCTGGCGCACGGCGCCACCGGACGGATGGTCGCCGAGGTCGAGCGGGCCGACGCGGAGCTGACCCGGGCCGCCCGCCGGGACGCCGGGCTGCTCGGCCTGACCGCGGGCGCCGGCGCGCTGGTCGCCGGGCTGACGCTGGCCGGGATGCTGCTGCTCGGGGTCGCCGCGGTCGACGCCGGGACGCTCGGCTCCGTCCCGATGGCGGTGCTGGTGCTGACCGCGCTGGCCGCGTTCGAGATCGTCGCGCCGCTGCCGGCGGCGGCCGCGAAGCTGGCGGCCGTGCGGGCCGGTCTCGCCCGGCTGGTCCCGGTGCTGCGGGCGGAGCCCGCGGTCCGGCACCGCGAGCCCGGCGGCACGCCGCTGCCGGCCCGCGGCGACCTGCGGATCCGCGGGCTGACGGTGACCCACCCCGGTGCGCAGGACCCGGTGCTCGACGGCCTGGACCTGGACCTCGCCGACGGCGAGCACGTCGCGCTGGTCGGGGCGAGCGGCTCGGGCAAGTCGACGCTGGCGGCCGTGCTGTTCCGGTTCCTGGACCCGGTCGCCGGGTCGGTCACCCTGGGCGGCGAGGAGCTCACCACCCGCCCGCCGGACGAGGTCCGCGCGGTGGTGTCCGGGGTCCCCGCCGATCCGCACGTGTTCGACTCGACGGTGCGCGAGAACCTGCGCCTCGCCGCACCGGGGGCCGGCGAGGACGAGCTGGCCGCCGTCCTGCGCCGGGTCGGCCTGGGCGCTGATCTCGGCCTGGACGACGAGGTGGGCGCGCACGGCGCCCGGCTCTCCGGTGGCATGCGCCGCCGGCTCGCGCTGGCCAGGGCGCTGCTCGTCGATCCGGCCGTGCTGGTGCTCGACGAGCCGACCGCGCACCTGGACCCGGACACCCGCGACGCCGTCCTGGACGACCTGCTCGCCGCCGCGGCGGACCGGTCCGTCCTGCTGATCACCCACGACCCGGCCGTCCTGCACCGGCTCGACGCCGTGTACACGTTGCGTGACGGACGGTTGCACGCCCGCACGGGGGTTGTGGTCGGCGCGACCGAACCACGGCAATACCCTGATGCGAACGTCTGAGGGCGGTTGCCGCGGTTCCTGCTCTCAGTCGGGTCACAGGAGCCCACTGCAACCCTGGGGTCCGGTCCCCGGGTGACACGGTCTCGTCCGGTGGTCGTGAACCCCCCGTGTCAGCGACCGTGTCAGAACGTGAGGTCCCACCCCGTGCGAGCGTCCCGCCATCCATCCCCGACGTCCCCGGCGCGGTCCCTGCCGTCCGGCCCGTTCCGGATACGGCGGGTGCCCGCCCTGGCCGCCTTCGTCGTCGGCCTGCTCGCCGTGGCGTCCTGCACACCGGGTGACACCGGCACGACGGAGAACCCGCCGTCGACCTCCCTGGAGGCGTCCGCCCGCGCCGTCGACCTGGACGCGGGCTGGACCTGGGACCGCCAGCCCGGGCCGATGGAGCTGGGCGTCACGCACACCCAGAACAGCCTGGACGACACCGAGCCCGCCGAGGCCCGGCAGCGCGGCGTGGACATCCTGTCCAGCCTCGGCGAGGAGTACCAGAACCACCACCTGATGGGCTTCGGCACGCTGAACCCGGAGCCCTCGCCCGGCGAGTTCGAGTGGGGCTCGCTGGACCGCCGGATGGAGCTCACCGAGGAGACCGGCGGCAAGGCGATGCTCACGCTGTGCTGCTCGCCGGACTGGATGAAGGGCGGCCCGCCCGGCGTCACCTCCTGGGAGCGGATCGAGATGGCGCCGCTGCCCGAGTACTTCCGCGACTACGCGAACCTCGCCCGCGAGGCCGTGCAGCGCTACCCGCAGGTCGACCGGGTCCTCGTCTGGAACGAGCTCAAGGGCTTCTACAACGAGGAGGAGAACCGCTGGGACTACGAGGGCTACACGGCCTTCTACAACGAGGTCTACCAGGCGGTGAAGTCGGTCCGGCCGGACATCCTGGTCGGCGGACCGTACGTGGTGATGAGCAGCCTGCCGGTGGACTCGCCGGACGCCTCGGACATCCGCGGCCCGTGGGGCGCGCTGGACCAGCGGCCGCTGGACGTCCTCGAGTACTGGCTGGAGAACAACGTCGGCGCCGACTTCATGGTGGTCGACGGCGCGACCACCAACCGCGGCCAGCAGGACGCGATCTCCCCGGTCGACGTCGGCGCCGAGAAGTTCTCGGTGATCGACCGGTGGATCCAGGAGCGCACCCAGCTGCCGATCTGGTGGGCCGAGTTCTACGCCAACGTCCCGGCCGACTCCGAGGCCGGCTTCGGCACCGAGGCCAGCGCCGTCTCCACCCTCGCCGTGATCCAGGCGATGGCCCGCAGCGGCACCCAGGGTGCGCTGCTCTGGGGCCCGGAGGGCAGCGAGTCGCTGGACTACTCGTCGCTGTGGAGCCCGGCCACCGAGCCCGACGGCGGGCAGCCGACCCCGCTGACCGACGCCTGGCGCTGGCTGGTGCCGAAGATGCGGGACGGCGACGTCGAGCTGGGCCGCGCGCAGGGCGACTCCACGCTGGCCGCGTTCCGCACCGCGGACGGCTCGGTGCTGATGATGAACCTGGCCGCCGAGCCGGTCGCGGTGCCCGGCCAGGAGGACATCCCGGGCTGGGCGATCATCCCGATGGACAACTCCGCCTGACCGCCCGGGCGGACCGGACCGGACCGGTCCGGCCCGCCACCGGGCCGGAGCGTCGTCAGGTCTTCGGGCCGCCCGCCACGTAGACGACCTGCCCGCTGACGAACGACGACCGCTCGTCGACGAAGAACGACACGGCGTTCGCGATGTCCTCCGGCGCGCCCGGCCGCTGCACCGGGATCTCGGCGGCGCGGGCCGCCTTGAACTCGTCCCAGTCCACGCCGAGCCGCTCGGCGGTCGCCTTGGTCATCTCCGAGGCGATGAACCCGGGCGCGATGCAGTTCGCGGTGACGCCGAACTTGCCCAGCTCGATCGCCAGGGTCTTGGTGAAGCCCTGCAGGCCGGCCTTCGCGGCGGAGTAGTTCGCCTGGCCGCGGTTGCCCAGCGCCGAGGTGGACGACAGGTTGACCACCCGTCCCCACTTCGCCTCGACCATGTACTTCTGCACGGCGCGGGTCATCAGGAACGAGCCCTTCAGGTGGACGCCCATCACCGCGTCCCAGTCGCCCTCGGACATCTTGAACAGCAGGTTGTCCTTGGTGATGCCCGCGTTGTTGACCAGGATCGTCGGGTTGCCGAGCTTCTCCACGACGGCCCCGACGGCGGCCTCGACGGCGGCCGCGTCGGCCACGTCGGCGCCGAACGCGGCCGCGGTGCCGCCCGCGCCCTCGATCGCCTCGACCGTCGCCTTCGCGGCCGACTCCTCCAGGTCGAGCACCGCGACCCGGTGCCCGTCGGCGGCCAGCCGGACCGCGGTGGCCGCCCCGATCCCGCGGGCGCCTCCGGTGACGATCGCGGTCCTCTGCTGCTGGGTCATGTCTCTCCTCGCGTGCGCGCGTGCCGCCGGTGCCCGGCGGGCCGGATTCCGGGTGGCCCCGGTTCGGCGCTCCGCCGGACGGACGTCCCGGGCACGGACATCTCTCACACGGACATCCGGTACTCCGACATCACGGACACGGCGGCGGCGCCGGGTCGATCGTGTCACTCCGGCCCGCCCGGTGCGGCGCGGGCGGTGCGGTGTTGGTCACGCCGGACGGGGGGCGCCGGTTCGACTACCGTCGGAGGACCCGTTCCCGACCAGGAAGGTGCTTCTATGGCCGTCGAGCGTTCCGAACTCCCGTACCGGCTGGCCCTGCCGGAACCCACGGAGACCTACGAGCAGGACGTCGAGTACTGCGTTCTCGACACCGGCGAGGGCTGGCAGGAGTACCGCTTCCACGACTACGACGCGCTCTACCGGATCCCCGGGCTCTACGAGAAGCTGTTCTACGAGATCCTGCAGTGCCAGTCGCCACCGGTGGTGTGCGATCTGCTCGTCGAGCAGCTGCGGGCGCACCAGGTCGATCCGTCCGGGCTGCGGGTGCTCGACGTCGGCGCCGGCAACGGCATCGTCGCCGAGGAGCTGCGCACCCGTGGCCTGGGCAAGGTGGTCGGCGTCGACATCATCCCGGAGGCCCGGGAGGCCGCCGAGCGGGACCGGCCCGGCGTCTACGCCGACTACCACGTGGTGGACCTCACAACGCTCGACGAGGAGCAGAGCGAGTCCATCGCCTCCGGCGGGTTCGACGCGCTGACCTGCGTGGCGGCCCTCGGCTTCGGGGACATCCCGCCCGCCGCGTTCCGGGCCGCGTTCGACATGGTCGCGGTGGACGGCTTCGTGGCGATCACGATCCGCGACGACTTCCTCTCCGACGGCGACACCTCCGGCTTCGCCGGCCTGATCGGTGCGCTGCTCGACTCCGGCGAGCTCGAGCAGCTGGGCTCGACCGTCTACCGGCACCGGCTCGCGACCTCCCGCGATCCGCTGCTGTACCGGGCCGTGGTGGCCCGCAAGCGCCGCCCGCGCGGCTGATTCCGGCGCGCCCGCGTCGGGGAGCAACGAGGCGCTCGACGCGGGCGCGAGCAGCACAGGTAAGGCTGCGCTAATGTCCGGCCGTGATTCGAAACATCCTTGTCCTTCCGGCCCTGCTCGCGCTGGTCGCCGGATGCTCGGCCGCCCCCGACGATCCCGCCGCCCCCGGCGGTGAGGCCGGCGGCTCCTTCCCGGTCGGCGTGGAACACGTGTTCGGGACCACCGAGATCCCCGAGCGCCCGGCCCGGGTGGTCGCGCTCGGCGTGACCGACGCCGATCCGGTCCTCGCGCTCGGCGTCACCCCGGTCGGGCTGGCCTCCTACACCTTCTACGAGGAGACCGGCGGGCTCGGCCCGTGGGCCCGTGATCTCGTGCAGGGCGAGCCGCCGGTGGTGCTGGCCGGCGAGCCGAACCTGGAGCAGATCGCCGCCCTCGCGCCGGACGTGATCCTCGCCGTCAGCGCGGGCATCGAGCAGCCGATGTACGACCAGCTGTCCGCGATCGCGCCGGTCGTGGCGCGGCCGGTCGGGACGATCGCCTACGGCGTCCCGCGCGACGAGCACACCCGGATCGTCGCGACCGCGCTCGGCGAGCCGGAGCGCGGCGAGGAGCTGATCCGGCAGGCCGACGCCGCCTTCACCGACGCCGTCGCGGCGAACCCGCAGTTCCAGGGCCGGACCGGGGCGACCGTGCTGCCCTTCGACGGCAAGTACGGCGCCTTCACCACCGCCGACAACCGCGGCCGGTTCATGACCGGGCTGGGCCTCGTGCAGCCGCCGCGGATCGACGAGCTGGACACCGGCGAGAGCTTCTACGTCGAGGTCGCCTCGGAGCAGGCCGGGCTGCTCGACGGCGACGTGCTGGTGATGCTGGCCGACGAGGGCGCCGCCGCCGAGCAGGTCGCCCGGGACGCGGTGCTCGCGCAGGTCCCGGTCGTCGCCCAGGACCGGATGATCGTTCCGGACGCCGACACCCGCGGCGCGATGACCTACAACAGCGTGCTGTCCGCGCCGTTCGCGCTGGAGCGGCTGGTGCCCGAGCTGCAGGCCGCGCTCGGTTCCTGATCGCCTGCACGGGGGCGGCCCGGTTAGGGTCGCTCCCGTGAGCGTGATCGAACGATTCCGACTGGACGGCAAGGTCGCCGTCGTCACCGGTGCGTCCTCCGGGCTGGGCGTGGCCTTCGCCCGCGGCCTGGCCGAGGCGGGCGCCGACCTGGTGCTCGGTGCCCGGCGCACCGACAAGCTGGCCGACACCGTGAAGCTGGTGGAGGACGCCGGGCGCCGGGCCGTCGCCGTCGCCACCGACGTGGCACGGCCCGAGGACTGCCGGGCGCTGGCCCAGGCCGCCGTCGACGAGTTCGGCCGGCTCGACGTGCTGGTGAACAACGCCGGGATCGGCACCGCCGTCCCGGCGCTCAAGGAGACCCCCGAGCAGTTCACCCAGGTCATCGACATCAACCTGAACGGCAGCTACTGGATGGCACAGGCCTGCGCGGCACACATGGGCCCCGGGTCGAGCGTCGTCAACATCTCCAGCATCCTCGGCCTGACCACCGCGGCGCTGCCGCAGGCCGCCTACTCGGCGTCGAAGGCGGCCGTGATCGGGCTGACCCGGGACCTGGCCCAGCAGTGGTCCGGCCGCAAGGGCATCCGGGTGAACGCGATCGCCCCCGGTTTCTTCGCCTCCGAGATGACCGACCAGTACCAGCCCGGCTACCTGGAGAAGATGGCCGAGCGGATCCCGATGGGCCGCAAGGGCGACCCGGAGGAGCTGACCGCGGCGGTGCTGTTCCTGGCGTCCGACGCCGGGGGGTACGTCACCGGGCAGACCTGGGCGGTCGACGGCGGGCTCACCATCACCTGAGCCGCGCCGGTGCCTTCGCGTTGGGGTGTTCGCAGTCGGTCACGAGGTGCTCGACGCCGACGTCCGGCCGGGCGCCGCGGTACCGCTGGACGTGACCGACCGGGCCGGGGTGGACGCCGCGTTCGCCACGCACTCCCCCGAGGTCGTCGTGCACCTGGCGTCGGTCGTCACCCCGGGCCGGGACTCCGACCGGGCCCGCGAGTACGCCGTCGACGTCGACGGGTCCCGCAACGTAGTCGACGCCTGCCTGGCGCACGGCGTCCGTCCGCCGGATCGTGGTGTCCTCCAGCGGCGCCGCCTACGGCTACCACGCCGACAACCCGGTCCCGCTGCGCGAGGACGATCCGCCGCGCGGCAACCCGGAGTTCGCCTACAGCCACCACAAACGCCTGGTCGAGGAGCTGCTGGCGGCCGCCCGCGACGCGCATCCGGAGCTGGAGCAGGTGGTGCTGCGGATCGGCACGATCCTCGGCGAGCGGGTCGACAACCAGATCACCGCCCTGTTCGAGCGGTCCCGGCTGCTCGCGATCCGCGGTGCGGACTCGCCGTTCGTGTTCGTCTGGGACGACGATGTCGCCGCGATCGTCGAGCGGGCCGTCACCGGCCCGGTGACCGGCGTCGTCAACGTCGCCGGGGACGGCGCACTCACCGTCGCCGAGATCGCCGCCCGGCTCGGCAAGCCGGTGCTGGCCGTCCCCGAACCGGTGCTGCGCGCGGTACTCACGGTGGCCCGGCGGCTCCGGCTGACCCGCTACGGCCCGGAGCAGACCCGCTTCCTGCGCTACCGCCCGGTGCTCGCCAACGACCGGCTGACCGGCGAGTTCGGCTACCGGCCGGGCTACACCAGCGGGCAGGCGTTCGACGCCTGGGTCGCCGCGCGCCTGCGTTCCGGCGCGCCGGTGACGGCCCGCCGTTCTAGGCTCCCGACGTGCCCGACATCACGACGCTGATCCTCGACGATCACGCCTGGTTCCGGCGCCGGTTCGCGGCGCTCGACGAGCTGCAGGCCCGGGCCGGCACCGATCCGCGGGAGCTGGCGCGGGTCTGGGACCCGCTCGCCGCCCGACTGGACGTGCACGCCGTCGCCGAGGAACGGATCTTCTACCCGCAGCTGCTGGCCCGCGGCGAGGACCCGCGGGAGGAGACCGTCGACGCGATCGGGGACCACAACGAGATCCGGGACGGGATCGCGCAGGCGCAGCGCAGTCCGGTCGGGTCCCGCGGCTGGTGGGACGGCGTGTGGAACGCCCGGCGGGCCAACGACGAGCACATGGGCGAGGAGGAGAACGAGGGGCTGGCGAACTTCCGGCTGCACGTCGCGCCGGAGCTGCGGGAGTCGCTCGGAGCCCGGTTCGCCGAGTTCATGGACGCCCATCCCGATCCCGCCGACCTCGCCGGTCTCGACGGACCGGACGGCACCGACCTCGATCCCGAGGACTACGTCGAGGCCCGCCTCGACCAGCCCGACCAGGCCGGTCGCGGCCTGGGGATCGGCCACCTGAGAGGACAGAGCCAGTGACCGTGCAGGACCACCTTCTCCGCGACAAGGCCCCGATCCCGGTCACCGCCTGGAAGGCGATCGACGACGAGGCGCGCGAGCGGCTCACCCCGCTGCTGGCCGGGCGCCGGCTCGCCGACTGGGGCGGGACCGCGGGCTGGAACGCCTCGTCGGTCTCCACCGGCCGGTCGCACCGGCTGGACGGCCCGCCGCCCGGGGTCAAGGCCGACGGGTTCCGCGCCCGGCTGCGCGAGGTGCAGCCGCTGGCCGAGTTCCGGGTGCCGTTCACGGTCGCCCGCGACGAGATCGACGACATCCAGCGCGGCGCGCAGGATCCCGAGTTCGACGACCTGGCCCGGGCCGCCCGGGAGGCCGCCGAGGTCGAGAACCGGGCGCTGTTCCACGGCTGGCCGGACGCCGGCATCCGGGGCATCGCCGCCTCGACGCCGTACGACGTGCTGGCCCTCGGCGCCGAGCCCGACCACTATCCGGCGGTCGTCGCCCGGGCGGTGGACGTGCTGCGCCGCAACGGGATCGAGGGGCCGTTCGCGCTGGCGGTGGCACCCGAGGGGTTCACCAGGATCGCCGAGACCGCCGAGCACGGCGGGTTCCCGCTGTTCGACCACCTGACCCGGATCCTGGGCGGGCAGATCCTGCGGGCGCCCGGGCTGGACGGGGCGCTGGTGGTGTCCCAGCGCGGTGGGGACTTCGTGCTCGACGTCGGGCAGGACCTGGCGATCGGCTACACCGACCACGACGCCGACGACGTCCACCTCTACCTGGAGGAGTCGTTCACCTTCCGGGTCACCGAGCCGGACGCGGCGGTGGTCCTGCGCTGAGCCGGACGCGGCGGTGGTCCTGCGCTGAGCCGGACGCAGCGGCCCTCCTGCGCCGAGCCGGACGCAGCGGTCGCACTGCGCCGAGCCGGCCCCGGCCCCGGCGCCGGCCCGCCTCAGTCCAGCAGCACCGTGCGCAGGTCGAGCCGGCGCAGCACCCGATCGGCCGCGTGCGGGTCCACCCCGGGCTCCCGGCGGGCGGCGAGCACCTCCGCCCGGGCCGCGGCGAGCGCGGCGGCCTGCGCCTGCGCCACCTGACCGCGCACCGTCTGCAGTGCCGCGATCCGCTGCCGTTCCTCCTCCGACGGCGTCTCCCCGGACAGCACCGCCTCCAGCCGGTCGGCCCGCTCCCGCAGCGCGGCGCCGACCTCGTCGGGCAGCTCGCGGACCCGCTGCTCGAACTCGATCGTCGCCACCGCGGCCCGCCGGGCCCGCCGCACGATCTCCCGTTCGGCGCGTTCCTCGGCCTCCGCCTCGTCGTCGACGTCGAGCGCACGGACCAGCGCCGGCAGCGTGAAGCCGGGCACCAGCAGTGTCACCAGCAGCACCGACACCGCGATCAGCACCAGCTCGGCGCGCGCCGGGAACGGCTCGCCCGAGGCGGTGACGACCGGCAGCGACAGGGCGAGGGCGAGTGTCGCGAGCCCGCGCATGCCGCACCAGGACAGCAGCACCGCCTCCCGTCCGGTGACCGGCGCCGCGCCCTCGTCGGCGGCGCCGGGCCTGCGGCGCAGGATCCGCCAGGCGGCGGTCATCCACAGCACCCGCACCACGATCACGACCAGGCAGACGATCGCCGCGTGCCCGAGCATCCGGGGCAGGTCGTCGCCCGCGTCGGTCACCACCTGGCGCAGGTCCAGCCCGATCAGGCCGAACGCGAGGCCGGTGACCAGCAGTTCGACCACGTTCCACAGCGAGGTCTGGGTGAGCCGCTCGGCGGCCTCGTCGGCGTCGGCGCCGGCCCGCAGCTGCAGGGCGAGCACGACGACGGCGATCACCCCGGACGCGTGGATCTCCTCGGCGGCCAGGTAGGTCGCGAACGGCAGCACCAGGGTGAGCGCGCTGCGGCCGACCGTGTCGGTCAGCCGTCCGAGCACCCGGCGCGCCAGCCAGGCCACGCCCAGCCCGACGACGACCGCGCCGGCCGCCCCGGCCACGAACCGCACCCCGAGCCCGAGCGGGCTGAGCTCGTCGCCGGCGACCGTCGCGAGCACCGCCGCCTGGAAGATGACCAGCGCGGTGGCGTCGTTGAACAGGCCCTCGCTCTGCAGCACCGACACCAGCCGGCGCGGGATCCGGACCTGCCCGGCGACCGCCTCGACGGCGACCGGATCGGGCGGTGCCACCATCGCGCCCAGGGCGATCGCGGCGGTGAGCGCGATCCCGGGGACCAGCAGCCAGGCGGTACCGGCGACCGCCGTGGCGGTGACCAGGACCAGCCCGACGGCGAGCAGCGCGATCGTCCGCCAGCGGGCCCGGAACAGCGCCCACGACGTGCGTTGTGCGGTCGCGAACAGCAGCGGTGGCAGGAACAGCGGCAGGATCAGGTCGGGCTCGACCCGGAACCCGTCCGGCAGGCCCGGGGTGACCGCGACGCCCGCCCCGAGCACCACCATCAGCGCCGGCCACGGGAGCCGCAGCCGCTCGCCCACCCCGACCAGCACGACCGTCGCCACCATCAGCCCGACGACCACCAGCAACATCTGCACGGCGGACAGACTGTCCCGCTCTCCGGCAGGACGGGTGGTGGCGCGCCGTGCCAGGATTCGGCGGACATCCACCCGAGACGAGGAGGACGCCCACGTGCCCCGCAATCCCTACGACGAGCTCCCCCCGGTCCCGTCGTTCGAGCTGACCAGCACCGACCTCAACGACGGCGCGGCGCTCGCCGCCCCGCAGCTGTCCGGCATCTTCGGTGCCGGCGGCGAGGACGTGTCCCCGCAGCTGTCCTGGTCCGGTGCGCCGGACGGCACGCAGTCCTACGTGGTGACCTGTTTCGACCCGGACGCGCCGACCGGCTCCGGGTTCTGGCACTGGGCGGTGCTGAACATCCCGGCGTCGGTGACGTCGCTGCCGTCCGGTGCGGGTGACGAGAGCGGCTCCGGGCTCCCCGAGGGTGCCGTGCAGCTGGCGAACGACGCCGGCCTGGCCCGGTACCTGGGAGCCGCGCCGCCGCCCGGACACGGGCCGCACCGCTACTACTTCGTGGTGCATGCGGTCGACGTGCCGTCGCTGGACGTCCCGGCGACCGCGACGCCGGCGTTCCTCGGGTTCAACCTGTTCGGCCACACCGTGGGCCGGGCGACCCTGGTCGGCACGCACGCCAACCTGAGCTGACGGACGCCCAGGTGGGCTCGGACCCGGACGGCGGCCCGGGCGACAACCCGGACGCCCACCCGGGTGCCGGTGGTGCGCCGGCACCCGGGGCCGGCCCCGGCACGCCCGGCCCGGCCCGGGGGGCCGGCGCGCCGGCCGGTCCCGCGCCCGTCGTCGCCGAGGCCGCCGCGCGGTTGCAGCGGATCCCGCCGGAGGACTTCGTCGCCGAGCGGGACGCACTCGTCGCCGACGCCCGGGCCGCCGGGGACCGCGCCGCCGCGAAGGAGATCGCGTCGTTCAAGCGGCCGACCCGGGCGGCCTGGCTGACCAACCTGCTCGTCGCCGAGGTCCCGGACGAGGTCGACGGCCTGCTCGGCCTCGCCGGCCCGCTCGCCGAGGCGCAGCAGTCCCTGGACGGCGCGGCCCTGCGCCGGGTGTCGGCACAGCGGAGCACGCTCGTCGGTTCCCTCGCCCGGCGGGCCGCGCAGCTCGGCCGGGAGACCGGCCGCCGGATCGAGCCCGCGCTGGAGCGCGAGGTGCGGGTGGTGTTGGAGTCGGCGCTCGCCGACGAGGAGCTCGCCGAGCGCGTCCGCTCCGGGCGCCTGGTGCGGTTCGAGCGGCACAGCGGCTTCGGCCCGCTGGCAGCGTCGTCCGATCAGGACGGGCCGCAGACCTCCGGCAGTCACACCACACCCGACCAGGCAGCACCGTCCGGCAGCCACACCTCACCCGACCAGCCACCGGAATCCGGCACGCCGGACCGGCCTACGGCATCCCGCAGCCGCCGCGCGACCCCGGACCGGCCCGCAGCGTCCGGCACCAGGGCCACACCGGACCAGCCGTCGTCAGGCGAACCCGGCGCGCTACGTCGACAGGAGCGGGCACAGGCAGAACGGGCGAGGCGGGAGAAGGCCGTCGCCGACGCCGAGGCCATCCTCGAACAGGCCCGGCTCGCCGCACACGACGCGGCCCGGGAACGCGACGACGCCCGCGAACGTGCCGACGCGGCGGCCACGCGGCGCGACGACGCGCACCGCCGGGTCGAGGACCTGCGGGCCGAGCTCGACCGTGCGCGCAGCGCGGTCACGGCCGCCGAGCGGGAGGCCAGATCCGCGGAACGGGCGGCCGGCGACGCGGACCGCCGGGCCCGGTCGTCCACAGCGGCGGTGGCCCGGGCAGAGGAGGCCGTCGAGGACGCCCGTGAGTCATGACCGGCCGCGGGTGTCCGGATGCGGCCATCGGCGTCTGACACCGTCGGGATCGCCGTCAACGCCGTCGCCGGTGCCGGTGTCGCCGGCACACACCCGCCGGCGGCCGGCCAACCACGTGATGGTCGCGCAGCTGCCTCCACCGTGGAGCCGGCACCGGCACCGGAAGGGCAGGGGCAGGGGCAGGGGCAGGGGCCGGCCGGACCGAGGCCGGGCCCTCGCCGCCGTGGTCGCGAGCCGGCGCAGAAACTCGTTCACCATTGCAAACGATCATGGTCGGACGCTCGCGAGCACGACCCCGACCACTCTGGAATCGAATGCATGTTCGATCTCACGGACCTGGCAGAGGTGGTACTCGACCGCCCACACTGGGCCGATCGCGAACCTCCCGACATCGAGCCAGAGTTCGGCCCCGGTTCGACCCAGAGTTCGGCCCCCCGTTCGAAGCCGAGGCCGACCCAGAGTTCGGACCCGAGGCCGATCCGGACCTCGCCGCCCACCAGCCGGCATCCGGCATCCCGGTCATCGATCCCGGCGCCCCACCCGGGTCCCGCCTGGCTCTGCACATCGAGTACGCCGCCGCCGTGGCCGGCCAGCTCACCGACACCCAGCTGCTCGAAGTCGTCGTCGCCACCGCCCGCCACCGCAGCTGGCTCGCCGCCCTCGAACACCGCATGATCGCCGCCTACGCCGACCGCCACCCCCGCGACAGCCACGCCACCCGCCCAGGCGCCGCCACAGCCACCCCCGTCGAACAGTGGGTGCCCGACGAACTCGGCCTCGTCCTGGCCATCAGCCGCGAACGCGCCCGCGGCATCATCGCCGACGCCCAACGCCTCACCCACGTCCTGCCCGCCACCCTCGACGCCCTGCAAACCGGACTGCTCGACCAGAGCAAGGTCGACACCGTGCTCCGCGCCACCGACGTCCTCGACGACGACCAGGCCCACCAGGTCGAAACCATCGTCCTCGCCCGAGCCGCCGGAGCCACCCGCCGCCAGATCTACGACCGGCTCCGCCGCGCCGTGGCCAGGATCGACCCGGACGGCGCCGAACGCCGCCACCAACGATCCCTGGCCGACCGCCGGATCGGCCTGTCGAACGGCGAGGACGCCATGGCCACCCTCTGGCTCACCAGCTCCGCCCACGACACCCAGGCCTCCTGGCGCTCGCTCGATCGCCTCGCCCGCTCACTGGGCACCGACGACCCACGCACCCTCGAACAACGCCTTGTCGACCTCGCCCACCAACTCCTCCAAGGCACCCTCACCACCACCGACCTCGGCCAGGTCCACGCCGCCGGCGACAGCGTCCTCACCGCCGCCCGCACCTCTCTCGCCACTGCCGACACCTCCCCGGCCGGCACCTCCATCGCCGACACATCCCCCGCCGGCTGCGCTCTCTCCACCGCCCACACCTCCCTCGCCACTGCCGACACCTCCGCCGCAGTTGCCGCCGGCACCACCACCACAGGCGCCGCAGCTGTCGTCGCCCCCGCCGCTGCGCCCGCCACACCCATCGCTCCCACCGCGGCGGCCGGCGACATCCCCACCGCCGGCACCCAGGTCGCACCCGAGGTGCTCGCCGAGGCCGTCATCCAGGCCCTGGCCCGGAAGCCCGATCCCAACAGCACCATCGGCCGCACCCCGCTGATCCAGGTGGTGGCCGCGCTCGACACCCTCATCAGCACCACCGACCGCCCCGCCGAACTCGCCGGTCACGGCCCGATCCCCGCCACGACGGCCCGTGCGCTCGCCGCCGGCGGCGTCTGGCAGCAACTCGTCACCCATCCCGCCACCGGCCACATCCACAACGTCGGACGCACCCGCTTGTCCGCGTACGGGCTCTGATGTCGCTGTAGGTACGAGCTGATCTGTCGTTGGTCCGGCGCGTCGGATTCAAGATCGGCTCAGGGAGGGACCACC
>NZ_JBZFLK010000013.1:0-213419 GCF_058448985.1 Pseudonocardia sp. DxW | reverse complement strand
GGTGGTGGGGGGGGGGGGGGGGGTGGGGGGGGGGGGGCGGGGGGGGGGGGGGGGCCCCGGGGCGGGGGGGGGGGGGGGCCGCCCCGGGCGGGGGGGGGGGGGGGGGGGTGTGGGGGGGGGGGGGGGGGGGGGGGGGGGGGGGGCGGCGGCCCCCCCCCCCCCCCCCCCCCCCCACCGCCGGGCCGTACACCGGACGCGCCGCCCTTCCCCTGGGGCGCGACCGGTGCGGACCCGATCATCCCACCTGGCCGCCCGGGCGTGCCTCGGGAGGTAGCACACCCCACTCGATGAGCTGGTCGGTCAGCTCACCGGGCGACATGTCGTAGATGATCGCCAGCGAGCGGAGGTCCTCGGCGCGGATCGAGAGGACCTTGCCGTTGTAGTCGCCGCGCTGGCTCTGGATGGCCGCCGCGTAGCGGGCCAGCGGGCCCACCTTGTCCGCGGGCAGCTGCTGCAGCCGCTCCAGGTTGATCACGATCTTGGTGGCCGGCTCGCTGCCGGACGGGATGCGTCCCTCGGGGAGCAGCTCGGCCACCGGCACCCCGTAGAAGTCGGCCAGCTCGGCCAGCTTCTGCACGGTGACCGCACGGTCGCCGCGCTCGTAGGAGCCCACGACGACCGCCTTCCAGCGTCCGCCGGACTTCTGCTCGACGCCGTGCAGCGACAGCCCCTGCTGCTGCCTGATCGCCCGGAGCTTCCCCCCGAGCGCCTTGGCGTAGTCGCCCATCGATCCCCTCGTTCCTGACGGTGGCGTGCCGGCGGCGGACGGGTCGGTCACCGGCGGTGCGCCGGACCCCGCCCCGCCGTAGCCCCTGTGGGTGGTCCCCGGTCTCCGGCGGTGAGTCCGGTGCCGCGTGGCGCGTCCGGATCCGGTGTCCGTCGCGCGCCCTGCGACACTGCTGCACGTTCCCTGTTTGATACGGAGAGTAATCTTCCGGGTCGGCTCCGGCGCGGTCAAGTTCGACCCCCTGCTCGGGGGGTTGACGAGCGGTTTCCCACACGAACGGGGCAGTCCGTGTCCCTCGTCAGCGGTAGCGGTGGGTGCCGGAGCACGGGGTGGACCACACCTCCCGGGCCCCCGCATGGGCAGAATCGGGTATCGCATGACGACCGCCGCGGACGACCACGGCCACTGCGGATCGTCACCGGACCGTGACCTCGATCGGGTGGTGGGGGTGTGGCCCGGCTCGCCCTGTGACGCGCTGCGGCCGGGCCGCGGTGCCCCGGCGCCGGTTGCTAGGTTGGTGCGGCAACGCCGTCCTTTAAGACCCGTCCGGTGAGGCGGGGAAGGAGCACACCTCGTGGCGCAGAACCGCCGCGGGGACGTCGGTGCGCAGGATCCCGGCCGGGAACTGCTCAGCGCCGCCGACGTCACCCGCACCATCGCGCGCATCGCGCACCAGATCATCGAGAAGACCGCCTTCGGCCCGGACAGCCCGGACGATCTCGTCCTGCTCGGCGTCCCGACCCGGGGTGTCCACCTGGCGCACCGGCTGGCCGCGGCGATCGCCGAGTTCACCGGCGTCGCCCCCGCGGTCGGGTCGGTGGACGCCACCCTCTACCGCGACGACCTGCGCCGCGGCCCGGCCCGCGCGCTGGAGTCCACCGCCGTCCCCGAGGGCGGGGTGGACGACAAGCTCGTCGTGCTCGTCGACGACGTGCTGATGTCCGGGCGCACCACCCGCGCCGCACTGGACGCGCTGCGCGACGAGGGCCGCCCGCGGATCGTCCAGCTCGCCGTCCTGGTCGACCGCGGGCACCGGGAGCTGCCGATCCGCGCCGACTACGTCGGCAAGAACGTGCCGACCTCGCGCTCGGAGCAGATCCTGCTCTCGCTCACCGAGATCGACGCCCGGGACGGCGTCTGGATCACCCAGGAGGAGCCCTCGTGAGGCACCTGCTCTCGGTCGCCGATCTCGACGCCAGTGAGGCGACGGCGCTGCTGGACACCGCCGACCGGCTGCGCCAGGCGCTGCTCGGCCGCGAGGTCCGCAAGCTGCCGACGCTGCGCGGCCGGACGGTCATCACGATGTTCTACGAGAACTCCACCCGCACCCGGGTGTCGTTCGAGATCGCCGGCAAGTGGATGAGCGCGGACACGGTGAACGTCGCCGCGTCCGGCTCGTCGGTGTCGAAGGGCGAGTCGCTGCGCGACACCGCGCTGACGCTGTCCTCGATGGGCGCCGACTGCGTGGTCGTCCGGCACCCGGCCTCCGGTGCGGCGCACCGGCTGGCGCAGTGGGTGGACGCGTCCCGGGAGGCGACCGGCACCCCGACCGCGATCGTGAACGCCGGGGACGGTACGCACGAGCACCCCACCCAGGCGCTGCTCGACGCGGCGACGCTGCGGGACCGGCTCGGCGGGATCGCCGGGCGGCGGATCGTGATCGTCGGCGACGTCCTGCACTCGCGGGTGGCCCGGTCCAACGTGCTGCTGCTGGCAACCCTGGGCGCCGAGGTGGTGCTGGTGGCGCCGCCGACGCTGCTGCCCGCCGGGGTCGAGCAGTGGCCGTGCCGGGTCGCGCACGGCCTGGACGCCGAGCTGCCGGCGGCCGACGCGGTGATGATGCTGCGGGTGCAGGCCGAGCGGATGCACGGCGGGTTCTTCCCGTCCGCCCGCGAGTACGCGATCGGCTACGGCCTCTCCGCGGACCGGGCCGCGCTGCTCGCCGGGCACGCCGTGGTGCTGCACCCGGGCCCGATGGTGCGCGGCATGGAGATCGCACCCGCGGTCGCCGACGCGCCGAACTCCGCCGTCCTGCAGCAGGTGCGCACCGGTGTGCACGTGCGGATGGCCGTCCTCTACCACCTTCTCGCCGGAGCACCGGAGTGAACAGCATGACCGACCTCCTGATCACCGACGCCCGGCCCTACGGCGGCGACCCGACCGACCTGCTGGTCACCGACGGCGTCGTCACCGCCATCGGCACCGGCCTGGACGCCCCGGAGGGCGTCGAGGTGCTCGACGCCGGCGGCGCGGTCCTGCTGCCCGGCTTCGTCGACCTGCACGTGCACCTGCGCGAGCCCGGCGGGGAGGAGTCGGAGACGATCGAGACCGGCAGCCACGCCGCGGCGCTGGGCGGGTTCACCGCCGTGTTCGCGATGCCGAACACCGACCCGGTCGCCGACTCCGACGTCGTCGTCGAGCACGTGTGGCGGCGTGGCGCCGAGATCGGCCTGGTCGACGTGCACCCGGTCGGCGCGGTCACCGTCGGGCTCGGCGGCGAGCGCCTCGCCGAGCTGGGCACGATGGCGAACTCCCGGGCCGCCGTCCGGATGTTCTCCGACGACGGCCGCTGCGTGAACGACCCGCTGATCATGCGACGCGCGCTGGAGTACGCCTCGGCGCTGGACGCGGTCGTCGCCCAGCACGCCGAGGACCACCGGCTCACCGTCGGCGCGCAGGCGCACGAGGGCGCGGTCGCGGCCCGGCTCGGCCTGACCGGCTGGCCCGCGACGGCCGAGGAGACCATCGTCGCCCGGGACTGCGCGCTGGCCCGCGAGGCCCGCGCCCGGCTGCACGTCTGCCACATCTCGACCGCCCGCACGATCGACGTGCTGCGCGCGGCGAAGGCGCAGGGCGTGCAGGTGTCGGCCGAGGTGACCCCGCACCACCTGCTGCTCACCGACGGCCGGCTGACCGGCTACGACCCGGTGAACAAGGTGAACCCGCCGCTGCGCACCGCGGAGGACACCCGCGCGATGCGCGAGGCGCTGGCCGAGGGCGTGATCGACGTCGTCGCCACCGACCACGCGCCGCACGCCGCGCAGTACAAGGACACCGAGTGGCAGGCCGCCAAACCGGGCATGCTGGGCCTGCAGACGGCGCTGTCGGTGCTGATCGAGACGATGGTCGAGCCGGGCCTGCTGGACTGGCACGGCGTGGCGCGGGTGCTCTCCGAGCGCCCGGCCGAGATCGGCAGGCTGGCCGACCAGGGCAGGCCGATCGCCGAGGGCGAGCCGGCGACGTTCGCGCTCGTCGACCCGGACGCGGTCTGGACGGTCCGCGGCGCGAACCTGGCGAGCAAGGCGGCGAACACGCCGTACGAGGGAATGCGGCTGCCCGGTGCGGTGGTCGCGACGGTCCTGCGTGGCCGGATCACCGCGCGGGACGGGAAGGTTCAGGCATGACGAGCACGGGCAGCGCACGGAGCACGCGGGACGGTGGCGGCGGGGACGGTAGCGCCCTGCTGGTCCTCGAGGACGGCCGGATCTTCCGCGGCGAGTCCTACGGTGCGACCGGCCAGAGCCTCGGCGAGGCCGTGTTCACCACCGGGATGACCGGCTACCAGGAGACCCTGACCGACCCGTCGTACCACCGGCAGATCGTGCTGCAGACCGCACCGCAGATCGGCAACACCGGCTGGAACGACGAGGACGACGAGTCGGCCCGCATCCAGGTCGCGGGCTACGTGGTCCGCGACCCGTCCCGCCGGCCGTCGAACTGGCGGGCGACCGGATCGCTGGAGGACGCGCTGCGCGCCCAGGGCGTCGTCGGGATCGCCGGGATCGACACCCGGGCCGCGGTGCGGCACCTGCGCGAGCGGGGCGCGATGCGCGCCGGGGTCTTCTCCGGCGACGCGCTGGCCGACGACGACGAGCTCGTCGACCGGGTCCGGCAGAGCCCGCAGATGGAGGGCGCCGACCTCTACGGCGCCGTCACCACCGCCGAGCCCTACGTGGTGCCCGCGGTGGGGGAGCGCCGGTTCGTCGTCGCCGCGCTGGACGTCGGGATCAAGTACAACACCCCGCGGATGATGGCGGCCCGCGGCATCGAGGTGCACGTGCTGCCCGCATCCAGCACGATCGAGGAGATCGAGTCGCTGCGCCCGGACGGGTTCTTCGTCGCGAACGGCCCCGGGGACCCGGCGACCGCCGACGGGCCGGTCGCGCTCACCCGGCAGGTGCTCCAGCGGCGGATCCCGCTGTTCGGCATCTGCTTCGGCAACCAGATCCTGGGCCGCGCGCTCGGCCGGGACACCTACAAGTTGCGCTACGGGCACCGCGGCATCAACATCCCGGTGATCGAGCACGCCACCGGCCGGGTCGCGATCACCTCGCAGAACCACGGCTTCGCCGTCGCCGGCGAGGCGGGCGAGGAGTTCGTCACCCCCTACGGCCGCGCCGCGATCACCCACACCTGCCCGAACGACGGCTGCGTGGAGGGCATGGCCGGGATCGACTTCCCGGCGTTCTCGGTGCAGTACCACCCGGAGGCGGCGGCCGGCCCGCACGACGCGGCCGACCTGTTCGACCGGTTCGCCCAGCTCATGACCGACAACCCGGTCGGCTACGCCGGTGTCGCCGCGCGCCGCCCGGACGGCGCCGGGCCGGTGCCGTACCCGGCCCCGGACGACCTCCCGGATCAGCACGACGGCCCGGATCAGCACGACCTTGCGGACCGGGACGCCCGGCCGGACCGGGACGCCCTGCCGGACCGGGACGCCCTGCCGGACCCGGCGGTCGGCGGTCCCGCGCCGGATCCCGATCCGGCCACCGGCGCCGTGTCCGGGGCCGCCACCGGCGAGCCCGGTGCGGCCGGCGGCGCCGTCCCCCGGCCCGTCCGGCAGGCATCGGCGCAGACCGCGCAACCGTCCCCGGTGGCACCGCCGTCGGCGACGGCGGGCCCCTCGGTCGACCTGAACCCGGAACGCGCCGCCGGCCCGGGCGGTGTTGATCAGGCCGGCCCGGCCGGTGTCGATCAGGCCGGCCCGGCCGGTGTCGATCAGGCCGGCCCGGCCGGTGTCGACCCGGCCGGCGCGGCTGATGACCCCGCACCGACCACCCGGCTGCCGGTCACCCCGCCCGGCGGCGCCCCGGCGGCCGGCCGGACCGGTGGCGCCCCCGTGTCCGGCCCGGCCGACGAGCCGCCGACCAGCAGGCTGCCCACCGTGCCGGGCCCCGGCACGCCGGACCCGCTGACCGCGCCGTTCTCCGACATCGAGAACGCGCTGCGCCGCGAGGGCGGTGCACCCGGCGGCCCGGCCGCGCCGCACACCCCCGAGCGCGACGCCGATCCGGTGACCGGCCGGTCCGGCCCGGTCGACGACCGACCCTGGCCACCACCCCCGGCCGGAAGCGCCGACGCCGAGCAGGCCCGGCAGGAGGAGAACTGATGCCCCGCCGCGACGACATCGACCACGTGATGGTGATCGGCTCCGGGCCGATCGTCATCGGCCAGGCCTGCGAGTTCGACTACTCCGGGACCCAGGCGTGCCGGGTGCTGCAGGCCGAGGGCATCCGCGTCTCGCTGGTCAACTCCAACCCGGCGACGATCATGACCGACCCGGAGTTCGCCGACGCCACCTACGTCGAGCCGATCACCCCGGAGTTCGTCGAGAAGGTGATCGCCACGGAGCGGCCGGACGCGATCCTCGCCACCCTCGGCGGGCAGACCGCGCTGAACACCGCGATCGCGCTGCACGAGAACGGCGTGCTGGAGCGCTACGGCGTCGAGCTGATCGGCGCCGACGTCGAGGCGATCCAGCGCGGCGAGGACCGGCTCAAGTTCAAGGACATCGTCACCTCGATCGGCGGCGACGTCCCGCGCTCGCGGGTCTGCCACTCGATGGAGGAGGTCCGCGAGGCCGCCGCCGAGCTCGGTCTGCCGGTGGTCATCCGGCCGTCGTTCACGATGGGCGGGCTCGGCTCCGGCCTGGCGCACTCGGCCGAGGAGCTGGAGCGGCTGGCCGGCGCCGGGCTCGCCGCGTCCCCGGTCACCGAGGTGCTGATCGAGGAGTCCGTGCTCGGCTGGAAGGAGTACGAGCTCGAGCTGATGCGCGACCACCGCGACAACGTGGTCGTCGTCTGCTCGATCGAGAACCTCGACCCGATGGGCGTGCACACCGGCGACTCGATCACCGTCGCGCCGGCGATGACCCTGACCGACCGCGAGTACCAGCACATGCGCGACGTCGGGATCGCCGTGCTGCGCGCGGTCGGCGTCGACACCGGCGGCTGCAACATCCAGTTCGCGGTGCACCCCGAGACCGGCCGGCTCGTCGTGATCGAGATGAACCCGCGGGTCTCCCGGTCCAGCGCGCTCGCCTCCAAGGCCACCGGCTTCCCGATCGCCAAGATCGCCGCCCGGCTCGCGGTCGGCTACACCCTCGACGAGATCCGCAACGACATCACCGGCGAGACGATCGCCGCGTTCGAGCCGACGCTCGACTACGTCGCGGTCAAGATCCCGCGGTTCGCGTTCGAGAAGTTCCCGGGCGCCGATCCGGAGCTGACCACGACCATGAAGTCGGTCGGTGAGGCGATGGCGCTGGGCCGGTCGTTCGCGGAGGCGCTGGGCAAGGCGATGCGCTCGATGGAGCGCGCCCGGGCCGGTTTCTGGACCGCGCCCGACCCGGAGGGCGAGCCCGAGTACACCGTCCCGGTGGACGGCCGCATCTACGAGCTGGAGCGGGCGCTGCGGACCGGCCAGAGCGTGACCGACGTCGCCAAGAACTCCGGCGTCGATCCGTGGTTCGTCGACCAGATCGCGCTGCTCGGCGAGCTGCGCGCGGAGATCGGGGCCGCCCCGGTGCTCGACGCCGCGCTGCTGCGCCGGGCCAAGCGGCACGGCCTGTCCGACCGCCAGCTCGCCGCCGTGCGGCCGGAGTTCGCCGGCGAGGACGGCGTCCGCTCGCTGCGGCACCGGCTCGGGATCCGGCCGGTCTACAAGACCGTCGACACCTGCGCCGCCGAGTTCGCCGCGAGGACGCCGTACCACTACTCGGCCTACGAGACCGACCCGTCCGCCGAGTCCGAGATCGCCCCGCAGACGGCGAAGGAGAAGGTCCTGATCCTCGGCTCCGGGCCGAACCGGATCGGGCAGGGCATCGAGTTCGACTACTCCTGCGTGCACGCCGTGATGGCGCTGCGGGCCGCCGGCTACGAGACCGTCATGGTCAACTGCAACCCGGAGACGGTGTCCACCGACTACGACACCGCCGACCGCCTGTACTTCGAGCCGCTCACCTTCGAGGACGTGCTGGAGGTCGTGCACGCCGAGCAGGCCTCCGGCACCGTCGCGGGCGTCATCGTGCAGCTCGGCGGGCAGACGCCGCTGGGCCTGGCGCAGCGGCTCACCGAGGCCGGGGTGCCGGTCGTCGGGACCTCCGCGGCGGCGATCGACCTCGCCGAGGACCGCGGCGCGTTCGGCGAGGTGCTGCGCAAGGCGGGCCTGCCGGCCCCCGAGTTCGGCATGGCGACCAGCTTCGAGGGGGCCCGGGAGATCGCTGCCCGGATCGGCTACCCGGTGCTGGTGCGGCCGTCCTACGTGCTCGGCGGGCGCGGCATGGAGATCGTCTACGACGAGGCGACGCTGGCCGGCTACATCGCCCGCGCCACCACCATCTCGCCGGACCGCCCGGTGCTCGTCGACCGCTTCCTCGACGACGCCATCGAGATCGACGTCGACGCCCTCTGCGACGGCGACGAGATCTACCTCGGCGGCGTGATGGAGCACATCGAGGAGGCCGGGGTGCACTCCGGGGACTCGTCGTGCACACTGCCGCCGATCACCCTGGGCAGCTCGGTGCTGGCCAAGGTGCGCGAGGCGACCGCCGGGATCGCGCACGGCGTCGGCGTCCGCGGCCTGCTCAACGTGCAGTACGCGCTGCACGGCGACGTGCTCTACGTGCTGGAGGCCAACCCGCGGGCGTCCCGGACGGTGCCGTTCGTGTCCAAGGCCACCTCGGTCCCGCTGGCCAAGGCGGCCGCCCGGATCATGCTCGGCGCCACCATCGCCGAGCTGCGGGCGGAGGGCCTGCTCCCGGCCGAGGGCGACGGTGGCGCGCTGCCCGCCGACTCGCCGGTCGCGGTGAAGGAGGCGGTGCTGCCGTTCAACCGGTTCCGCAACACCGCGGGCCAGGGCGTCGATCCGCTGCTCGGCCCGGAGATGAAGTCCACCGGTGAGGTCATGGGCTTCGACTCCGCGTTCGGCCCGGCGTTCGCGAAGTCGCAGGCCGCGGCCTACGGCTCGCTGCCCGTGTCGGGCACCGTGTTCGTGTCCATCGCCGACCGGGACAAGCGGGCGATGGTGTTCCCGGTGCGCCGCCTGGCCGACATCGGGTTCCAGGTGCTGGCCACCGAGGGGACGGCGGAGATGCTGCGCCGCAACGGGATCACCGTCACCGTGGTGCGCAAGCACTCGTCCGGTTCGTCGCCGGAGAACCCGACCATCGTGGACACGATCCTGGCCGGCGAGGTCGACCTGATCGTCAACACGCCGGTCGGGAACCCGGGCCCCCGGGTGGACGGCTACGAGATCCGGGCCGCCGCGGTGTCCCGCGGCGTCCCGTGCATCACCACGGTGCAGGGTGCGGCGGCCGCCGTGCAGGGCATCGAGGCGCTCGCCTCCGGCGGGCTGGGCGTTCGGTCGCTGCAGCAGGCGCACGCGGCGCTGCGGTCCGGCTCGTGACCGGGTTCGGTGCGCGGCTGGCCGGCGCGGTCGCCGCGCACGGCCCGCTGTGCGCCGGGATCGACCCGCACCCGGCGCTGCTCGCGCAGTGGGGCCTCACCGACGACGCCGACGGATTGGCCCGGTTCGCCGACGCCTGCTTGGACGGGTTCGCCGGTGCGGTCGCCGTCGTGAAGCCGCAGTCGGCGTTCTTCGAGCGGCACGGCGCGGCCGGCGTCGCCGTCCTGGAGCGGCTGCTGGCCGGGTTCGCGCAGACCCCCACGCTGACCCTGCTGGACGCCAAGCGCGGCGACATCGGGTCCACGATGGACGGCTACGCCGACGCCTACCTGCGGATCGGCGCCCCGCTCGGCGCCGACGCGCTCACCGTGTCGCCGTACCTGGGCTTCGACTCGCTGGAACCGGCCCTGGTGGCCGCCGCCGAGGCCGGACGCGGGCTGTTCGTGCTGGCCAGGACGTCCAACCCGGAAGGCGCGACGGTGCAGCTGGCCGCGCTGGACGGGCGCAGCGTCGCCCAGGCGGTCGTCGACGCCGCCGCGGCCCGCAACGCCGGTGCGCCGGCCGGCGCCGGGGACGTCGGCGTCGTCGTCGGGGGGACCCGTGAGCACGGCCTCGACCTGGCCGCGCTGAACGGGCCGGTGCTGGTGCCCGGGCTCGGCGCGCAGGGCGCCGGCCCGGCCGACGTCGTCTCCCGGTTCGCCGGGACGGCCGGTCCGGTGCTGCCCGCCGCGGCCCGGTCGGTGCTCGCCGCGGGGCCCGCCCCGGCCGCCCTGCGCAGCGCCGCGCTGGCGCTGGGGGAGGAGCTCGCCTCGGCCCGCGCCGGATCGCACTGAGCCCCCGGGCGGGCCCGTTCCGCCCCGGCACACCGCCGGCCGGACCTGCTGCGCGACACCCTGACCCGTCGCAGTGCGGGACCGGGCCGGATGTGCCGCCCCGGTCGGTGGACGGCCGGTCGGCGTACGCCGACCGGCCCGTCCGGCACGCCCGGTGACCGTCGGCGCAACCGGGTGGCGACTTGGCGCGTCCGTGCCCGCGCCGGACCGCACGCCGGGGGTGACCGGTGCGCCGACCCGCCGTCCGGGCGAGCCCGGCGGCGGACGTCGGGCCGCCGGACGGCGTGCCGTTGATCACCATGAGGACGGCGAAACCGGTGGTGGGACCCCCATTGACGCCCTACTGGACGTCGTGGGTACGTTCGATCGCGGCTCCGGGGACGTCCCCCGGACGGGTCGGTGCGACCCACCACCCGGCCGCCGCTGCGGCGGCGACGAGAACGACGTGTTCGACACGGAGAGTACGGAGGCAACACCGTGGCCCTTCCCCAGCTGACCGAGGAACAGCGCGCCGCCGCGCTGGAGAAGGCTGCGGCCGCGCGCCGGGCCCGAGCGGAGCTGAAGGACCGTCTCAAGCGCGGCGGCACCACCCTCGAGGAGGTGCTGAAGCAGGCCGAGACCGACGAGGTGCTCGGCAAGATGAAGGTCTCGGCGCTGCTCGAGGCCCTGCCGAACGTCGGCAAGGTCCGTGCGCAGCAGATCATGGAGGAGCTGGAGATCGCGACCAGCCGCCGGCTGCGCGGCCTCGGCGACCGCCAGCGCAAGGCCCTGCTCGACCGCTACCCGAGCTGATCGGCGCATCCCGTGACCGGAACCTCCTCCGCCGTGCGCTCCGAGCAGGCCGGGCGACCGGCCCGCGGGCGGCTGCTCGTGCTGGCCGGTCCGTCCGGCGTGGGGAAGAGCCACGTGGTCGCGGGACTGCGCGAGGCGCTGCCGGAGCTGCTGTTCAGTGTGTCCGCCACCACCCGGCCCCCGCGGCCGGGCGAGGTGGACGGCCGTGACTACCACTTCGTCACCCGCGAGCGGTTCGACGCGCTGATCGAGCGCGGCGACCTGCTCGAGTGGGCCGAGGTGCACGGCGGGCTGCAGCGCTCCGGCACGCCGCGGGAGCCCGTCGAGCAGGCGCTCGGCGCCGGCCGGCCGGTCCTCGTCGAGGTCGACCTGCAGGGCGCCCGGGCGGTGAAGGCACTGGTCCCGGAGGCGCTCACGGTGTTCGTCGCGCCGCCCTCGATGGAGGAGCTGGCCCGCAGGCTGACCGACCGCGGCACCGACACCCCGGAGCAGCGCGAGCGCCGGTTGCGGACCGCGATCGAGGAGATGGCGGCCCGCGACGAGTTCGACGAGGTCGTCGTCAACGACGACCTGCAGACCGTGATCGGCCGGTTGGTAGCATTGGCGGTCGGCCGGGACGCCGTCTGAGGCCCCCGGTCCCCCTTTCGCTTCAGGAGTGAGTACGTGAGCACGCCTACCGGCACCACCGCCCCCGAGGGCATCACCTACCCGCCGATCGACGACCTGCTCGGCCAGGTCAGCTCGAAGTACGCGTTGGTCATCTACGCGGCCAAGCGCGCCCGGCAGATCAACGACTACTACTCGCAGCTCGGCGAGGGCCTGCTGGAGTACGTCGGCCCGCTGGTCGAGCCGGGCCCGCGCGAGAAGCCGCTGTCGATCGCCATGCGCGAGATCCAGTCCGGCATGCTCGAGCACACCGAGGGCGAGTAGCACGCACCGATGCCCGGCACGGCACCTGAGGTCCTGCTCGGCGTCTCGGGCGGGATCGCCGCCTACAAGAGCGCCGAGCTGCTGCGCCGGCTGACCGAGTCCGGTCACGCGGTGCGGGTGATCCCCACCGCCGCCGCACTGCGGTTCGTCGGCGCCGCCACCTTCGAGGCGCTGTCCGGGCGGCCGGTCGCGACCGACGTGTTCAGCGACGTCCACGCGGTCCCGCACGTCGCCCTCGGGCAGCGGGCCGATCTCGTCGTCGTCGCGCCGGCCACCGCCGACCTGATGGCCCGCGTCGCGCACGGCCGCGCCGACGACCTGCTCACCGCCGCGCTGCTCACCGCGCGATGTCCGGTGGTGCTCGCCCCCGCGATGCACACCGAGATGTGGGAGCACCCGGCCACCAGGGACAACGTCGCGCTGCTGCGGTCCCGCGGCACCGTCGTGCTGGAGCCCGCCGCGGGCCGGCTCACCGGCGCGGACACCGGCAAGGGCAGGTTGCCCGATCCGGCCGAGATCGCCGACCTGGCCACGCTGCTCCTGGAGCGCCCGGACGCGTTGCCCCGCGACCTGGAGGGCCGGCACGTCGTGGTGAGCGCCGGCGGCACCCGGGAGGCCCTCGATCCGGTCCGCTACCTGGGCAACCGCTCGTCCGGCCGGCAGGGCTGGGCGCTCGCCAGGGTCGCCGCCCAGCGCGGGGCCCGGGTCACCCTGGTCGCCGGGCACACCGCCGATCTCGCCGTCCCGGCCGCGGTCGACGTGGTGCACGCCGGCACCGCGGCCGCGATGGAGACCGCCGTCCGGTCCGCCGCCGCGGACGCCGACGCCGTCGTGATGGCCGCCGCGGTCGCCGACTTCCGGCCCCTGTCCACCGCCACCGACAAGATCAAGCGGGGCAGCGACGAGCCCGCCCCGCTGCGGATGGCGCAGAACGCGGACATCCTCGCCGGGCTGGTGCACGACAGCCCGCGGCCCGGCCAGGTCGTCGTCGGGTTCGCCGCGGAGACCGGCGACGCCGAGGGCGACGTGCTGCACCACGGCCGCGCCAAGCTCGCCCGCAAGGGCTGCGACCTGCTCGTCGTCAACGCCGTCGGCGACGGCAAGGCGTTCGAGACCCTCGACAACGCCGGCTGGCTGCTCGCCCGCGACGGCGGCGAGGAGGAGCTGCCGATGGGCTCCAAGGCCCTGCTGGCCTCCCGGATCTGGGACGCCGTCACCCCGCGCCTGAGCTGAGCCGCACACCCACAGGCCCCGCCGCACACCCGCCGCAGCAGGTGTGCGGCGAGGTCATCGGGTGTGCGGCCGGGTGGCGACGGCGGGGTCAGTCGTCGGCGAAGAACGGGTCCTCGGTGGGGGTGCTCTCGGTGCTCTCGTCGGTGCTGCCGGTCGCCGACGGGGTCGCGCTGCCGGTGGTGGACGGCTGGGTGCGCCGCTCGGCGGCGCCCTCCGGGCCGTCCGACGTCGACCGCGGGGTGCTGCTCGACGGCGTGCTGCTCGACGGAGTGCTGGTGGACGGGCTGCCGGTCGACGACGAGCGGTCCTCGGCGCGTGGCGCGGTGGACCGCTCGGAGGTGCGCGGCGTGGCGTCCTCGGAGTCGGCCGGGGCGGTCGGCGAGCCGGTCCGCGGCGACGAGCTGCTGGTCGTCGACACGTACTCGGCGACCGCCCAGCCGCCGTACTCCGGAAGCTCGACGAAGCCGTTGCGGGTGTCACCCACCGACGTGGTGTCGCCGCGCTCGCACACCCCGACGATCGGCGCGTCGGTGGCGGGCTCCGAGCGCACGTTCACGCTCGAGGTGCAGGTTCCGGTGCCGGCGGCGGCCGCAGTGCCTGCGATCACACCGGTGGCGGTGACGCCTGCCACTGCCAGCGCGGCGACGGCGGCGGCGATCCGTCGGGAGTTCGGCTTCATCGTGGGACATCCTCCGTGGCGACGACGGTGCAGCACCGCCGTGGAGTCGCGTTTCGTCTGATCGGTGGGCCCGTCCGCGCGGTGCGCGGCGGTACTGTTCCGACCAACGAGTGGGGCGGCGCGCGATTCGCGAGCGGAGCGTCAATCACCCCATCCGGCGACCCTGTGTAGCTGACTTTCAGCGATACTTCACGGTGCGTGCACAGTTGCGTCCTGTGATCTCCGTACCGTCGCCCGATCTGGACTAGGGTCGGTCCCCGGCGGACGCCCCGATCGCGGAAGCGTCCGGACGAGCGCGGCCGCCCGAGGCGCGTCGCGCCGGAGTGAAGGCAGCACCACGACAGCACCACAACGGGATGGAGAAACTGCGCGTGTCGAACACGAGCCGCCGTCTGTTCACGAGCGAATCGGTCACCGAGGGCCACCCCGACAAGATCTGTGACGCGATCAGCGACACGATCCTCGACGCGATGCTCGCGCAAGACCCGAGCAGCCGGGTGGCCGTCGAGACCATGGTGACCACCGGGCAGGTGCACGTCGCCGGTGAGGTCACGACCAACGCCTACGTCGAGATCCCGCAGCTGGTCCGGGACCGCATCCTGGAGATCGGGTACGACTCGTCCGCGAAGGGCTTCGACGGCACCTCCTGCGGCGTGAACATCGCGATCGGCGCGCAGTCGCCGGACATCGCGCAGGGTGTCGACACCGCCTACGAGAAGCGCGTCGAGTCCGCCGAGGACGAGATCGCCAAGCAGGGCGCGGGCGACCAGGGCCTGATGTTCGGCTACGCCTGCGAGGACACCCCGGAGCTCATGCCGCTCCCGATCGCGCTGGCCCACCGGCTCGCCCGCAGGCTGACCGAGGTCCGGAAGAACGGCACGCTGCCCTACCTGCGTGCCGACGGCAAGACCCAGGTCACCATCGACTACGAGGGCGACAAGCCGGCCCGGCTGGACACCGTCGTGCTGTCCTCCCAGCACGCCGCGGACGTCGACCTCGACGGCATGCTCGCCCCCGACATCCTCAAGCACGTCGTGACCCCCGAGGTCGAGGCGCTCGGCTGGGACCCGTCCGAGCCGCGGCTGCTGATCAACCCGACCGGCCGCTTCGTGCTGGGCGGGCCGATGGGCGACGCGGGCCTGACCGGCCGCAAGATCATCGTCGACACCTACGGCGGCATGGCCCGCCACGGCGGCGGTGCCTTCTCCGGCAAGGACCCGTCGAAGGTCGACCGCTCCGCCGCCTACGCGATGCGCTGGGTCGCCAAGAACGCCGTCGCCGCCGGGCTCGCCGGGCGGATCGAGGTGCAGGTCGCGTACGCGATCGGCAAGGCCGCCCCGGTCGGCCTGTTCGTGGAGACCTTCGGCACCGAGAACGTCGACCCGGCGAAGATCCAGGCCGCCATCGAGGAGGTCTTCGACCTGCGCCCGGCCGCGATCATCCGCGACCTGAAGCTGCTGCGCCCGATCTACACCCCGACCGCCGCGTACGGCCACTTCGGCCGCACCGACGTCGAGCTCCCGTGGGAGGACACCTCCCGCGCCGACGCGCTCAAGTCGGCCGTCGGGGCCTGACCGCCTGCACCACGCCCGTGGCCGGGTCCGCACCGCGCGGACCCGGCCACGCGCACGTCACCGGCCGGCCGGCCGGGTCCCGCCGTCCGGTCAGGGCCCGTCCCGCCACCCCGGCCGGGTGTCCGTCCGACCGGTGCGTCGGAGGCGTCTGGTAGACCCTGGCCGTGAGCTCTCCCGCGACCGCACGTCCCGCCGGGGCGGCTCGCCCCCGGCGTCCCGCGCGCAACCGCGGCGAGTGGCAGGAGGCGGCGGCGCTGCCGGTGGCCCGGATCGTCGTCGACGTCCCGCTGCCGCACCTGGACCGGCCCTTCGACTACCGGGTGCCGACCCACCTCGACGACGTCGCCGTCCCCGGCGTCCGGGTCCGGGTCCGGTTCGCCGGCCGGATGGTCGACGGCTACCTGCTGGAGCGCGCCGGGTCCTCCGGGCACGACGGCAGGCTCGCCTGGGTGGACAAGGTGGTGTCCGCCGAGCCGGTCCTGACCCCCGAGGTCGCCGGGCTCGCCCGCGCCGTCGCCGACCGGTGTGCCGGGGTGCTCGCCGACGTGCTCCGGCTCGCCGTGCCCGCCCGGCACGCCCGCGTCGAGTCGGAGACCCCGCGGGCCCGGACCACCGCCGAGCCGGAGCCGCCCGACCCGGCGGGCTGGTCGGCCTACCCGCGCGGCGGCGCGCTGCTCGACGCGCTCGCCGGGGGCCGCGCCGCGCACGCCGTCTGGCAGCCGCTGCCCGGCGAGGACTGGGCGGTGCGGCTCGCCGAGGCCGCGGCCGCGACCCGCACCGCAGGCCGGTCCGCGCTGCTCGTCGTGCCCGACCAGCGCGACGTCGACCGGCTGCACGCGGCCTGCGCCGCGCTGCTCGGCGACGACGCGGTCGTCGCACTCACCGCCGAGCTCGGCCCGGCCGAGCGCTACCGGCGGTGGCTGGCGGTGCGGCGGGGGAGCGTCCGGGTGGTCGTCGGGACCCGCTCCGCCGCGTTCGCCCCGCTCGGTGAGCTGGGCCTGCTCGCCGTGTGGGACGACGGCGACGACTCGCACTCCGAGCCGCGTGCGCCGTACCCGCAGGCCCGTGACGTGCTGGTGCTGCGCGCGCACCGGGAGGGCGCCGCCGTGCTGGTGGCCGGCTTCGCCCGCACCGCGGAGGCCCAGCTGCTGGTGCAGTCCGGCTGGGCGCTGGCGGTGCTCGCCGACCGGGCGACGGTGCGGGCCCGCGCACCGCGGGTCACCGCGATCGGCGAGACCGACACCCAGCTGGTGCGCGATCCGGCCGCCCGGGCCGCCCGGGTCCCGGGGGTCGCGTTCGAGGCGGCCCGCGCGGCGCTGGCCGCCGGTCGCCCGGTGCTGGTGCAGGTGCCGCGCTCGGGCTACCTGCCGTTCCTGGCGTGCGCCTCCTGCCGGGAGGCCGCCCGCTGCCGGCACTGCGCCGGGCCGCTCGGGCTGCCCCGGCCCGGTTCCGGCGGGACCGACGCGGCCGCCGGGCTGCCGGCCTGCCGGTGGTGCGGCCGGGTCGAGCCCGGCTTCCGCTGCGGCAACTGCGCGTCGCGCCGGCTGCGGGCCGGGGTGGTCGGCGCCGGCCGCACCGCGGAGGAGCTGGGCCGGGCGTTCCCCGGGACCACCGTGCGCACCTCCGGCGGCGGCGCCCCGATCGTCGACGACGTCCCGGCCGGGCCGTCGCTGGTGGTCGCGACCCCGGGGGCGGAGCCGGTCGCCGAGGGCGGCTACGGCGCGGCGCTGCTGCTGGACGGCTGGGCGATGCTGGCCCGGCCGGACCTGCGGGTCGCCGAGGAGACGCTGCGCCGCTGGTTCGCCGCGGCGGCCGGGGTGGTCCCGCACACCGACGGCGGCCGGGTGGTGGTCGTCGCCGACTCCGGTATCCCCACCGTGCAGGCACTGGTCCGCTGGGACCCGGCCGGGCACGCCGAGGCCGAGCTGGCCGAGCGCGCCGACGTCGGGTTCCCGCCCGCCGTCCGGATGGCCGCGGTCGAGGGCCCGCCCGCCGCCGTCGCCGAGATCTGCGACGCGGTGCTCGATCCGGACCGGGACCCGCCGCGCGGGGTCGAGCTGCTGGGGCCGGTGGAGATCGACCCGCCGGAGCGTCCGGGGCGCGGCGCCGGCCGCGATGAGATCCGGGAGCGCGCGCTGCTGCGGGTGCCCCGCGACGCCGGACGGCGGCTGGCGGCCGCCCTGCACGACGCCCAGGCGCTGCGCACGGCCCGCAAGGCGGCCGACGCGGTGCGGGTGCGGATGGATCCGGGGGAGATCGAGTAACCCCGCCCGGCCCCAATGGCACAATCGGTTCCCCACCCACCACCCACCGTCCGCGAGGAGAACCGTGCCCATCCAGCCCGTCCGGCTGTTCGGAGACCCCGTGCTCCGCACCCGTGCCACCGAGGTCACGGACTTCGACGCGGAGCTGCGCAAGCTGGTCACCGATCTCACCGACACGATGCACGACGAGGGCGGCGCCGGCCTGGCCGCGCCGCAGATCGGCGTCGGCAAGCGGGTGTTCGTCTACGACTGCGACGGCTTCACCGGGCACCTGGTGAACCCCACCTGGGAGGCGGTCGGCGACGAGGACCAGATCGGCATGGAGGGCTGCCTGTCCATCCCCGGCTTCGGCTGGGACTGCCGGCGCAAGCTGACCGTGGTCGCCCGCGGCTGGGACATGCACGGCGAGCCGCTGGTCGTCGAGGGGTCGGAGCTGCTGGCCCGGTGCATCCAGCACGAGACCGACCATCTCGACGGCGTGCTGTTCATCGACCGGCTCGACGCCGAGACCCGCAAGGAGGCCATGCGGGCGATCCGCGAGGCCGAGTGGTTCGGCGAACCGGCACCGACGGTGCAGGTCAGCCCGCACCCGCTGTTCGGCAAGGCTCGATGAGGCTGCTCTTCGCCGGCACGCCGGCGCCGGCCGTCCCGGCGCTGCGGGCGCTGCTGGACTCGCCGCGGCACGAGGTGGTCGCCGTGCTGACCCGGCCGGACGCGCCGTCCGGCCGCGGCCGCAGGCTGACCCGGTCACCGGTGGGCGAGCTCGCCGACGCCGCCGGCCTGCCGGTGCTCACCCCGGCCCGGCCGTCCGAGCCGGAGTTCCTCGCCGTGCTCCGCGAGCTGGCACCGGACTGCGCACCGGTCGTCGCCTACGGGGCGCTGCTCCCGCGGCCCGTGCTCGACGTGCCCGTCCACGGCTGGGTGAACCTGCACTTCTCGCTGCTGCCCGCCTGGCGCGGCGCGGCCCCGGTGCAGGCGGCGATCCGGCACGGCGACGACGTGACCGGCGCGACGACCTTCCGGCTCGAGGAGGGCATGGACACCGGGCCGACGTTCGGCGTCGTCACCGAGACCGTCGGCCCCACCGACACCGCGGGCACGCTGCTGGGCAGGCTCGCCGAGTCCGGCGCCAAGCTGCTCGCCGCCACCCTCGACGGCATCGAGGACGGCACCGTGACCGCCGTGCCGCAACCGGCGGACGGGGTCACGTTCGCCCCGAAGGTCAGCACCGCCGACTCCCGGGTGCCGGTCGGGGCACCCGCCACCGCGGTCGACCGGCTGATCCGGTCGGTGACCCCGGAGCCGGGCGCCTGGTACGAGTTCCGCGGCGAGCGGCTCGGCGTCGGCCCGGTCCGCCCGCTGCGCACCGGCGAGCTGGAGCTCGCCCCCGGCGAGCTGCGGGTGGAGCGCCGCCGGGTGCTGGCCGGCACCGCCACCGTCCCGGTCGAGCTGGGCGAGGTGAAGCCGAAGGGCAAGCGCCTGATGGCGGCGCCGGACTGGGCCCGGGGCGCCCGGATCGAGCCGGGCGAACACCTGAGCTGACCCGCCGCGACGCCGGACGATCCCGGCGGCGGGCACCGACGACGAGCGAGGACGGCCGGAACCATCCGGCCGAGGCGGGACGACCGCCGAGGAGACGACGTGAGCGAGCAGGACCCCGGAACCCGACCGGGCGACGACCGGCCCGACCGGCCCGACCGTGACGGCCCGCGCGACCGCGGCGAGCGCGGTGACCGGGGCGGCCGTGCCGACCGCGGCAACCGTGCCGATCGGGGTGACCGGCCCCGCCGGGACGACCGGTCCGGCTCGGGCTGGTCCGGCGGCGGGCAGCGCCCGGACCGCGCCGCCCGGGACGGCGGCCGGGGGACCGGCGGCGGCCAGGGTGGCGGTCCGCGCCGCGACTCCGGCTCGGCGCCGCGCCGGGACCGGGACTCCGGTTCCGCCCCGCGCCGCGACCCGCGCCGGGACCGCACCGCGGGCGGCCGCCGCGAGCGCACCGCGGGCCCGCGCAACGCCGGCCCGCCGCGTGGCCGCACCGGCTCCGGCCGCCCCCCGGCGGGCGACCCGGCCCGCCAGGCCGCCTACGACCTGCTCACCGCGGTGCGCGAGCGCGACGCCTACGCCAACCTGGCGCTGCCCGGCATCCTGCGCCGGCACGGGCTGCGCGACCGCGACGCCGCGCTCGCCACCGAGCTGGGCTACGGCACCCTGCGCGCCCAGGGCCTGCTCGACGCGATCATCGACGAGTGCACCGACCGGCCGCTCGCCAAGATCGAGCACGCGCTGCTCGACGCGCTGCGCCTCGGCGCCTACCAGCTGCTGCGCACCCGGGTGCCGTCGCACGCCGCCGTCTCCACCTGCGTCGACCTGGTGCGCGGTGAGCACGGCGCGCAGTCGGCCGGGTTCGTCAACGCGGTGCTGCGCCGGATCGGCGAGCACGACGAGCCGACCTGGCTGGACCGGCTCGCCCCGGACCCGGCGCAGGACCCGGTCGGCGCCGCCGCGCTGCGGCACGCCCATCCGCGCTGGATCGCGCAGGCGTTCGCCGACGCGCTCGGCGACACCGGCGACGAGCTGACCGCCGCGCTGGCCGCCGACGACGCCCGCCCGCGGGTGCACCTGCTGGCCCGGCCGGGCGAGATCTCCGCGGAGGAGCTGGCGCTGGCGACCGGCGGGGAGGAGGCGCCGTGGTCGCCCTACGGGGTGCACCTGGAGCCGGGCAGCGGCGAGATCGGTGAGCTCGACGCCGTCGCCGAGGGACTGGCCGTGGTGCAGGACGAGGGCAGCCAGCTCGTCGCGGCCGCGCTCGCCAGGGCCGAGCTGGTCGGCGAGGACACCGGCCGCTGGCTCGACCTGTGCGCCGGCCCCGGCGGCAAGGCCGCGCTGCTCGGCGGCCTGGTCGCCGCGCTCGGCGGCACCCTCGACGCGGTCGAGTCCGCCGAGCGTCGCGCCGACCTGGTCCGGAAGGTGACCGCCGAGCTGCCGGTCACCGTGCACGTGGCCGACGGCCGGGAGTCCGGCCTGCCCGACGGCACCTTCGACCGGGTGCTGGTCGACGCCCCGTGCACCGGGCTCGGCGCCCTGCGCCGCCGCCCGGAGGCGCGCTGGCGGCGCCGCCCCGAGGACACCGCGGCGCTCACCCGGCTGCAGCGCGAGCTGCTCGTCGCGGCGCTGCGGCTGGTCCGGCCCGGCGGCGTCGTCGGCTACGTGACCTGCTCGCCGCACGTGTCGGAGACCGTGGGCGTGGTCGGGCGGATCGTCGGCCGGGAGGGGCGCCCCGGCCCGGCCGGTCCGGTCGAGCAGCTGGACGCCCGGACCGTGCTGCCGGACGGCATGCCCGGACTGGGCGACGGGCCGTCGGTGCAGCTGTGGCCGCACCGGCACGGGACCGACGCGATGTTCCTCGCGCTGCTGCGCCGCCCCGCCGGCTGAGCGGCACCCGGGTCAGCACCGGGCCGGGCCGGGTCGGCGCCGCGGGCCCGGTTCCCCCGTGCCGGATGTGATCCCTCCCTCGCACGGGGGTGCCGGAGGCCGTGCCGGGCAGGGATAGCCTGCGGGCGTGCACCCGATGATCGCACCCAGCATCCTGTCTGCGGACTTCGCGCGGCTCGCCGACGAGGCCGCCGCCGTCGGTCCCCGCGGGGACGAACCGGGGGCCGACTGGCTGCACGTCGACGTGATGGACGCGCACTTCGTGCCGAACCTGACGCTCGGCCTCCCGGTGGTGCAGAGCCTGGAGTCGGCCACCGGCATCCCGCTGGACTGCCACCTCATGATCGAGGACCCGGACCGCTGGGCCCCCGGCTACGCCGAGGCGGGCGCCCGGAACGTGACGGTGCACGTCGAGGCCGCCCGCGATCCGGTGATGCTGGCGAAGAACCTGCGCGCGGCCGGGTCGCTGGCCGGGCTGTCGATCAAGCCGGGCACCCCGCTGGAGCCCTGGGTCGACGTGCTGCGGCACTACGACACGCTGCTGGTGATGAGCGTCGAGCCCGGCTTCGGCGGGCAGAGCTTCATCCCCGAGGTGCTGGAGAAGGTCCGGGCCGCCCGCCGGCTCGTCGACACCGGGCACCTGCGGCTGCTCGTCGAGATCGACGGCGGGATCAACGCCGACACGATCGAGCAGGCCGCCGAGGCGGGCGTCGACTGCTTCGTCGCGGGCTCGGCGGTCTACGGCGCGGACGACCCGGGGCGCGCCGTCGCGGCCCTGCGCGAGCGCGTGCGCACGGCCAACCCGCACCGCTGGGCCGGCTGAACCGGACCGATCCGGTGAGCACCGCGCCGCACGAGACGTCCGTCGCCGTCACGGACGCCATGCGCCGCGCGCTGGCCGCGTCCGACCTGGTGCACGGCCGCACCAGCCCGAACCCGGCGGTCGGCTGCGTCGTGCTGGACCGGACCGGCGCCGTGGCCGGTACCGGCGCCACCGCCCCGCCCGGCGGCCCGCACGCCGAGCGCACCGCGGTCGCCGAGGCGGGCGACCGCGCCGCCGGCGGCACCGCCGTCGTCACCCTCGAACCGTGCAACCACCACGGCCGCACCCCGCCGTGCGTCGACGCGCTGCTCGATGCCGGGATCGTCCGGGTGCACGCCGCGCTCACCGACCCGAACCCGATCGCCGCCGGCGGCCTGGACCGGCTCCGCGCCGCCGGCGTGGACGTGACGCTCGGCACACTCGCCGACGAGGTCGCCCGCGGTCCGCTGCGCGGCTGGTTGCACCGGCAGCGGACCGGGCGACCGCACGTGACCTGGAAGGTCGCCACCACCCTGGACGGCCGGGTCGCCGCCGCCGACGGGACCAGCCGCTGGATCACCGGCCCGCAGGCCCGCGGCGAGGTGCACGACCTGCGGCGCAGGATGGACGCCATCGTCGCCGGTACCGGTACCGTCCTCGCCGACGACCCGGCACTGACCGCCCGCCACCCGGACGGCACCCTGTTCGCCGACCAGCCGCTGCGGGTGGTCGTCGGGCACCGGGACATCCCACCCGGGGCGCGGCTCCGCACCGACGGCGCGGCCCCGACCCTGCACCTGCGGACCCGCGACCCGGCCGAGGTGCTGGCCGATCCCGCGATGCGGGACGTCGTCGACGTCCTGCTGGAGGGTGGGCCGATACTGGCGGGTGCCTTCGTCGCCGCGGGCGTCGTGGACCGGGTGCTGGTGCACCTGGCCCCGGCACTGCTCGGCGAGGGACCCCAGGCGCTCGGCGCCGCGGGTGTGGGAACGATCGCGGACATCGTGCGGTTGCAGGTGGACGAGGTCCGCCGCGCCGGCGGCGACGTGGTCATCGACGCACGACCGGCCTCCGGGCAGGTCGGGTAGCAGGAGGCAACGAGGATGTTCACCGGCATCGTGGAGGAGGTCGGCGAGGTCGTCGACGTCCGGACGGACGACGACGTCGTCGTGCTGACCGTGCGTGCCGCACTGGCCGCCGAGGTCGGGCACGGCGAGTCGGTCGCGGTGAACGGCTGCTGCCTCACGGCCGTCGTACCGGAGGGGACCGGCCCGGGACCGACGCTCACCCTGGAACTGGTCCCCGAGACGCTCAAGCGCACCTCGCTCGGCGCGGTCGCCCCCGGATCCGGGGTCAACCTGGAGCGGGCCGTCCCGGCCGGCGGCCGGCTGGACGGGCACATCGTGCAGGGGCACGTCGACGGCGTCGGGACGCTGGTCTCCCGTGACCCGGGGGAGCGCAGCGACGCGCTGCGCTTCTCGCTGCCCGCCGAGCTGTCCCGCTACGTCGTGGAGAAGGGCTCGATCGCCGTCGACGGCGTGTCGCTGACCGTCGCCGCGGTGTACCCGGACGGTTTCGGTGTGGCGCTGATCCCGACGACGCTGGCCGACACCACCCTCGGCGCGCGCACTCCGGGCGACCCGGTCAACCTGGAGGTCGACGTGATCGCGAAGTACGTGGAACGGATGACCGCGGGGTACCTGCAGGGCCCCGGGTCCGGAACGGAAGGGGCCGCCCGGTGAGCGAGCCGTCGAACACCCCGGGCGGGAACGTCTCGGGCAAGCTGCCGGAGAACCCGCACACCGCGATGACGCCGGCCGAGCGGGCCGAGCGGTTCGCGCTGATCGAGAAGGCGATCGCGGACATCGCGGAGGGCAAGGCCGTCGTCGTGATGGACGACGAGGACCGCGAGAACGAGGGCGACCTGATCTTCGCCGCGGCCCGGGCCACCCCCGAGCTGCTGGCCTTCACCGTCCGTTACACCTCGGGCTACGTCTGCGTGGCGATCACCGAGGAGACCTGTGACCGGCTCGACCTGCCGCCGATGCACCACACCAACCGGGACTCCTTCCGCACCGCGTACACGGTCACCGTGGACGCCAAGGAGGGCGTGACCACCGGCATCTCGGCGCAGGACCGGGCGCACACCATCCGGCTGCTGGCCGACCCGGCGACCGAGGCCGCCGAGCTGGTGCGGCCCGGGCACGTGCTGCCGCTGCAGGCCCGCGAGGGCGGCGTGCTGCGCAGGCCCGGTCACACCGAGGCCGCGGTCGACCTGGCCCGGATGGCCGGGCTGCCCCCGGCCGGTGCGCTCTGCGAGATCGTCTCGGAGAAGAACGAGGGCGACATGGCCCGCGGCGAGGAGCTCGGCGTCTTCGCCGCCGACCACGACCTCACGCTGATCACGATCGCCGACCTGATCGCCTACCGGCGCCGCTTCGAGAAGCACATCGAGCGGGTCGCGACCGCCCGGATCCCGACCGGGCACGGCGACTTCCTGGCCTACGGCTACGACTCGCTGCTCGACGGCGTCGAGCACATCGCAATGGTGATGGGCGACGTCGGCACCCCCGCCGACGACGGCGAGGACGTGCTCGTCCGGGTGCACTCCGAGTGCCTGACCGGGGACGTGCTCGGCTCGCTGCGCTGCGACTGCGGCCCGCAGCTCGACGCCGCGCTGGAGGCGGTGGCCCGGGAGGGCCGCGGTGTCGTGCTCTACATGCGCGGGCACGAGGGCCGCGGGATCGGCCTGCTGCACAAGCTGCAGGCCTACCAGCTGCAGGAGGCCGGCGCCGACACGGTCGACGCGAACCTGGCGATGGGGCTGCCCGCCGACGCCCGCGACTACGGCATCGGCGCCCAGATCCTGGCCGACCTGGGCGTCGTGTCGATGCGGCTGCTCACCAACAACCCGGACAAGCGGGCCGGGCTGGAGGGCTACGGCCTGCGCGTCGTCGGCCGCGAGGCGATGCCGGTCCGCCCGACCCCGCAGAACCTGCGCTACCTGCGGACCAAGCGCGACCGGATGGGGCACGACCTGCCCGACCTGGGCGGGCTGGCCGATCCCGGGCGCTGATCCGCTGATCCGCTGATGTGGCGGCCCGGGGCGCGGGACCGGCCCGCGCCCCGGGCGTCCGTCACCTGCCGCCGATCTCGGCCAGCACCGTCTCGCCGAACGTGCGGACCCGCTGCGCGTCCGCCGACCGGGCCCGGCCGGGCAGCTCCCGCCTGGGCGGACGCCTGGCTGGCGCCCGAGCGGCTGAGCTGGGACCAGGTCCGGCTGCATGCGCTCGAACAGCTGGCGGCCGAGCAGCTCGCGGCCGGCCGGCAGCTGGCCGCGCTGGAGGCCGCGATGACCGCGGTGGCCGTCGAGCAGATGCGGGAGAGCGCGCACCGGCTGGTCGTCCAGGTGCTGATCGACGAGGGCAACCCGGCCTGCGCCGTCCGCCACTACCAGCGCTTCCGCAGCCTCGTGCAACGGAGCTGGGGGTCGTGCCGTCGCGGCAGATGACCCGGCGGATCGCGCCGCTGGTGTCCGGCTGAACGGCGGCCGTCCCGGCGGAGGACCCGGTCCGGCGTGGATCGGACCGGGAGGCGAGAATCGACCCATGAGCGGTGAGGGCAGGCCCGCCGGGGCCGCACAGCTGGACGCGACCGGACTACGGGTGGGTGTGGTCGCCGCCCGGTGGCACGCCGAGATCGTCGACACCCTGCTGGAGCGGGCGGTCGCCACGGCCAGGGACGCCGGCGCCGAGCCGACTGTGGTCCGGGTGCCGGGCACCATCGAGCTCCCGGTGGTCGCCCAGCAGCTGGCGCGCTCGCACGACGTGGTGGTGGCGCTGGGCGTCGTCGTCCGTGGCGGCACCCCGCACTTCGAGTACGTCTGCGACGCGGTCACCGCGGGGCTCACCCGGGTCGCGCTGGACGAGTCCACCCCGGTCGGGAACGGCGTGCTCACGACCGACACGGTCGAGCAGGCGGTGGACCGGTCCGGTGCGCCCGGCGCGCCGGAGGACAAGGGGGCCGAGGCCTGCACGGCGGCCCTGGAATCGGCGCTGGTGCTGCGCGAGCTGCGGACCGGCGCAGGGGTGCAGACATGAGCGCCGGCCCCGACCGGGCCGGGCGGGAAGGACCTTCCGTGACAGAGCAGCCGCCCCCGGACAGCGGGACCGGCGAGACCCCCGAGCAGCCACGGGCCGCGGCCCCGGCGCCGGCCGGACCCGGCCCGGACGCCGTCACCCTCCGTCCGCGGGCGATCCTGATCACCGCGTGGGTCTGTGCGGTCGCGGTGATGATCTTCTTCGTCGTCGTCGCGTACCTGATGCCGTCCGAGGACACCGGTGTGATCTTCCGCCCGGTGGACCAGGCGTCGATGATGGTGATCGGCGCGTTCGTCGCGGGCGGGCTGCTGCAGATGGCGCGGCCCCGGGTGCGCGCCGACGGACACGGCATCGAGATCCGCAACGTGGTGCTGACCCGCTGGTTCGCGTGGCCGGAGGTGTACGGCATCTCGTTCCCGGACGGCGCCTCCTCGGCCCGGCTGGAGCTGCCCGACGACGAGTACCACCCGATCCTCGCCGTCCAGGCCGTCGATCGCGGGCTCGCCGTGCGCAACGTCCGCACGCTGCGCGACCTGCACCGCGACGCGGTCCGCAGGGGCTGACCCGGGCCGGACCGGTCCGGACCGGACCCGCTCCGGCGCCCGGGCCGGCTCAGCCGCCGATCGCCCGGGCCCGGCCCCGCCGGCCGAGCCGGGTGCCGCCCAGGTCGGCCCGGTCCGCGGCCTCGGCGCCGCTGCGGTAGCCCGATCCGGACACCTGCGGGGGCCGGGCGCGGCGCAGGCCGGAGTACTCCTCGGAGTAGGCGCGCGCCACCCGGTCGCCCCGGTCGGCCAGCACCAGCGCGGCGGAGGTGGCACCGTCGCCCGCGGCGTCGCTCTCGCCGACGGCGGCCCGCTCCGCCTCGCACAGTCGCTCGTGCACCCGGGCGGCGAAGCCGTAGATCCAGGAGCGCCGGTAGGCGGCGACCGACTCGCCCGGATCGGGCGGCCGGATCCGGTTCACCTGGGTGGACGCCTGCAGCAGCAGCGAGGTGTAGAGCAGCTCCACCCGCTCCCGGTCGGACGCGAAGCCGAACACGGTGACCGCGGCGACCTTGCCGCCGCGGGAGTCGTGCAGCACCCACCGGCAGCGCAGCGCCGCCGCCGTCCACCCCAGCAGCCGGGCCTTCGCCGCGCTGTACGGGTCGTCGACCGCGATCCGGACGCCGCCGATCGGATCGTGGCCCGGTGGCCCGGTGGCGGCCAGGACCGCTTCGTCGACGCCGTGCCGGGCCATCAGCTCGACGGCCTTGTCGGTGTAGATCTGCGCCTCGGCCGCCGTGCCGGCCCGCTCCGCCTTCGCCAGCAGCTTGCGGATCCGGTCCAGCCGGGCCTCCTGCAGCGCGGGACCGCCGGGGGTGTCGTGCGTGGTGCTCACGGTGCTCCTCCTCGGGGCAGGACGTCGAACTCGTGTTCGACACGAGGTCTACCGCAGGGGACCGACGGTTTCCGGTCACCGACACGTCACTACACCCCGTCCGGGGGGTCCGCGGGGGCCGGGTGCGGCCCGCGGTGTCGGGGGTCGCAACTATCCTGGACGGCACCATGGCCGACCCGAGCAGCTACCGTCCGGCGTCCGGGACGATCCCGGAGTCGCCGGGGGTCTACCGCTTCTCGGACCCGCGTGGCCGGGTGATCTACGTCGGCAAGGCCAAGAGCCTGCGGCAGCGGCTGAACTCCTACTTCGCCGATCTGGCCGGGCTGCACCCGCGCACCCGGCAGATGGTGACGACCGCCGCGAAGGTGGAGTGGACGGTCGTCGGCACCGAGGTCGAGGCGCTCCAGCTCGAGTACAACTGGATCAAGGAGTACGACCCGCGGTTCAACGTCCGCTACCGCGACGACAAGACCTACCCGGTGCTCGCCGTCACGATGAACGAGGAGTACCCGCGGCTGCACGTCTACCGCGGCCCGCGCCGCCGCGGCGTGCGCTACTTCGGCCCGTACGCGCACGCCTGGGCGATCCGGGAGACGCTCGACCTGCTGCTGCGGGTCTTCCCGGCCCGGACCTGCTCGGCCGGGGTGTTCAAGCGGCACGGCCAGATCGGCAGGCCCTGCCTGCTCGGCTACATCGACAAGTGCTCCGCCCCGTGCGTCGGGAAGGTCAGCGCGGACGAGCACCGCGAGATCGTCGAGGGCTTCTCCGACTTCCTCTCCGGCCGGACCGACCGGATGGTGCGCCGGCTCGAACGCGAGATGGCCGAGGCGTCGGAGAACCTGGAGTTCGAGCGCGCCGCCCGGCTGCGCGACGATCTCGGCGCGCTGCGCCGCGCCCTGGAGAAGCAGGCCGTGGTGCTCGGCGACGGCACCGACGCCGATGTCGTCGCCTTCGCCGAGGACGAGCTGGAGGCCGCCGTCCAGGTCTTCCACGTGCGCGGCGGCCGGGTCCGCGGCCAGCGCGGCTGGGTGATCGACAAGGTCGAGCCGACCGACACCGAGCAGCTCGTCGAGCGGTTCGTCTCGCAGTTCTACGGCGAGCAGCACGCGCTCGCCGGGGCCGCCGACGACGCCGCCCAGCCGGTCCCGCGGGAGATCCTGGTGCCGGTGCTGCCCGCCGAGGCCGGCGCGCTGGAGCGGTGGCTGACCGGCCTGCGCGGCTCCCGGGTGCAGCTGCGGGTGCCGCAGCGCGGCGACAAGAAGGCGCTCGCCGAGACCGTCGCCCGGAACGCGAAGGAGGCGTTCACCCAGCACCGGCTGCGCCGGGCCGGGGACCTGACCGCCCGCTCGGCGGCGCTGCAGGAGCTCCAGGAGAACCTCGGCCTCGACCAGGCGCCGCTGCGGATCGAGTGCGTGGACGTGAGCCACGTGCAGGGCACGAACGTCGTCGCCTCGCTGGTCGTCTTCGAGGACGGCCTGGCCCGCAAGTCCGAGTACCGCCGCTTCGAGATCCGGGACGGGGCCGCCGCCGGGCACAGCGACGTCGCGGCGATCGCCGAGGTGGTGCGTCGCCGGTTCCGCCGCTACCTGGCCGAGACCGCGGGGGACACCGCCCCCGCCGGGTCCGGCGAGGTGCCGCCGGAGGACACCGTCCGGACCGGGATCGACCCGGAGACCGGGCGTCCGCGGAAGTTCGCCTACCCGCCGAACCTGCTCGTCGTCGACGGCGGGAAGCCGCAGGTCGACGCGGCCGCCGCCGAGCTCGCCGCGCTGGGCGTCACCGACGTCGCGGTCTGCGGGCTGGCCAAGCGGCTCGAGGAGGTCTGGCTGCCGGACGAGGACGATCCGGTCATCCTGTCCCGGACGAGTGAAGGTCTGTACCTCCTCCAGCGGATCCGTGACGAGGCGCACCGATTTGCCATCACCTATCACCGGCAGCGTCGTTCCCAGGGCATGACCGCGTCCGAGCTGGACGGCGTGCCCGGCCTCGGGCCGGCCCGCAAGCAGGCGCTGATGAAGCACTTCGGGTCGGTGCGCAAGCTGCGCGCCGCCGGGATCGAGGAGATCGCCGGGCTGCCCGGTTTCGGGCGGCGCACCGCGGAGACCGTGGTGTCGGCGCTGCACGGCGGTGACGGGCCCGGCCCGACGACCGAGGGGGAGGAACAGCGATGACGGGGGCGGCCGACGTGGTGGACCAGGCACCGGACGGTGGTCCGGGCATCGAGGTGGCGGTGGTCAGCGGACTGTCCGGCGCCGGTCGCAGCACCGCGGCGAAGGTGCTGGAGGACCTCGGCTGGTTCGTCGTCGACAACCTGCCGCCGGAGCTCATCGCGACGATGGTCGACCTGGGCTCGCGGGCCCGCGGCGACGTGACCCGGATCGCGGTCGTGATGGACGTGCGCTCGCGCGCCTTCACCGACGACCTCGGTGCGGTGATCAAGGACCTGGACAGCCGGGGCTACCGCCCGAAGCTGCTGTTCCTGGAGGCGTCCGACGCGGTGCTGGTCCGCCGGTTCGAGCAGAACCGCCGCTCGCACCCGCTGCAGGGCGCCGGCCGGATCACCGACGGCCTGAACGCCGAGCGCGAGGTGCTGCGCCCGCTGCGCGAGAACGCCGATCTCGTCGTCGACACCTCGACCCTGTCGGTGCACGACCTGCGGGCCCGGATCGAGGGCTCGTTCGCCGCCGAGGGCACGCACTCCGCGACCCGGATCACCGTGCTGTCGTTCGGCTACAAGTACGGCCTGCCGCTGGACTCCGATCTCGTCGTCGACGTGCGGTTCCTGCCCAACCCGCACTGGATCCCGGAGCTGCGCGAGCACACCGGCCGGGACCGCGAGGTCAGCGACTACGTGCTGTCCCAGGAGGGCGCCGAGGAGTTCGTCGAGCGCTACCTGGATCTGCTGGACCTGGTCGGCGCCGGGTACCGGCGGGAGGGCAAGCGCTACCTGACGGTCGCCGTCGGCTGCACCGGTGGGAAGCACCGCTCGGTGGCGATCTCGGAGGAGATCGGCCGCCGGCTGGCCGACCGGGACGGCGTCCAGGTCAACGTCGAGCACCGCGACATGGGGCGCGAGTGAGCGGAGCGCAGGAGGGTCTGCGGGTCGTCGCGCTCGGCGGCGGGCACGGCCTGCACGCCACGCTCAGCGCGCTGCGCCGGTGCCCCGACGTCGCCGACGTCACCGCGGTGGTCACCGTCGCCGACGACGGCGGGTCGTCCGGCAGGTTGCGCCGCGAGCTCGGCCTGCTGCCGCCGGGCGACCTGCGGATGGCGCTCGCCGCGCTGGCCGCCGACGACGCCGACGGCCGGTTCTGGTCCGGCCTGGTCCAGCACCGCTTCGGCGGGACCGGCGCGCTGGCCGGGCACGCCGTCGGCAACCTGCTGCTGGCGGCGCTTCTGGAACGGGACGGCGATCCGGTGCGCGCGCTGGACGCGCTCGGCGGGCTGCTCGGCTGCGCCGGGCGGGTGCTGCCGATGGCCCGGGTGCCGCTGGACATCGAGGCCGAGGTCGAGCTGGACGGCGTCGACGGCCCGCACCTGATCCGCGGCCAGGTCGCGGTCGCGTCGACGCCCGGCCGGGTGCGCCGGGTCTGGTTGCTGCCGGAGGACCCGCCGGCCTGCGACGAGGCCGTCCGCGCGGTGCTGGCCGCCGACGCCGTGCTGCTCGGCCCCGGATCGTGGTTCACCAGCGTGCTGCCGCACCTGCTGGTCCCCGGCCTGCGCGACGCGCTGCTGCGGACCGCCGCGGCCCGGATCGTGCTGCTCAACCTCAGTCCCGAGCCGGGGGAGACCGCCGGTTTCTCGCCGGAGCAGCACCTTGAAGTACTGTCCGGTCACGCGCCCGAGTTGCGGGCGCATGCCGTCCTGGCGGACATCGGGTCGGTGAGCCTTCCGGAGCGGCTGCACGCGGCCGCATCCGACCTGCTGGTCCCGGGCGGGCGGGTCTGGCTCGCGGACGTCGCCGACGACCGCGCGGCCACCCCGCGGCACGATCCGGACGCCCTCGCGGGCGCCCTGCTCGACGTGTTCCGCGCCGCCGTACCGGCGGCCGGGACGGGCGGCGGGGACGGGACACAACAGCACAGCCCGCAGCGCGGAAGGAGCCCGCAATGGCCATGACCGCCACGGTGAAGGACGAGTTGAGCCGGCTCACCGTCACCAAGCAGTCGTCACGGCGTGCCGAGGTGGCCTCGTTGCTGCGGTTCGCCGGCGGGCTGCACATCGTGGGTGGCCGCGTGGTGATCGAGGCCGAGGTCGACACCGGCTCGGTCGCCCGGCGGCTGCGGCGCGAGATCCACGAGCTCTACGGGCACACCGCGGACGCGCACGTGATCACCGCGGGCGGCCTGCGCCGCGGCGCGCGGTACGTGATCCGGGTGATCCGCGACGGCGAGGGCCTGGCCCGCCAGACCGGGCTGCTGGACAACCGCGGCCGCCCGGTGCGCGGACTCCCGCCGCCGGTCGTCTCCGGGGACCTGTCCGACGCCGAGGCGGCCTGGCGAGGCGCCTTCCTGGCGCACGGCTCGCTGACCGAGCCGGGCCGCAGCTCCGCGCTGGAGGTGACCTGCCCGGGGCCGGAGGCTGCGCTGGCGCTGGTCGGCGCGGCGCGGCGGCTGGGGGTCGCGGCGAAGGCCCGCGAGGTGCGCGGCGCGGACCGGGTCGTGGTCCGCGACGGGGACGCGATCGGTGCGCTGCTGACCAGGATGGGCGCCCACCAGAGCGTGCTCTCCTGGGAGGAGCGGCGGATGCGCCGCGAGGTCCGGGCGACCGCGAACCGGCTCGCGAACTTCGACGACGCCAACCTGCGCCGGTCCGCGCGGGCGGCGGTCGCCGCCGCGGCCCGGGTGTCGCGCGCCCTGGAGATCCTCGGTGACGAGGTGCCCGACCACCTGCGGGCGGCCGGGAGGCTGCGCGCCGAGCACACCCAGGCGTCGCTGGAGGAGCTGGGTCAACTCGCGGACCCGCCGATGACCAAGGACGCGGTGGCCGGCCGGATCCGGCGGCTGCTGCAGACCGCCGACAAGAAGGCCGCGGAGCTGGGGATCCCGGACACCGAGTCGGCGGTCACCGCGAAGATGCTCGAGGAGGAGAACGGCTGATCGCCGTGCCGGTGCGCAGGGCCGCGATCCGCGTGACCGGACGCACCACGATGGCGATCATGGTCCGAGCACCGCTCTGATCTCCCGGACCACGCGGTCCGGGGTGCGGTCGAGGTCGTGCCAGGTGAAGCGCAGCACCGTCCAGCCGGCCGCGACGAGAAGACCGAGGGATGGACCCGCGACCAGCCGTGCTCCCGGACCCGGCGCCAGAGCGCGTCGGTGGACAGCCCGCACCACCACGGTGATCACACCCCGTCACGGGAGGGCTGCGGGGGGTCGGGCATGATGCCGCCGTGACGAACCCGGGTTCCACTCTCCTCGCCGTTCATCTCGATCGATCCAGCATGCTGCGGCCGCTGCTCCCCGCACTCCGCGCCGGACTCGCCGACCTGCTCCGTGCCCAGGCCGGGCCGGACGAGCCGGAGGTCGTGCTGTCGACCGGGAACGACCTGACCCGTTCCCTCGCCGACGGCTCGCACCCGCCGGCCGTCCCGGTGCCCGCGCAGGAGGCGCTCGCGGCGCTGCCCGCGAAGCTGCGCGCGCTCGACGGGCCCGACCTGCGCACCGGCGCCCACCGGCTGCTCGACGCCGTCGGCGACGAGCTCGCCGCCCGCCCCGAGGGGGACCGGCCCGGGCGGGTCGTCGTCCTGCTCGTCGGGGAGGCCGCGGTCGGCGACACCGCCGCGGTCCGCGAGCGCATCGCCCACCAGCAGGCCGCCTACGCCTGGGAGTTCGTGCTGGTGGACGTCACCGCGGCCGGGGTGCCGGCCGGCCCGGCGGAGGAGCCGGACGCCGCCGCGGGGGAGGGCTCGGCCGTCGCCGTCAAGCAGCGCGCCGGTGGGCCCGCCGCGGCCGCCCGGTTCGGGATCCCGGCGACCGCGACGATCACCGCGGGTCCCGGCCGGGAGGGGATCACCGCCGCGCTGACCGCCGCGGCCTCGTTCGTGAGCAGGGCCAGGGCCGCCGCCCCGCGCGAGCCCGTCGAGGGCTTCACCGACGACGAGCGCGCCGCCGCCGATGCGCCCGACACCCGTCCCGGCTGGAAGAAGTTCCTGCGCATCGCCTGACCCCGTCCGCGATCCGTACCCGATCGGGTCCGGGTACGGATCGCGGCGCAGGTCACCGGGTACGCGGGGTTCGGGGCGGGCGGTCCGCCGATAGGGTGGTCGCCGAGCACGGGAGGCGGTGCTCCCCGACGGGGGAGAGCGCCGTGACCGACCTGCCGCCCCGCCGCCGGGACCCGGCGCGCCGGGGACTGGGACACCCAGACGACAGCGCACGACGAGCCCATGGAGGCACTGTGACGGTCCGCGTAGGAGTCAACGGCTTCGGCCGCATCGGCCGGAACTTCTGGCGGGCGGTGGACGCCCAGCGCGCCGCCGGCACCACGGACATCGAGATCGTCGCGGTGAACGACATCACCGACAACGCGACGCTCGCGCACCTGCTGAAGTACGACTCGATCCTCGGCAGGCTGCCCTACGAGGTCGGCACCTCGGGCGACGAGATCGTCGTCGACGGCAAGGGTTTCAAGGGGCTCGCCGTGCGCGACCCCGGCGAGCTGCCCTGGAAGGACCTGGGCGTCGACGTCGTCGTCGAGTCGACCGGTCTGTTCACCAAGCGCGACGCCGCGTCCAAGCACCTCGACGCCGGCGCGAAGAAGGTCGTCATCTCGGCCCCGGCGACCGGTGAGGACCTCACCATCGTCAAGGGCGTCAACGACGGCGACTACGACGGCTCGCAGAACATCGTCTCGAACGCGTCCTGCACCACGAACTGCCTGGCGCCGCTGGCGAAGGTCCTCGACGACCTGCTCGGGATCGAGAAGGGTCTGATGACCACGATCCACGCCTACACCGCCGACCAGAACCTGCAGGACGGCCCGCACAAGGACCTGCGCCGGGCCCGCGCCGCCGCGCTGAACATCGTCCCCACCTCGACCGGTGCGGCGAAGGCGATCTCGCTGGTCCTGCCGCACCTCAAGGGCAAGCTCGACGGCTACGCGCTGCGGGTGCCGATCCCCACCGGCTCGGCCACCGACCTGACCGTCGAGGTCCGCAAGGAGGCGAGCGCCGAGGAGATCAACGCGGCGTTCAAGGCGGCCGCCGAGGGCCCGCTGAAGGGCATCCTGAAGTACACCGAGGACCCGATCGTCTCCTCCGACATCGTCACCGACCCGCACTCGACGATCTTCGACTCGGGCCTGACCAAGGTCATCGGGAACCAGGTCAAGGTGGTCGGCTGGTACGACAACGAGTGGGGCTACTCGAACCGCCTCGTCGACATCGCCGGGCTGGTGGCGTCGAAGCTGTGAGGACCCTCGACGACCTCCTGAACGAGGGGGAGGGCGTGCAGGGCCGGACCGTGCTGGTGCGGTCCGATCTCAACGTTCCCCTCGACGACGACCGGAACATCACCGACGACGGCCGCATCCGCGCCTCGGTGCCGACGATCTCGGCGCTGTCCGGGGCCGGGGCGCTGGTCGTGGTGACCGCGCACCTGGGCCGGCCGAAGAACGGCCCGGACGAGAAGCTCTCGCTGGCCCCGGTCGCCGACCGGCTCGGTGAGCTGCTCGGCGCGCCGGTCCGGCTGGTGGAGCTCGGGAAGCCGCTGCCGAGCATGGCCGCGGGCGACGTCGTGCTGCTGGAGAACATCCGGTTCGACGCCCGGGAGACCGCCAAGGACGACGCCGAGCGCGCCGCGTTCGCCGACGAGCTGGCCGCCCTGGTGGGCGACGACGCCGCGTTCGTCTCGGACGGCTTCGGCGTGGTGCACCGCAAGCAGGCGTCGGTGTACGACGTCGCGCAGCGGCTCGATCCCTACGCGGGCGGCCTGGTGCTGTCCGAGGTCGAGGTCCTGCGGACCCTGACCGGGGATCCGGAGCGGCCGTACGCGGTCGTGCTCGGCGGCTCGAAGGTCTCCGACAAGCTGGCCGTGATCGAGGCGCTGCTGCCCGGCGTGGACACCCTGCTGGTCGGCGGCGGGATGTGCTTCACCTTCCTGGCCGCCCAGGGGCACGGCGTCGGGTCGTCGCTGCTGGAGGCCGACCAGGTCGGGACCTGCCGGACGCTGCTGGAGTCCGGCAAGATCGTCCTGCCGTCCGACGTGGTGGTCGCCGACGCGTTCTCCGCCGACGCCACCACCCGCACGGTGCCGGTCACCGGCATCGAGGACGGCTGGCTGGGCCTGGACATCGGCCCGGAGTCGGTCGCCGCGTTCGCCGACCGGATCGGCGCGGCGCGGACGATCTTCTGGAACGGCCCGATGGGCGTCTTCGAGCTGGCCCCGTTCGCCGACGGCACCCGCGGTGTGGCGCAGGCGATCGCGGACGCCACGGCGGGCGGCGCGTTCAGCGTCGTCGGCGGCGGTGACTCCGCGGCCGCGGTGCGCGCGCTGGGCATCCCCGAGGACGGCTTCTCGCACATCTCCACCGGCGGGGGTGCCTCGCTCGAGTTCCTCGAGGGCGCCACCCTCCCCGGCGTCGCGGTACTGGAGGGGGACGCATGACCCGTAAGCCGTTCATCGCCGGCAACTGGAAGATGAACCTCAACCACCTCGAGGCGATCGCGGTGGTGCAGAAGCTCGCCTTCGCGCTGCCCGAGAAGTACTTCGACCGGGTCGAGGTGGCGGTGCTGCCGCCGTTCACCGACATCCGCAGCGTGCAGACGCTGATCGACGGCGACAAGCTGAGCGTGGTGCACGGGGCGCAGGACCTGTCCCCGCACGACTCGGGCGCCTACACCGGCGACGTGTCCGGCGCGATGCTGGCGAAGCTGGGCTGCCGCTACGTGGTGGTCGGGCACTCCGAGCGCCGGGAGGTCCACGGCGAGGACGACGCCGTCGTCAACTCGAAGGTGCTGGCCGCGCTGCGGCACGGGATCACCCCGATCCTGTGCGTCGGCGAGGGCCTGGACGTCCGCGAGGCCGGCGAGCACGTGCAGCACTGCACCGACCAGCTGCGCGGCGCGCTCAAGGGGGTCACCGCCGAGCAGGCGGCCACCCTGGTGCTCGCCTACGAGCCGGTCTGGGCGATCGGCACCGGCCGGGTGGCCGGCGCGTCGGACGCCCAGGAGGTCTGTGCGGCGCTGCGGGAGACGCTGACCGAGCTGTACGGGCCGGAGGTCTCCCGCGCCGTGCGGATCCTCTACGGCGGCTCGGTGAAGTCGTCGAACGTGGCGGAGATCGTCGGCCAGGCCGACGTGGACGGCGCCCTCGTCGGCGGCGCCAGCCTGGACGCCGAGGAGTTCGCGAAGCTGTCCGCGATCGCGGCCGGCGGTCCGCTGCCCTAGGCAGGTCCGTCCGCACAGCCGTGGAGCCGTGGCCGCCGGGTGCGGGGCCACGGCTCCACGCGTTCCCGGCCACCCCGGCCGGAGGGTCCCCGCAGCGTGCGGAGTATCCTCGGCCACTCCGGCGAGCGACCAGGATTGGGAAGCGCGTGATCCTGACACTGCAGATCATCCTCATCGTGACCAGCCTTCTGCTGATCGCGCTGATCCTGCTGCAGCGCAGCAAGGGTGGGGGTCTGACCAGCCTCTTCGGCGGCGGCGTGCAGTCGAGCCTGTCCGGCTCCGCGGCCGCCGACCGCAACATGGCTCGTTACACCATCTTCGTCGGAATGATCTGGGCGATCGCCGTCGTCGGCAACGGCCTGATGCTGGCGAACGTCTGAGCGTCGCGGCGAGGAGAGGGGACGAGGGAGATGGCTGGCGGCAACGCGATCCGCGGCACCCGGGTGGGGGCCGGTCCGATGGGCGAGTCCGAGCGGGGCGAGAGTGCCGCCCGCGAGCGGATCCCCTTCTACTGTGCGAACGGCCACGTCAACAACACCTGGTTCGCCGCGGAGGCCGAGGTCCCCGAGACCTGGGACTGCCCCCGCTGCGGGCTGCCCGGCGGCCGGGACTCGGCGAACCCGCCGGCCGCCCCGCGCACCGAGCCGTACAAGACGCACCTCGCGTACGTGAAGGAACGGCGCAGCGACGCCGACGGTGAGGCCATCCTCGAGGAGGCCCTCGGTCGGCTGCGGGCGTCCCGGGAGCTCTGATCGGGCTCCCCGGGCCGCGCGCGCTCGTCCGGCGGGCCCGCCGGCGCGCCGGGCGGGTGCTCGACGACGCGCTGGCCCGGCACACCGCGAACCAGACGGCGACCCTGCGGTCCGAGCTGGCGCTGCTGCGCGAGGAGCTGGACGGCCGGGTCCGCACCGAGGTCGACCGGGTCGTCGCCGAGCTGCGCGCGGTCGAGATCCGGGACCGCCGGGACACGATCGCGGCGGGGGAGCGGGAGGCCGTCGCGAGCAGCGCCCGGTTCGCCCGGGAGCACCTGGCCGACGCGGTGCCGCTGCCGAACCCGCAGGCCACCCTGGAGCACGCGCTCCGGGCCGCCCCGACCGGCGGCACGGCGCTGGAGTTCGGCGTGTACCGCGGCGGCACCCTGCGCACCATCGCCGAGCACCGCGGCGACGGCCGGGTGCACGGTTTCGACACCTTCACCGGCCTGCCGCAGACCTGGCGCCAGGGCTTCCCGGCCGGCGCCTTCGGCGACGTCGGCGAGCTCCCGCGGGTGCCCGGCGCCGAGCTGGTGCCCGGGCTGTTCGAGGACACTCTCGACGGGTTCCTGGCGACGCATCCCGGCCCGGTCGACTTCCTGCACGTCGACTCCGACCTCTACTCGTCCGCGGTCACCGTGCTGGCCGGGGTCGGCCCGCGGTTGCGCCGCGGCAGCATCGTGCTGTTCGACGAGTTCTTCAACTTCCCGCAGTGGCAGCGCGACGAGGCCCGTGCCTGGTGGGAGTACGCCGCCGCGCACGGCGTCGGCTACAGCTACCTCTGCTACACCTACGACAACGAGCAGGTCGCCGTCCGGATCGACGAGCCGGGCGGACCGCCCCCCTCGTGATCCCGGGCACGTTCGGGATAGATTCCGAGGTCATGACCCGCTGGACGCTGCCTCCGGAACAGATCCCCTCGGCCTGGTTCAACGTCGTTCCGCACCTGCCGAGCCCGGTGCAGCCGCCGTTGCACCCGGGGACGCGGGAGCCGGTCGGCCCGGCCGACCTGGCGCCGCTGTTCCCGATGTCGCTGATCGAGCAGGAGGTCAGCGCCGAACCGTGGATCGACGTGCCGGGCGAGGTGCTCGACATCCTGCGGCTGTGGCGGCCGACGCCGCTGCAGCGGGCGGTCCGGCTGGAGCAGGCGCTGGGCACCCCGGCGCGCATCTACTTCAAGGACGAGTCGGTCTCCCCGGCCGGCAGCCACAAGCCGAACACCGCGGTGCCGCAGGCGTTCTACAACGCCCGCGAGGGCATCCGGCGGCTCACCACCGAGACCGGCGCCGGCCAGTGGGGCACCTCGCTGGCGTTCGCCGCGGCCCAGTTCGACCTGGAGCTGAAGGTCTACATGGTGCGGGCGTCGTTCGGGCAGAAGCCCTACCGGCGGATCGCCATCGAGACCTGGGGCGGCGAGGTGGTCCCGAGCCCGGTCGACGAGCCGGACCACCCGGGCTCGCTGGGTGCGGCGATCTCGGACGCGGTGCGGGACTGCGTCGGCCGCGACGACACCCACTACGCGCTCGGGTCGGTGCTCAACCACGTGCTGCTGCACCAGACCGTGGTCGGGCTGGAGGCGCGCGAGCAGCTGGGGCTGGCCGGCGAGACGCTGCCGGACATCGTGATCGGGTCCTGCGGGGGCGGCTCGAACCTGGGCGGCATCACCTTCCCGTTCGTGCCGGACGAGAGCGTGCGGCTGCTCGCCGTCGAGCCGCTGTCCTGCCCGACGCTGACCCAGGGCCGCTACGACTACGACTTCGGTGACACCGCGGGCCTGACCCCGCTGATGCCGATGTACACCCTCGGCCACGACTTCGTGCCACCGTCGATCCATGCGGGCGGCCTGCGCTACCACGGCGACTCGCCGCTGGTGTCGTCGCTGGTGAAGGACGGCCGGATGGAGGCGGCGGCGTACCCGCAGGGCAAGGTCTTCGAGGCGGCCGTGCAGTTCGCCCGGAGCGAGGGGAAGATCCCGGCCCCGGAGACCGGGCACGCGATCGCCGCCGCGATCGACGAGGCACTCGCCGCGAAGGAGACCGGGGAGGAGCGGGTCATCCTGTTCAACTACTCCGGGCACGGCTTCCTCGACCTGGCCGCGTACGACGACTACAACAACGGCCGGCTCGACGACGAGATGGGCTGATCCCACCGGTCCGTACCGCTGTGCCCGGAAGGGCCGGGCAGCGCGCCCCCTGTTCCTCTCTGTACCCCCCTGTACCCCCTGTACCGCCTGCGCGGTCGGCGCGGTCGGCGCCCGCTGCGCCCGGTGCCGGGACCCGACACGCCCGGGAAACCGCGGACCGTTCCTCCCTGCAACACAGCGGGCGAAACATGCCACCTGGTCGGGGCGGACCGAACGGAGGACGGGTGGAACTCAATGCGGGAGACACGGCGTGGGTGCTGGTCAGCGCCGCGCTGGTGATGCTGATGACGCCGGGGCTGGCGTTCTTCTACGGCGGGATGACGCGCAGCAAGTCCGTGCTGAACATGCTGATGATGAACGTGATCTGCCTGGCGGTGGTGAGCGTTCTCTGGGCGCTGTACGGCTACAGCTGGGCGTTCGGCAACGACATCGGCGGCGGCCTGCTCGGCGGCGGCGAGTTCGCCGGGCTGGCGAACACGATCGGCCAGGCGGTCGGCGTCGGCTCGGACACCGCGCCGTGGCCGGGGCCGGACGCGCTGCCCGCGCTCGCCTTCGTGATGTTCCAGCTGATGTTCGCGGTGATCACCCCGGCGCTGATCTCGGGCGCCGTCGCGGACCGCACGAAGTTCTGGGGCTGGACGGCGTTCGTCGTGCTGTGGGCGACGGTCGTGTACTTCCCGGTCGCGCACTGGGTGTTCGCGTTCGACGGCTTCACCGGCCCGGACAACGTCGGCGGCTGGATCGCGAACACCCTCGGCGCCGAGGACTTCGCCGGCGGGACCGCGGTGCACATCAACGCCGGCGCCGCGGCGCTGGCACTGGCGATCGTGCTCGGGCGCAGGCGCGGCTGGCCGCGCGAACCGATGCGCCCGCACAACCTGCCGTTCGTGCTCCTCGGGATGGCGCTGCTGTGGTTCGGCTGGTTCGGGTTCAACGCCGGCTCGGCGCTGTCCGCCGGTGACCTCGCCGCCACCGCGTTCACCAACACCATGCTGGCGACCGCGACCGCGCTGATCGGCTGGCTGATCGTCGAGCAGATCCGGGACGGGCGGCCCACCACGCTGGGCGCGGCGTCCGGCGCCGTCGCCGGGCTGGTCGCGATCACCCCGGCCTGCGGGTTCGTCCGGCCGGTCGGGGCGCTGGCGATCGGGCTGATCGCCGGTGCGGTGTGCGCGCTCGCCGTCGGGCTGAAGTACCGGTTCGGGCTCGACGACTCGCTCGACGTCGTCGGCGTCCACCTGGTCGGCGGGATCGTCGGGACCCTGCTGATCGGGTTCTTCGGCGACAACAGCGTCAACTCGGCGGCGGCCGGCGACAACGGCCTGTTCTACGGCGGCGGGCTGGTCCAGCTGGGCCGCCAGGCGCTCGCCGCCGGGGCGGTGCTCGCCTACTCGTTCGTGCTCGCGCTGCTGCTCGGCTACCTGGTGAAGGTGACCATCGGCTTCCGGGTGGACGGCGACGACGAGGTCACCGGCATCGACGAGACCGAGCACGCCGAGACCGCCTACGACTTCTCCACGCTGCGCGGCGGCACCGCGTCCGCGCGGCCGGCCGGGCAGGCCACCACCGCGCCACCGGTGGAGGCGTCGTGAAGCTGGTGACCGCGATCGTCCGGCCCTACGCGCTGGAGGACGTCCGGGCCGCGCTCGAACAGCTCGGCGTGCTGGGGATGACCATCGGCGAGGTCCGCGGCTACGGCAGGCAGAAGGGGCACACCGAGCTGTACCGGGGCGCCGAGTACGCGGTCGACCTGGTGCCGAAGATCCGGATCGACGCCGTGGTGCACGAGGAGCAGGTCGACCGGGTGGTCGGCGCGATCACCGAGGCGGCCCGCACCGGGAAGGTCGGCGACGGGAAGGTGTGGGTGCAGGCCGTCGAGACGGTCGTCCGGGTGCGGACCGGGGAACGGGGGGCGGACGCGGTGTGAGCGACGCGGTGCCGGTGGCACCCGCCGGGGCCGGGTCGCGGGGGCACACCGCCGTGCGCGCAGGCTCGGTGCCCGGCCGCCGGGGGCTCAGCGCCGGGCCGCCCGCGCCCGGCGCCGTGCCCCGGCGCCCGGGCGGCCGGTGTCCGGGGCCGTCGACCGGGCGGCGTGCGCCGCCCCGAGGTCCGCGGCGGCCGCGGCGAAGGCGGGATCGAAGAACAGGAAGCTGAGCAGCTCGGCGCCGTGCGTGAGATCGGTGTCCGGCACGGCCCCGCCGACCAGCCGTTCCAGCACCAGCAGCGGCGGGTTGCGCAGCGCCCGCAGCCCGCCGTACTCGCGGCGGCGGATCTCGGCGGCCAGCTCGGCCAGCTCGGTGGCCCGGTCCGCGGGCGGCCCGGCGAACCAGGCGCCGATCCGGGCGTGCCTGCCGTCGGCGCCCCGGTCGATCTCGGCGTTCACCGCGCGCAGCGTGCGCAGGTCCTCGGTGACCCCGGCGCCCAGCACGATCCGCAGCGCGAGCGCCGCGACCGCGTACACGTCGGGCACCCGGTCCGGCGGCGGCGCCGCGTCCGGGCACGGCGCCGCCGGCGTCGTCGCGACCACCCCGATCCGGTCGGCGCCCAGCCGCAGCGCCGGCTTCAGCGGGGTGTTCAGCCGGACCCCGCCGTCGACGTACCAGCCGGCGCCCGGGCCCTCGATCCAGCGCGGCGCGAACAGCACCGGCACCGCCGCCGACGCGAGCAGATGGTCCGGGGTCAGCCGGGTGCCGACGTAGCGGATGTCGCGGCCCGGATCGTAGGGCGGGAGCGCGACGTCCGGCCCGTGCTCGACGAACACGACCGTCCCGCCGGTCCCGGCCGCGGTGCAGGCGACCCCGACGGCGTCGACGAGCCCACCGGCGACGGCGTGGTGCAGCCGGTCCCAGTCGACGACCCGCTCGACGACCGGGCGCAGCCGGTCCGCGTCGAGCAGCCGGGTCACCCGCTCCGGCAGCCCGACGGCGCGGCGCAGCGCGGACGGGACGCCGAGCAGGTCCCCGGCGTAGGCGACACCGGCCTCCAGCGCCGACGACGGCAACGCGACCACGTCACCCGTCCGCACCGACTCCCAGCGGGCGACCAGCTCCGCCGCCGCGGCGTCCGGCCGGGTCCCGGCCAGACCGGCCAGCGCGGCCACGTTGAGCGCCCCGGCACTCGTCCCGACCAGCACCGACGGCGCCGACCAGGTCCGCTCCAGCCGGGGCAGCAGCTCGGTGAGCGCCCCCGCCTCGTAGGCGCCGCGGGCGCCGGCGCCGGCCACCACCAACCCGGTCCGTCCCGCCATCACGCGCCCCCTCGCCTCGGCCCCCCGAAGCCAGGTTACCCGCGGGTCACCCCTCGTAGGCGGCCCGCAGCGCGGCCGTGTCCAGCTTGCCGTGGGTGGCGTAGAGGACCTTCGCGACGCGCCCCGCGGCGTCGGGGTCCGGGCCGTTCAGCCAGCCCAGCAGGCCCGGCGGCACGATCTGCCAGGAGAAGCCGAAGCGGTCCTTCAGCCAGCCGCAGGGCTGCGTCGTGCCGCCCTGCACCAGCGAGTCGTAGAAGTGGTCCACCTCGTCGGCGGTGTCGCAGTGCACCTCCAGCGAGACCGCCTCGCTGAAGGTGAACCCGGGACCGCCGTCGAGCGCGGTGTAGCGCTGCCCGCCCAGCCGGAACGACACGGTGAGCACCTGCCCCTCCCGCTCCGGGATCTCGGGGCCGTAGTGGGTGATCTCGTCGATGCCGGAGTCCGGGAACACCGACGTGTAGAACCGGGCGGCCTCCTCGGCCCGTCCGTCGAACCAGAGGCAGGGTGTGATCGTCCGCATCGCGGGTCCCTTCGGCCGGGGGCGCCGACCGCCGGCGCCCCGTACCGTCACCGACCGGGGGCGGCCCGGGAACTCATCGGCCGGCCGGCCCCGGATCCCCGGCGCGCGGCACCGGGCGGACGTGCGCGGCCGCCGCGGTGGCCCGGTCGCGGGCGGTGGCGACGTCGTCGGCGGCGGCGACCGCGACGCCCATCCGGCGCCGCTCACCGGCCGTCGGCTTCCCGAACAGCCGCAGGTCGGCGCCCGGGACGGCGAGCGCCTCGGCGACGCCCTCGTAGTCCGGCGCGGTCAGCTCCTGCCCGCCGTAGACGACCGCGGACGCGCCGGGGGAGCGCAGCGAGGTGTCCACCGGCAGCCCGAGCACGGCGCGCGCGTGCAGCTCGAACTCGCTGAGCCGCTGGGTCGCGAGGGTGACCAGGCCGGTGTCGTGCGGCCGCGGGCTGACCTCGGAGAACAGCACCTCGTCGCCGCGGACGAACAGCTCCACCCCGAACAGGCCGCGCCCGCCCAGCGCCTCGGTGATCCGGCCGGCGACGTCCTGCGCGGCCGCCAGCGCGGCGGGCGACATCGGCTGCGGCTGCCACGACTCGACGTAGTCGCCGTTCTCCTGGCGGTGCCCGACCGGCTCGCAGAACGCGGTGCCGCCGGCGTGCCGCACGGTGAGCAGGGTGATCTCGTAGTCGAACTCGACGAAGCCCTCGACGATCACCCGCGGGTTCGACACCCGGCCGGCGGTGCGGGCGTGCTCCCAGGCGGCCTCGGCGTCCCCGGCGTCCTTGAGCACCGACTGGCCCTTGCCCGACGACGACATCACCGGCTTGAGCACGCACGGCAGCCCGACCCGGCCGATCGCCGCCCGGACCTCGTCCAGGGTGTCGGCGAACGCGTACGGCGACGTCGGCAGCCCCAGCTCCTCGGCGGCCAGCCGCCGGATGCCCTCCCGGTCCATGGTCAGCTTCGCCGCCCGCGCCGTCGGCACCACGGTCGTCCCGGCGGCCTCGATCTCGACCAGCGCGTTCGTCGCGATCGCCTCGATCTCCGGGATGACCAGGTCCGGCGCCTCCTGCTCGATCAGCGTCGCCAGGGTGACCGGGTCGGTCATGTCGATCGCGTGCCAGCGGTGCGCGACCTGGTGCGCGGGGGCGTGCGGGTAGCGGTCGACGGCGACGACCTCGACACCGAGCCGCTGGAAGGCGATCGCCACCTCCTTGCCGAGCTCACCCGAGCCGAGCAGCAGCACGCGGGTGGGATCCGGGCCGAGCGGGGTGCCGATACGCATGGCCCCGGACCCTAACCGGGGTCGTCCGGCGCGCCGCCAGGGAACGGGCGCGAGGTCACACGTCCGGTTCATCCAGCGGCCGGCAGCCGCGCCGGATCAGGAGACCCGCGGCAGGAACCCGTCCGGCAGCTTCCCGGCCGCCGCGGCGTCGAGCAGCCAGCGGGTCCGCTCGGTCCCGCGGGCCCCGCCGACCGGCAGCTCGGTCTCCGGGGTCCCGGTCAGCGCACCCGCCACCGCGGGAGCCTTCCCGGCGCCCGCCGCGACCACCCACACCTCGCGGGACCGCCGGGCCGCGGCCAGGGTCAGCGAGATCCGGGTCGGCGGCGGCTTCGGGCAGTCGAACACCCCGACGACGGTGGCGGCCTGCTCGTGCACCGCGGGGGAGTCCGGGAACACCGACAGCGTGTGCCCCTCCTCGCCCATGCCGACCAGCGTCACGTCGAACGCCGGGATGCCGTCCTCCTCCGGGCGGGCCAGGTCCGCGAGCAGCCGCGCGTAGTCGGCGGCCGCCCGCACCGCGTCGTCGGCCGAACCGCCACCGGCCGGCGCGGCCGGCATCGGATGCACCCGGGCCGGGTCCAGCGCCACCCCGTCGAGCAGCGCCTCCCGGGCCTGGAGCTCGTTGCGCTCCGGATCGTCGGCGGGCACGAACCGCTCGTCGCCCCAGAACACGTCCACCGCCGACCAGTCGACGGCGTCCCGCCCGGGGGACGCGGCGACCTCCCGCAACAGCTGGATGCCGACCCCGCCGCCGGTCAGCACGACCCGCGGCACGGTCCCGCGGGACTGGACGTCGGCCAGCGCCGTCAGCAACCGGGCCGCGGTCGCCGCGGCCAGCACCGCCGCGTCCGGATGGACGACGACCTGGATCTTCTCGCTCGGGGACACGCTCGCACCTGCCGGCATCTCAGACCTTCACGGGGGTTCGGCCGCGCGTCACCAGGGACACACCGGCCAGGGCTTCCTGGTACACCTCGTCCGGATCGAGCCGGCGCAGCTCCTCGGCCAGGCAGTCCGACACCTCGCGGCGGGCCAGCGCGATCAGCCGCTCCGGCTGGCCGGGCTGGGTCAGCCGGGCGGTGCGGCCGTCCGGCCGGGCCAGCTCCACGTCACCCGACGGCCGGTTCAGCCGGATCATCGACAGGCCGTTCTCCTGCGCCGACGGGGACCGCTTCACCTTCACCCCGAGCGCCGACGCCAGCCAGCCCGCCATCAGCTCGGTCGACGGCGACACCGCCTCCCCGGCGACCACCGCGCCCGTCACCTCGTCGTGCGGCGGGACGTCCAGCGCCGCCGCCAGCTGCGCCCGCCAGTGCGTCAGCCGGGTCCAGGTCAGGTCGGTGTCCCCGGGCGCGTGGTCCCGGCGGCGCTGCTCGAACGCCTTCGTCGGGTTCTTCGACGACAGCGCGTCGGTGATCCGCCGCTGGGCCAGCCTGCCCACCGCGTCCTCCGACGGGCTGGCCGGCGCCTCACCCGGCCACCACGCCACCACCGGCGCGTCGGGCAGCAGCAGCGGCATCACCATGCCGGCGCCCGCGTCCTCCGCGGCCAGCGCGCCGTAGCCGCGCAGCACGATCACCTCGCTCGCGCCGGCGTCGCCGCCGACCCGGATCTGGGCGTCCAGCCGGGCCGCCGCCCGGCGCTGGCCGCGGGCCAGCACGATCACCCGGCACGGGTGCTCCCGGCTCGCCGAGTTCGCGGCGTCGACCGCCCGCTCCAGGCCCGGCCCGTCGTCGGTCACGACGACCAGCGTGAGCACCCGGCCGAGCGCGAACACCCCGCCGGACTCGCGCAGCTCGACGAGCTTGCGGTTCACCGCCGAGGTGTTGCTCGACGGCAGATCGATGATCATGACGAGACCCCTCGTGGGTGGGAGACGGGGTGGGGGAGGACGAGATGGGGGCGGAGGACGCTCACGGGCTGTGCTGATGCGGCCGTTCGCGGGCTCACGGGCTGTGCTGATGCGGCTGTTCGCGGGCTCACGGCCGGCGCCAGTGTCGGCCGGTCCGCGCCAGCATCTCCGCCGACGAGTCCGGGCCCCAGGACCCGGCCGGGTAGCCGTCCGGCCCCTCCGCGGAGTCCGCCCAGAACTCGATCACCGGGTCGAGGATCTCCCAGGACCGCTCGACCTCCTCGTTCACCGGGAACAGCGACGGCTCGCCGAGCAGCACGTCCAGGATCAGCCGCTCGTAGGCCTCCGGGGACGACTCGGTGAAGGCGTTGCCGTAGCCGAAGTCCATCGTGACGTCGCGGACCTCCATCTGGTTGCCCGGCACCTTCGAGCCGAACCGCATCGTCACCCCCTCGTCCGGCTGCACCCGGATCACCAGGGCGTTCTGCCCCAGCTCCTCGGTCATCGTGGCGTCGAACGGCAGGTGCGGCGCGCGCTTGAACACCACCGCGATCTCGGTGACCCGGCGGCCCAGCCGCTTGCCGGTGCGCAGGTAGAACGGCACCCCGGCCCAGCGCCGGTTCTCCACCTCGTAGGTGATCGCGGCGAACGTCTCGGTGGTGGACCTCGGATCGAAGCCTTCCTCCTCCTTCAGCCCCGGCACCTGCTCGCCGCCCTGCCAGCCGCCCTCGTACTGGCCGCGGGCGGTGGTCTCCTCCAGCGGCAGCGCAAGCTTGACCGCCTTCAGCACCTTGATCTTCTCGGCCCGCAGCTCGTCCGACGAGAACGACGTCGGCTCCTCCATCGCGGTGAAGGCGAGCAGCTGCAGCAGGTGGTTCTGGATGACGTCGCGGGCCGCGCCGATCCCGTCGTAGTAGCCGGCGCGCCCGCCCAGCCCGATGTCCTCGGCCATCGTGATCTGCACGTGGTCGACGTAGTTGGCGTTCCAGATCGGCTCGAACAGCTGGTTGGCGAAGCGCAGCGCCAGCACGTTCTGCACGGTCTCCTTGCCGAGGTAGTGGTCGATCCGGAAGACCGAGTCCTCGGGGAACACCTCGTTGACGATCGCGTTCAGCTCCTTGGCCGACGCCAGGTCGTGCCCGAACGGCTTCTCGATCACCACCCGGCGCCACACGTCCGGGTCCTCCTGCGCGGACAGCCCGGAGCGGGCCAGCTGCTTGCACACCACCGGGAACGCGCTCGGCGGGATCGACAGGTAGAACGCGTGGTTTCCGCCGGTGCCGCGCTTCTCGTCCAGCTCGCGGACGGTGCGTTCGAGCTCGTCGAACGCGGCGTCGTCGTCGAAGGAACCCTGCACGAACCGCAGCCCCTCGGCGAGGCGGTCCCAGACCTCCTGCCGGAACGGGGTGCGCGCGTGCTGGCGGACCGCGTCGTGCACGACCCGCCCGAAGTCCTCGGTGTCCCAGTCCCGCCGGGCGAACCCGGTGAGCGCGAAACCCGGCGGGAGCAGGCCGCGGTTCGCCAGGTCGTAGATCGCGGGCATCAGCTTCTTGCGGGACAGGTCCCCGGTCACCCCGAAGATCACCAGGCCGCAGGGGCCGGCGATCCGGGGGAGGCGCTTGTCGCGGGGATCGCGCAGCGGGTTGGTACGGCCGCCGTTCGCGGTGGGCATCGCCCCTCCTGATGTGGGTACTCGACGGCTGGTCGCCGGGCTGGTCGGGATCAGTGGTCCGGCCGGGTCTCGACGGCACGGGCGAGTGTGACGAGGCCGGTCAGCCGGTCGGTCAGGTGCAGCCGCAGTACGGGGCGCCCCCGGCTGCGCTGCTCGCGGACGACCGCTCGGGCCTGTGCCGCGTGCAGGCTATCCAGTCCGGACGGTTCCGGCGCGGTACCCGCGCCGAACGGGTCATCCGGAGCAGCACCCGATCCGTCGGGATCGAGCCCGCCGCCGGTGAGGTGGCAGTGCACCGCCCGGTCCGGCCCGCCGGTGTCGCCGCTGCGGCAGCCCGGGGCCCAGCCGAACGCGACCGGCAGCCCGGTCCGCCCCGCGAGCGGGCCGCGCAGCACCGCGACCGACGCGTCGGACTCCGGATCCAGCCAGGCGGACACCGCCAGGTGACCGCCGTCGTCCGCGACCGCGGCCAGCGCGTCCAGCGCACCGGCGACGGTGTCCACACCGGACGGCAGCCAGCCGTCGGCGTGCACCGCGATCCCGCCGTCGACGAACGCCGGCGGGTCCTCCGGCTCGCCCGGATCGGGGGCGGGCAGGCCCGGCGCGAACGGGTCGGTCCGCCGCGCCCGCGCCGCCAGCGCCGCCGCGACCTGCCACAGCACGATCGTGGCTCCGGGCGGGGCGTCGGTGCGGACCGCCCCGCGCCCGGGCGAGGGCGCCGGGCCGGTGCCGTCGGCGTGCACGTCGACCACCGGCGGCGGCGCGGCCGGGTCGGCGACCTGCGGGGCCGGGACGGGCGCGTCGGGACCGGTCGGGACGGCGGCCAGCCCGGCCGCGGTGAGCAGCGGCGCGAGCCACGCGGTCAGCGCGGGCGAGCGGTCGTCGTCGCGCAGCGCCAGCACCGAACCGCCGGCCGCGGCGAGCGCCCCGGCGAGCAGCAGTGCCGGGTTCTCCGGGTCGTCCTCGCCGAGCGTGGCGGCCGCCGGGACGGCCGTCGCCAGCAGCCCGGCGACGTCGGCACCGGCCAGACCGGCCGGGACCAGCCCGAGCGGGCCCAGCGCGCCGAACCGGGCCGGGACGTCCGCGTCCAGGGTCACCACCGTGACGCCGGCGCCGGGCGTGTCCAGCGGCGAACCGGGTTCGGTGAGGTGCACGGTGCGGCCGGTGAGGGCGTCCGCGCCGATCTCGTCGGCGAGCACCGACACCACCGCGTGCCGGACGGCGCCGACCACCGGATCGTCACCGGCCGGATCGGCGACCACGAGCACCGTCTCCGCAGGCTCCCGGGACAGCGCCTCGGCGACCTGCACCGGATCGGCGGAGTCCAGCGCGGTCAGCCGGGTGGTGTCCGGGGAGCCCGCGGCGACCAGCCGGGCCACCGCGACCGCGTCCGGCGTGCCGACCAGCAGCACCCGGTGCGCGCCGAGGACCGCGAACCGCTCGCGCAGCGCCGCGATCTGCCCGGTCAGCGGGCGGGACGCCCGGGCCAGCCCGGTCCAGCCGGTGCCGGAGCCGGGCACGGCCGGCCACACACTCGGATCGCCGTCGGCCACCCGGGACGCGACCGTCTCCTCCGCCAGGTCGCCGGCGATCCGGCGGGCCGCGGTCGAGAACGGCTCCCCGGCCAGCACCACCCGGACCGGGGCGGCCGGTGCCGGTACGGAACCGCCGGCGGCGGCGGAGCCGAGATCGGCCCCGTCGCCGCCGGGCGTGTCGGCCACCGGCTACCTGGCGGCGTCGAGCTGCGAGCGGACCGTGTCCTGCAGCTCGGTCCACGACTTCTCGAACTTGTCCACGCCCTCGTTCTCCAGGACGAGGTAGACGTCGTCGAGGTCGATGCCGACGCCCTCCAGGTCGGTGAAGACCTGCTGCGCGGCACCGGCGGTGTCGGTCACCTTGTCGCCGTCGACCTCACCGTGGTCGGCGAACGCCTCCAGGGTCTTCTCCGGCATCGTGTTGACGGTGTTGTCCACCACCAGCTCGGAGACGTAGAGGGTGTCCGGGTAGTCCGGGTTCTTCACCCCGGTGGACGCCCACAGCGGACGCTGCGCGTGCGCGCCCTTCGCCGCGAGCGCGTCCCAGCGGGCGCCGGAGAACGCGTCCCGGTAGGCCGCGTAGGCCAGCCGGGAGTTCGCGACCGCCGCCTTCCCGCGCAGCGCCAGCGCCTCGTCGCCGCCGGCCGCCTCCAGCCTGCCGTCGATCTCGGAGTCCACCCGGGACACGAAGAACGAGCCCACCGAGTGGATCGAGGCCAGGTCCTGGCCGTTCCCGACGGCCTGCTCCAGCCCGGTCAGGTACGCGTCCATGACGGCCTTGTACCGCTCCACCGAGAAGATCAGCGTGACGTTGACGCTGATCCCCTCCGCGGTGGCCCGGGTGATCGCGGGCAGGCCCGCCTCGGTCGCCGGGATCTTCACCAGCAGGTTCGGCCGGTCGACCGCCTTCCACAGGTCCAGCGCCTGGGCGACGGTCTTCTCGGTGTCGTGCGCCAGGCGCGGGTCGACCTCGAGCGACACCCGCCCGTCGACGCCGCCGGTGCGCTCCCAGACCCCGGAGAACACGTCGCAGGCCTGCTGCACGTCGGCGACGGTGATCTCGCGGATCGCCGAGTCGACGTCCGCGCCGCGGGCCGCGAGCTCGCGGACCTGCTCGTCGTAGGCGGCGCCGTCGGACAGCGCGCCCGCGAAGATCGTCGGATTGGTGGTGACCCCGACGACGTGCTTGTCCTCGATCAGCTCCGCGAGGTTCCCGCTGGTCAGCCGCTCCCGGGACAGGTCGTCGAGCCAGATGGACACACCCGCCGCGGAGAGCGCGGCGAGACGATCGTTGCTCATGGTTGTCTCCTTGTGACTCAGGAGTGGCTCAGGACGACTTCTCCACCGCGGCGAGCGAGTCCCGCGCGGCGGCGGCGACGGTCTCGCCGGTGAAGCCGAACTTCTCGAACAGGGTGGCCTGGTCGGCGCTGGCACCGAAGTGCTCGATCGAGACCGAGCGGCCGGCGTCGCCGACGTAGTCCCGCCACGGCATCGCGATGCCCGCCTCGACCGAGACGCGGGCCCGCACCGCAGGCGGCAGGACCGACTCGCGGTACCCGGCGTCCTGCGCGGCGAACCACTCGACACACGGCATGGAGACCACACGGGTTCCGACGCCGTCGGCCTCCAGGATCTTCCGCGCGGCGACCGCGAGGTGCAGCTCCGAGCCGGTGGCGATGATCACAACCTGCGGGACGCCGGACGACGCCTCCTCCAGCACGTAGCCGCCGCGGGCGACGCCCTCGGCGGAGGTGCCGGTCAGCGTCGGCACGTTCTGCCGGGTCAGCGCGAACCCGATCGGGCCGTCGGACGGCCGCTCCAGGGCGGCCTTCCACGCGTAGGCGGTCTCGTTCGCGTCGCCGGGGCGCACGACCGACAGGCCCGGGATCGCCCGCAGCGCCGCGAGGTGCTCGATCGGCTGGTGGGTCGGCCCGTCCTCGCCGAGGCCGATCGAGTCGTGCGTCCACACGTACAGCGGATTGGTCTTCATCAGCGCGGCGAGCCGGACGGCGGGCCGCATGTAGTCGGAGAAGACCAGGAAGGTGCCGCCGTAGGCGCGGGTCGGGCCGTGCAGCGCGATGCCGTTCAGCACCGCGCCCATGGCGTGCTCGCGGACACCGAAGTGCAGCGTGCGGCCGTAGGGCTGGGCGTTCCAAGTGCTGGTGGTGGCCGACTTCGGGCCGAACGAGTCGGCGCCCTTCATCGAGGTGTTGTTCGACTCCGCCAGGTCGGCCGAGCCGCCCCACAGCTCCGGCAGGACGTCGGCGACCGCGGCCAGCACGGCACCGGACGCCTTGCGGGTGGCGAGGCCCTTCTCGTCGGTGTCCCAGTGCGGCAGGACGTCGGCCCAGCCCTCCGGGAGCCGCTTCGCCAGCAGCCGGTCCAGCAGCTGCTTGCGCTCCGGCTCGCGCTGCGCCCACTCGTCGAAGGTGCCCTGCCAGGTGTCGTGCACGGCGCGGGAGCGCTCGCCGACCGAGCGGGTGTGCGCGAGCACCGCCTCGTCGACGTCGAACTCCTTGTCCGGGTCGAACCCGAGGACCTCCTTGACGGCCCGGACCTCGTCGTCGCCGAGCGCGGAGCCGTGTGCGGCGCCGGTGTTCATCTTGTTCGGCGACGGGTAGCCGATGACTGTGCGGAGCACGATGAACGACGGCCGGGAGGTCTCCGCCTTCGCGGCCTCCAGCGCGGCCAGGATGCCGCTGACGTTCTCGCCGCCCTCGACGACCTGCACGTGCCAGCCGTAGGACTCGTACCGCTTGGCGGTGTCCTCGTTGAGGGCGATGTTGGTGTCGTCCTCGATCGAGATCTCGTTGGCGTCGTAGATCACCGTGAGGTTGCCGAGCTCCTGCCGGCCGGCCAGCGAGGATGCCTCCGAGGTGACGCCCTCCTCGATGTCGCCGTCCGAGGCGATCACGTAGATCTGGTGGTCGAACGGGCTGGCGCCCTCGGGGGCGTCCGGGTCGAACAGGCCGCGCTCGCGGCGGGCGGCGATCGCCATCCCGACCGCCGACGACAGGCCCTGGCCGAGCGGGCCGGTGGTCATCTCGACCCCGCGGGTGTGCCCGTACTCCGGGTGCCCCGGGGTGAGCGAGCCCCACTGCCGGAGCTGCTCGAGGTCCTCCCGCTCCAGGCCGTAGCCGGCCAGGTAGAGCTGGATGTAGAGGGTGAGGCTGGAGTGCCCGGCGGAGAGCACGAACCGGTCCCGGCCGAGCCACTCGGGATCGGCCGGGTCGTGCTGCATCACGCGCTGGAACAGGGTGTAGGCCAGCGGGGCCAGGCTCATCGCGGTGCCCGGGTGACCACTGCCGCACTTCTGGACCGCGTCCGCGGCCAGGACCCGGATGGTGTCCACGGCCTTGCGGTCCAGGTCGGTCCAGTCGTCGGGCACGTGCGCGCGGGTGAGCGCGGCGACGGCGCTGTCCCCGGCGTGGGGGGACGTGGCGGTCTCGGACAAGGCGGTGGCTCCTGTACTCGCGTCGGCATCTGACGGTGCTGCCGTGGGCGGCTGGTCGGCGGGGGAGCGGGTCCGGCGACGCCGTCGGAGGACGCCGCCGCGTGCCGGCCCCGTTCGGGCCCGGTGCACTGCGACCCGGATCACCCGGTGGCATCGTCGCCACCCCCGGCCCGGCACACCCTACTGCGGACGCCGGGCCTGCGGGTTTGCCGACCGTCGCGGCACCGGGCCCGGTCACCCGACACGGGTGTACCCCGGCGCCCCGCACGGCATGCCACCGGTTAGCATCGACGCGCTGTAGAACGTGGCGCCCTGCTACCGCGAGCACCTCGGCTCTAGAGCCCAGCCCGAACACCGAGCCGAGCGAGGTACGAACAGGTGAGCGCACCCGCGTCGCGGCCGAGCCGGACCGTCGAGCCCGTCCCGCAGGACCGGATCGTCGCGCCCGCCGCGGACCGCCCGGGAGCCGAGGCCCCGGCCGCCGCCCCCACCGGACGGGTGGCCCGGATCCGGGCCACCGTGCTGGCCTACCTGGGCCTGACCAAGACGCGGATCATCGAGCAGCTGCTCGTGGTCACGGTGCCCGCGATGTTCCTCGCCCAGCGCGGGATCCCCTCGCTCTGGCTGATCGTGGCCACCCTGGTCGGCGGGGCGATGGCCGCCGCGGCGGCGCACGCGCTGAACTGCGTCGTCGACGCCGACATCGACAAGAAGATGCAGCGCACGGCGCGCCGCCCGCTGGCGCGGGGGCAGGTGCCCACCCGCAACGCGCTGGTCTTCGGCCTGGTGCTCGCCGCCGCCAGCTCGGTGTGGCTCGGTTTCACCACGAACTGGCTGGCCGCGGCGCTGTCGCTGGCCGCGATCGCGTTCTACGTGCTGGTCTACACGCTGGTCCTGAAGCGGCGGACCGCGCAGAACATCGTCTGGGGCGGCGCCGCCGGCTGCATGCCGGTGGTGATCGGCTGGGCCGCGGTGACCGGCACCGTCGAGTGGCCGGCGCTGGTGATGTTCGGCGTGATCTTCTTCTGGACGCCGCCGCACTTCTGGGCGCTGGCGATGCGCTACCGCGAGGACTACGCCGCGGCCGGGGTGCCGATGCTGCCGGTGGTCGCGCCGGCGCCCGCGGTCTCGGTGCGGATCGTCGTCTACAGCTGGGTGATGGTGGCCTGGAGCCTGCTGCTGCTGCCGGTGACCTCCTGGGTGTACCTGGCGGTCGCGCTGCTCGGCGGGGCGTACTTCGTGTTCCGGGCGCACCGGCTGCACGCCGAGGTCCGCGCGGGCGGCGAGGTGTCGCCGATGCCGCTGTTCCACCTGTCGAACATCTACCTGTGCGTGCTGTTCGCGGCGATCGCCGTGGACGCGGCGCTGGGCCTGCCGGTCCTGTTCTAGGAGCTCCCGGCGGGGTGGAACGCCGACGGCTACCTCGACGTCAGCCGGGAGCAGCTCGCCGCCGTCGCCGGGGACACAGTGTTCGGCGATGGTCCGGGTGATGGAGGGCGAGGACGACGCCGAGGCCCGGCGGGACCCGCTCTGGAGCCGGCTGGACGCCGTCGCGCAGGGGCGGGCGCACGTCGTCGACCGCGGGACGTGGGTGCACCGCGGGTACTTCTCCGCCGCGCACGTCCTGGACGACGCGACCCGTGCCGCCGGCGGCTGACCGGGCCGGCGGCGATCACGACACCGCGCGGGCCAGCGCCTCCCGGATCCGACCGCGGTCCGGCAGCGGGCTGGGCCGGCCGTCCGGGAGCAGGTAGGGGCGGCAGGTCAGCGCGGGCGGCGTGGTGGCCGGTGGCGGATCGATGTCGGCTCCGTCCACCCGGATCGTCGGTGAGCCGGTGAAGTGTTCCCGGGCCGCCTCGTCGTCGGTGAGCACCGGCCGGGTCCGTACGGTCGCCGGATCGAGGCCGAGCGCGGTCATCTCGGCGCCGAGGATCTTCAGCGCCCGCGGGTGCGACGTCGCCGGGCTCCGGCGCGGCGGCCAGCCCGGGCGGCTCGGGATGGTGCGGCTGCGGCGCGATCAGCGCGATCCGGCCGTCGTCGTCGAGCACGAACCGGATGTCGAAGGCGCTCATCGGGCCGCCCGGGCTGGGCAGCGGGGCGCCGGCCGGGCCGGTCGCCCGGACGGTGGCCTCCGCGCCGGTGGCGGAGACCAGGCTCCACTCCGCGTCGCCGAGCCAGCCCGGCGGGATCATCAGGCCGATCCGTTCCAGCACCGGATCCGCGCCCTGCACGCGGTGCGCGCCGAACTCCAGGACGGCGGTGTCGGCGAGCAGGTCGCGGCGGCCGCCGGCCGCCTCCGGGGACCGTTCGGCGGAGATCCAGTGGCGGACCGCGGACGGTGCGTCGGCGAGGGTGGTCATGGGCGCTCCCGATGTCGCTGGTGTGACATCAGGGTAGTCGTAAGACGCTTAACGTGTCATATAACGGTGATGCGGCCGGTCAACCGTCCCCGGGGCCGGTCCGGCGGGCCCGGTCGGCGAAGTGGCCGTGCGCGGCCGGCCGCCACGCCGACCGGCACCGCAGCACCAGCTCCCGGGCCCGCTCCCGGGGCCAGTCGGCGGGCAGCGCGTCCTCCGGCAGTCCCGGATCGGCCAGCGCGCAGTCCCGCCAGGCCCGGCTGAGCGCGGTCCAGGCGGCGAAGCAGCCGGCCGGCCCGTCCGCGGTGCGATCGGCGAACCCGGCGAGCAGCGCGTCGTAGTGCCGGGCGACCGCGTCGAGATCCCAGGCCCCGGCGACCACCGCCGCCGCGTCCGGGTGCACGATCTGCGAGCGCAGCGCGGTGACGGCGGCCCCCTCGGACTCCAGCGCGGCCAGCACCAGGTCCAGGTAGCGGCTGCGCGGCGCGAGCCACACGCCGTCGCCGAGCCGGCCCCAGCCGGCCAGCAGCAGCGCCGAGCGCGACCGGTCCCGGGCCCGCCGGTCGGCGTGCGGGCCGACGACGACCACGTCCCAGGAGCCGTCACCGGGCCCGCCCGGGGCGTCCGGGGCGAGATCGACGGAGCCCTGCAGCAGGGTCTCCCGCAGCTGCGGGGTGATGCGGACCTGCGAGTGCCTGCCGTGCCGCGCGGTGGTGAGCCCGCCCTCGCGCACGGTGCGCGACACCGCCTGCCGGACCGCGGCGGGGGAGTGGCCGAGGGTGCCCAGCACGTCCACCAGCGTCGCGTGCCACACGGTCCCGTCGCCGGGGGCGACGTACTCGATCAGCACGTCGACCAGCGCGGCCACCGCCGATCCGGCCCGGCCCGGCTGCTCCCCGCGTGCCCGGCCGTTCACCGCAGCAGCTCGGGCGTCTCCCACGGCTCGCCGAGCACGTGCTCGCCGAGGAACGCGTACACCGTGCGGTACCAGAGGATCGAGTGGTTCGGCGAGAGCACCCAGTGGTTCTCGTCCGGGAAGTACAGGAACCGGTGCGGGTTCGCCGCCGGATCCGGCTGCCGCGACACCAGGTCCCACCACAGCCGCAGGCCCTCGCCGATCGGCACCCGGTAGTCCTTGTCGCCGTGGATCACCAGCATCGGGGTGACGATCGCGTCCGCGTGCCGGTGCGGGCTGTTCGCCTCGGCCATCTCCGGCGTCATCTCGGTCAGCCAGTACTCGGCGTGGTCGGTGGTCGGGCCGAACTGGTCGAGCGCCCACAGGCTGGCGTGCGTGACGATCGCGGCGAACCGGTCGGTGTGCCCGGCGATCCAGTTCGCCATGTACCCGCCGAACGAGCCGCCCATCACGGCGACCCGGGTGTCGTCGACGTCCGGGCGGGCCAGCGCGGCGTCGGTGGCGGTCATCAGGTCCTCGTAGGGCGGCCCGCCCCACCGGCCCCAGCCGCGCTGCACGAAGTCCTGCCCGTAGCCGGTGGACAGCGCCGGATCGGGCAGCAGCACCGCGTAGCCGCGGGCGGCGAGCAGCCACGGGTTCCACCGCCACGCCCAGGCGTTCCAGCTGGCCAGCGGGCCGCCGTGGATCCACAGCAGCAGCGGCGCCGGCCGGTCCGGCCCGGCGCCGTCGGGCAGCACCAGCCAGCTGCGCAGCCGGGTGCCGTCCGGTGCGGTCGTCTCCACCTCGGTGAGCCCGCCGGGCAGCTGCACCGCGGGCACCGGGCCGCGCAGCTGCACCGGTGCGCCGTCGCGGGCGGTCGCGTCCACCCGGACCGGCGCGGGTGCCGCGTCGACGGCGTTGCGCAGCGCGTACACCCAGCGGCCGTCCGGCGACGGGCAGGGATCGGTGTAGCAGCCGTGGTCGCCGGTCAGCCGGGTCACCGTGTCGGCGCCGGGCGCCAGGTCGATCCGGAACAGCGGGCCGCGGCCGCCGTCGTCGGCGGTGACGATCAGCGCCGACGAGTCCGCGGTCCAGCGCACCGAGGTCGGCCAGCGGTCCCAGCCCTCGGCGACCGGGCGGGCCGCGCCACCGGCCAGCGGCACCAGCACCAGATCGGTGCGCGGCGCCACCTGCGGGGTGGAGACCCGCTCCCGCCGCACGACGACGGTCCGGCCGTCCGGGCTGATCCGCGGGTCGCCGTACTCGTGGCCGTCGTCGGACAGCAGATCGCGGTGCTCGCCCGTGACGGTGTCGATCGCGACGATCCCGGGCCGCCAGCTGCCGTGGCCGTGCGCCCGGTGCCAGCCGGTGACGACGGTCGAGCCGTCCGGGGAGACGTCGAACGCGGTCTCGTCGAGCGCCCGGCCCGGCGCCGGGGTGAGATCGGTCCAGCCGGACTCGCCGGGCCCGTCGCCGTCCGCCGGGGCCACCAGCAGCCGGTTCCCGGCCGGGCCGAGATCGTGGTCCCAGTGCCGCACCGGGTAGCCGGTGTGCAGGATCGCGGTGACCTTCGCGTCGGAGCGGGCCGACCGCCGCTGCTCGTCGTCGGCGGCGGTCACCGCGCCGGGCAGCGTCGGCGACGACGCCACCAGGGTCCCGGCGCCGGTGGCGACCGCGACGTCGGCGATCCCGCCCGGCCGGCCGCCGATCTGGCGGGCCTCGCCACCGCCGGCCGGGAGCAGCCACAGCGCGGTGGCCGGATCGGTCTCCTGGCCGGCGTCCAGGTCCGGGCGCGACGACCGGAACAGCAGGTCACCGGCCGGGGTGAACACCGGACCCGACTCGCCGGCGGCGCCCCGGGTCAGCCGCCGGGCGGGCGTCCCGCCGTCCGGGTCGACCTCCCACAGCGCCGTCCGGTAGCGGGTCGCGTCGGACTCCAGCTCGGCGACGCCGGTCACCAGCCGGGAGCCGTCGGGCGAGAGCGCCAGCCCGCCGAGGCGGGGCAGCGCGACGTAGGCGTCGAGATCGTGGAACGGGGTCTTCGGGGCGTCGTCCGTCGGCACCCCCGGTTCATAGCATCCCGGGTGCCCCCGCTCCCGGCCGATCCGCCGATCAGGAGGGCAGCAGCAGGAGTTTCCCGGTGGTGCGCCGCCCCTGCAGGTCCTCGTGCGCGGTCCTGGCCTCGGTGAGCGGGTAGCGGTGCCCGATCCGCACGTCCAGCCGGCCGGCCGCGACCTCGGCGTAGACGGCGGCCGCCCGGGCCCGCAGGATCTCGGTGGTCTCGACGTAGTCGAACAGCTTCGGCCGGGTCAGGTGCAGCGAGCCGCCCGAGTTGAGCCGCTGCGGGTCGACCGGCGGGACCGGGCCGGACGCGGCGCCGTAGAGCACCAGCGTGCCGCGCCTGCGCAGCGCGGCCAGGCTCGCGTCGAAGGTGGTCCGGCCGACGCTGTCGAACACGACGTCGACGCCGGTCCCGCCGGTCAGCCCGCGGACCTCGGCGGCGAGATCGTCCACCCGGGTGTAGTCGATCACCTCGGCGGCACCGGCGCCGCGGGCCAGGTCGGCCTTCTCCGCGCTGGACGTCGTCGCGATCACCCGGGCGCCCTTGGCGGTCGCCAGCTGGGTGAGCAACAGCCCGACCCCGCCGGCGGCGGCGTGCACCAGCACCGTCTCGCCACCGGTCAGCGGGCGGCAGTCGTTGACCAGGAAGTGCGCGGTCATACCCTGCAGCAGCGCCCCGACCGCGACGTCGTCGGCGATCGACTCCGGCACCGGCACGGCCTTCGCCCACGGGACGACGGCCTGCTCGGCGTAGCTACCCAGCGTCTCCGCCCAGGCGATCCGGTCGCCCACCGCGACCCCCTCGACGCCCTCGCCGAGCGCGGTCACCCGGCCGCTGCCCTCCAGGCCGGGCACGTACGGGGTCTCGATCGGGTAGATGCCCTCACGCTGGTAGGTGTCGATGTAGTTGACGCCGGCGGCGCCCACCTCGACCAGCACCTCACCCGGTCCGGGAGCCGGCGGCTCGACGTCGGCGACCTCCAGCACGTCCGGTCCGCCGGCCCTGGTCACCCGTACCGCTCGCATGCGCACTCCTCCTCGTCGTCGTGGTCGGTGGCTGCCGACGATCATGCCCTCAGGCGTCCCGGCGCCGCATCCGCACGGTCAGCACCACCGCCCCCACCAGCAGGTGGCCGAGCGCGACCAGGGTGCTCGCGGCCAGCCCGCGGTAGGGCAGCGGATCGCGCAGCACGTCGGCGACGGCGTCCCAGCCGGTGGTGATCAGGTAGGGGCGCAGCGGCTCCAGCGCCGGGATCGCGGCGAGCACCCCGGTCAGGATCAGCCCGCCCAGCACCGACGACAGCACCACCAGCGGATGCTCGGTGCAGGCCGACACGGCGAGCGCGACGGCGCCGATCGCGGCCAGCTGGCCCAGCGTCCACAGCGCGGCGAGCCCGATCCGCTGGGCGGCGTCGGAGAGCGGCAGCACCGATCCGGACAGGCTGACCAGCGCACCCCCGTCACCCGCGACGAGCGGCACCACCGGCGGCCCGATCAGCACCCAGCCGGCGACCGTGCCGGACACGACGACCGCGGCGACCGCCAGCACCGCCACCACCAGCACCCCGAACGCCTTCATGACGACCAGCCGCAGCCGCCCGACCGGGGCGAGCAGCAGCCCGCGCAGGGTGCCGTGCTGCGACTCGCCGGCGATCGCGTCGGCCGCGGCGACCGCCACGGCGAGCGGCAGCAGCAGCGTGAGCAGCGCCGACAGCGCGGCCACCGGCAGGGTCAGCCCGTTGCCCGTCACCTGCGACAGCAGGCTGCGCGACGGGCCGTCGGACAGCGCGATGCCGACCGCCATCAGCACCGGGACCAGCGCGAACAGGCCCAGCCCGACCAGCGTCCGGGGCCGCCGCAGCACCCAGCGCAGCTCGGCGCCGAGCAGCCGCGACCAGGGGACCGGGCGGACCGGCACCGCGCCGCTCACCCGTCCCCCTCGGTGATCCGGGTGAACAGCGTCTCCAGGTCGGGGCGCTGCCTGCGCAGCCCGTGCACCGGGACCTCGGCCCGCACCAGCGCCGCGAACAGCTCCGGCGCCGGCGGCCCGTCGTCGACGACCACCCCGCCGTCGTCGGCCCGCGCGCTCGCCCCGGCCCCGCGCAGCACCCGCAGCGCGCCGCCGACGTCGGTGGTGCCGATCTCCCAGCCGCCGGCGACCGCGTCGAGCAGCCGGTGCAGCTCGCCGGAGGCGACCAGCGCGCCCCGCTTGAGCACGGCGACGTGCGTGCACACCGCCTCCACCTCCGACAGCAGGTGCGAGGACAGCAGCACGGTGACCCCGGAGCGCCGCAGGTCGGCGACCACCGCCCGGATCTCCCGGGTGCCCGCCGGGTCGAGCCCGTTGGTCGGTTCGTCGAGCACGACCAGCCGGCGCGGCACCACCAGTGCGGCGGCCAGCCCGAGCCGCTGCTTCATGCCCAGCGAGTAGCCGCGGTAGCGGCGCCCGGCCGCCCCGGCGAGCCCGACCCGCTCCAGCGCGGCGTCCACCGCGGGCCGGATCGCCGGGCCGGTCAGCCTCGGTTCGAGCGCCGCGACCCGGCGCAGGTTCTCCCGGCCGGACAGGAACGGATGGAACCCGGGACCCTCGACGAGCGCGCCGACGTCGGGCAGCGCGGCGGGCAGCCCGCCGGGCACCGGGCGGCCGAGCAGCTGCACGGTGCCCGAGGTGGGCCGGGTGAGGCCGAGCAGCATCCGGATCAGCGTGGTCTTGCCCGAGCCGTTCGGGCCGAGCATGCCGAACACCGACCCGGCGGGGACGTCGAGATCGACGCCGTCCACCGCGGTGACCCGGCCGAACACCTTGCGCAGCTCCCGGACCCGGGCGGCGGGCCCGTCCGGGGCGGGGGACGGGACCGCGCTCATCGACCGCCGCTCACCGGTCGAGCGCGGCGCCGAGGACGTCGGTGCCGACCGCCCCGGCGGCGAACCGGCCGTCGTCGGTGACGATCGCGGAGCCCGCGTTCGTGGTGACCTGGTGGCCGGTGCCCCACGGCCCGGACACCGGGGTGCCGATCCCGGCGATCGTGGCGCGCGCGTCCTCCGGCAGCGGGCCCGTCCACACGGCGACGGTGTCCCAGCCGTCGCCGACGACCGCCGGTGCCGCACCCTCGCGCGGTGCCGGGGCCGGGGCGGGCGGTGGCGCGTCCTCGACCTGCGCGCCGGGTGGCGGGACGAAGGTGAACAGCGCCGGATCCTGCGGGCCGAACCCGATCTCGTCGACGCCGATCCGGAGCACCGGATCGGTGCCCGCGCCGAGCACGGTCAGCTCCAGCGGGGTGCGGGTCTGCGCGTCGACCGCCGCCCGCACCTCGCGCAGCACCGTCCGCTCGCCCGGCTGCGGGGTGAGGACGAGGGTGTAGGCCGGGCGGCCGGCGATCTCGGTGGTGCCGTCGACGGCGACGGTGCTGGTGTCGCGCAGCGCCGCCACGATCTCCCGGGCGGCGGCCTGCGGATCGGTCCCGGCGCGCTCCGGGCGGTCGGCGTGCGCCGGGATCCGGGTGGCGACCCGGTCGGCGGAGTCGTAGACCCAGGTCGTGCCGCCGCCGCGGACGTAGGTGCGCTCGCTGTCCGGACGGGGCAGCGCCACCCGGCCGCCGCCCGCGCCGTCCGACCAGACCCGGGCGGTCGAGGTGCCCTCGGCGAGCAGGTCCGATCCGGCGCCGGGCAGCGCGGGCAGGCCGAGCCGGTTGTCGACCGAGACGGTCGCGGCGAGCGCGACCGGCTCCGCCCCGATGACGGAGGCGACCAGCTCCTCGGCGGTCACCGGCGGCAGCTCGGGCGCGGCCGCGGCGCGGGCGGTGACCAGGCCCGCGGTGAGCGCGACGGCCACCGCCGCGGTGAGCGCGGCGGCGATCCCGCCGCGGCGCAGCCGGCGGCCCGGGGGATCGGCCGGGGGATCGGACGTCATGTCACCAGGGTGCCGTACGACGGGAGCATCGTGCAGGATCGTGCAGGACCGTGCAGGACCGTGCAGGACCGTGCAGGACCGTGCAGGACCGTGCAGGACCGTGCCGGGCCCGTGCCGGACCGGTGCGCAGCGGCGCAGCGGCGCGCGGCCGGGACGGGTCAGGGCGCGTCGGCCGAGGCCCCGGCGAGCGGGCGGCCGCCGGGGGCGGGATCCGCGGTGCGCGGGAGCGGGGCGGGCGGCGCCGGGCGGGTGGCCGTGCCGGCCCACATCCAGGCCGCGGCCGCGGTGACCAGACCGGCACCCAGCACGTGCAGCGACACCAGCAGCTCCGGCACCCCGAGCGCGTACTGGACGCTGCCGAGCACCCCCTGGGCGAGCACGACGGTGATCAGCGTCGCGTACCGCCGGTTCAGCGCGGCCGGCGCACCGACCGCGCGGAACAGGAAGCCGATGCCGACCAGAACGCCGAGATAGAGGAACAGCGCGTCGACGTGGATCTGGGTGAGCAGCGGGATGTCGACGGCCAGCCGCGGGGTGTCCGGGTCGCCGCCGTGCGGACCGGCCGCGGTGACCAGGGTGCCGGCGACCAGCAGCACCGCGAGCACCGCGGTGGAGAACAGCACCAGGCCGCGACCGGCGGCGGGGACGGTGAACGTGACCGGGCCGTCGTCCTCGGTGGTGGCGGTGACCAGCAGCACCGCGAACCACACCAGCACCATGGACGCGAGGAAGTGCAGCATCACCGTCCACCAGGCCAGCCCGGCGAGCACGGTGATCCCGCCGATCACCGCCTGGGCGACGACGCCGATCGGCATGGCCAGCGCGAGCGCGGTCAGCCGGCGCCGGCGCGGCCGGGTGCAGAGCGCCGCGAGCAGGGTCGCCCCGGCGGTGAGCACCACGAGGATGCCGAGAAGCCGGTTCCCGAACTCGATCCACATGTGCAGCGGCGCGATCTCGGCGTGCGAGACCGGCACCATGCTGCCCGGCTCGCACTGCGGCCAGGTCGAGCAGCCCAGCCCGGAACCGGTGACCCGCACGACCGAGCCGGTCACCCCGATCCCGATCTGGGCGACCAGGTTCGCGATCGACAGCCCGCGCATCAGCACCGGCGGGGTGGACGGCACACGGCGGAGGAGACCGGTCACGCTGGACACACTACGAATGGTAGAAGAACGGCTGCCGCGTCCGGTTACCGGGACACCAGCCGGCGCATCAGGGCGTCCGCGGGTCCCGGCCGGCCCGCGGCCTCCAGCCGGGCCGCGACCAGCAGCGACACCAGCCACACCGCGACCGCGGCGAGGAGTGCACCGGCGTTGCCGACGTACCGACCGAGGCCGCCGAGATCGGGATGCAGCACGACCGCCACCAGCACCGAGTTGAGCAGGTAGAAGGTCAGCGAGCGGCGGCCCATCGCGGCGACCGCGCCGGCCAGCGGGCCCGGCCGGCCCTGCAGGCGCAGCCCGAGCAACGCGAACGTCGCCGCGTACCCCGCACCACCGGCGACCCCGGTCAGCACCTGCAGGGCGAGCAGCAGGCCGCCGGTCACCCCGCCCGGGTCGAGCACCCCGGTGGTCACCAGGACGGCCGGCACCGCGCCCAGCACGGACACCGTGACACCGCCCACGGCGATCCGGCCCAGCGTGCGGCGGTGCGCCGCCGGGTCGTCGAGCAGGCCGGCCCGGGCGGCCAGGTAGCCGAGCACGACCAGCAGCAGCAGCGGATAGGCGAGCCCGACGTAGAGCGGCGTGACGGGGGCGCCGACGATCCGGGCGATCCAGTCACCGGCCGTGGTGTAGCCCGGGATCACCTCCGCGGCGGCGCCGGAGGCGGTCATCGACCAGAGGCCGATCATGCCGATCGGCACGGTCACCGCGTAGCCGGCGGCGAACCACAGCGCGGCCCGGCGGACGGTCCGGTCCGACCGGAACAGCAGCCATCCGGTGAGCAGCGCGGCGAGGCCGTAGGAGGCGAGGATCTCGCCGGGGAACACCAGGATCGCGTGCACCAGCCCGAACAGCACCAGGAACAGGCCCCGGCGGCGGACCGACCGCCTGATCTCCGGCCCGGGGACCTCGCGGCCGCCCCGGCCGCGCTGCTGCCGGGCCACCGACCAGGCCAGGCCGTAGCCGAACAGGATCGCGAACATCGGGAACGCCCGGTTGTCCAGCAGCAGCGTGGTCAGCACGGCCGCGATCCGGTCGACCGGCGCCGCACCCGCGGTCGCGGTGCCGAACGGCACCGCGGCGTACACCCCGGCGTAGGCCATCGCGATGAGCAGCAGCATCGCGCCCCGCGCCAGGTCCGGCGCGAGCAACCGGCCGGTCGCCGGCCGCGGCGCGCGCTCGGTCTCGTGGGTCATGGCCGGGTGCCTCCTCGTCGTCCGGCCGGGCGGTGGACGGCCCCGGCCGGACCCGATCATGACGGTGGACCGGACGAACCGGATCCCCCGGAAGTCACGATCGCGGCCGACCGAGGTCGATCGACGACCCCTCTTCCGGTGCGGGGAGGATCAGCGCCAGCGGACCAGCCGGGCCGCGGCGAGACCGGCGGCGACCGCCCAGCCGGCGAGCACCAGCAGCGACCCGATCGCCGGGAACCGGCCCTCGCCGAGTGCGGCCCGCAGCGCGTCGGCCAGCGCGCCCGACGGCAGCCAGGGCGCCACCGCGGACAGCGGGCCGGGCAGGTCGGCCACCGGGACCAGGATCCCGCCGGCCAGCAGCAGCACGAACCACACGACGTTGGCGACCGCGAGCACGATGTCGGCACGCAGCGTCCCGCCGAGCAGGATGCCCAGTGCGCCGAACGCCGCGGCGCCCAGCAGCACCGCGACCAGCACGCCGTCGATCCGGGCACCGGCGGGCGTCCAGCCGAGGGCGGCGGCCAGCGCCGTCAGCATCAGCACCTGCAGCAGCACCACCACGGCGACCGCGACCAGCCGGCCGCAGACCAGCAGCCAGCGCGGCAGCGCGGTCGCGGCGAGCCTGCGCAGCGCCCCGTAGCGGCGGTCGAAGCCGAGCGCGATCGCCTGGCTGGTGAACGCCGAGCTCATCACCGCGAGCGCGAGCATCGAGGCCAGGAACCAGCTGATCCGGGGCTCCGGCGAGGGCAGCGCGGGGATCAGGGTGAGCCCGACCAGCAGCGCGGCCGGGATCAGCAGGGTGAGCAGCACCTGCTCGGCGTTGCGCAGGGCCAGCCGGGTTTCCAGGCCGCCCTGCGCGCGGAGCATCGTCAGCGTGTCGCCGCGGCCCGGATCGGGGGCGAAGGTCCCGGCGGGGAACCGTTCGGTCACGAGCGCAGCTCCCGTCCGGTGAGGTCGAGGAAGACGTCCTCCAGGCTGCGCCGCACCACCTGCACGTCGTCGGCGAGCACCCCCTGATCGGCGCACCAGGCGGTGATCGCGGCCAGCGCGGCCGGATCGATCCGGCCCTGCACCCGGTACCGGCCGGGCGCGGTCTCGCTGGTCGCGTAGCCGTGCGGGAGCCGGAGGTCCAGGCCCGCGGTGTCCATCCCGGGGCGGGCCCGGAACCGCAGCTCGGTCTGGTCGCCCGCGGTGAGCTGGGCGGGGGAGCCCTGCGCGACGATCCGGCCGCTGTCCAGGATGACGACGTCGTCGGCGAGCTGCTCGGCCTCGTCCATCAGGTGGGTGGTCAGCAGGACGCCCACCCCGTCCCGGCGCAGCGCGCGGACCAGCTCCCAGACCAGGTGCCGGGCCTGCGGGTCCAGCCCGGCGGTCGGCTCGTCGAGGAACACCAGCTCCGGCCGCCCGACGACGGCGCAGGCGAGTGCGAGCCGCTGCTGCTCCCCGCCGGAGAGCCGCTTGAACGGCGTGCCGGCCCGCGGCCGCAGCCCGAGGACGTCGATCAGGTGGTCGGGATCGATCGGGTGCGCCGCGCAGGCGGCGACCAGGTGCAGCATCTCGCCGGTGCGCACGGCCGGGTAGGCGCCGCCGCCCTGCGGCATCACCCCGACCCGCGGCCGGACGGCCTCGTCGCCCGGGTCGCGCCCGAGCACCGTGACGGTACCGGCGTCGGCCCGGCGGAAGCCGGTGCAGACCTCGACCGTGCTGGACTTCCCGGCCCCGTTCGGGCCGAGCAGCGCGAGCACCTCGCCGCGGGCCAGATCGAGGTCGACCCGGTCGACCGCGGTGACCGGGCCGTAGCGGACGACCAGGTCGCGTACCTCGAGCGCGGCGCTCACCGGGCCGGTTCCGGTTCCGGTGCGGCGGCCGTACCGGCCGGGGCGCGCAACACGTGCCGCACCACCAGCAGCGACAGCGCGAACATGACCAGCCCGGCGATCACCGCGAGCGGCAATTGGAACCCGCGGAAGATGAAGTCGGCCCCGGTCGGCGGCACCACCAGCGCGAGGAACGCCGAGAGCAGCAGCATCGCGCGCCGGTAGTGCGGCATCGCGCGGGTCGCGACCAGCGGCAGCAGCGCCCAGAACAGGTACCAGGGGTGCACGACCGGGCCGAGCAGCACGACGGCGCCGAGCGCGGCCCCGGTCGCGGTGACCGGATCGACCCGCCCGCGCAGGCAGGCGAGCAGCAGCACGACGACGATGACCGCGATCGGGATCGCGAACAGCCCGCGGGCCAGGGTCAGCGTGGCGGTCGTGTGGTCGCCGAGCCCTGCCAGCCGGCCGACCTGCCCGGCGAGCAGGCCGACGTCGGTGCTGACCGACATCCAGCTGAGGATCTCGCTGGGCGCGGACAGCCCGCGCAGCCAGTTGAAGCCCAGTCCGGTGGCGAAGCTGAAGAACGAGAACACCACCGCCGCGACGGCGGTCAGCCAGCTGGTCATCACCACCCAGTCGACGAGGCGCCCGCCGCGCCGCCGGATCAGGTAGACGCCGACGAAGCCGAGTGCGACCAGCGCCGGGAGCTTGACCGACGCCGCCGCGACCAGCAGCGCCGCCCCCAGCGTGATCTTCCACCAGGGTTGCACCGTGTCGTCGCGGCCGAGCATCACGTAGAGCCCGAGCAGCATCAGCGGGATCATGATCGACTCGTTGTGGATCCCGCTGACCAGGTGGAACAGCACCAGCGGGTTCGCGGCGCCGAGCCACAGCACCAGCCCGGCGTCGAGATCGAACCGGGCGGCCAGCCGGGGCAGCACCCAGACCAGCAGGGCGACGCCGAGCAGCGCGAGGATCCGGTGCTCGATGATCCCGAGCACCACGTTCTCGCCGGACAGCGCGGTGATGATCCGGCCCAGCCCGAGGAACAGCGGACCGTAGGGGGCCGGGGTGTCCCGCCAGATCGTCGGGATCCCGCGGGTCAGCGGATCGTCGATGCCCAGCGCCTGCGCCGGGCCGATCGAGTACGGGTCGATCCCGCGGGCCAGCGTCGCGCTCTGCGCCAGGTAGCTGTAGATGTCCTTGGAGAACATCGGCGGCGCCAGCGCCAGCGGCAGCCCCCACAGCAGCGCGGTGCGGCCCAGCTCGCGCCGCTCCGGGGCCGGGTGCCGGGCGCCGCGGGCGGTGAGCATCCGGGCGATCCAGAGCCAGGCCGTGACGACCATCAGCAGGCCGGCGTAGGTGACGGCGATCGCGAGGGTGACGTTGCGGGCGGGCAGCCCGATCACCCGCAGGCCGTGCAGCGGGTTCGGCACCGGGAACGCGCCGGAGCCCAGCGCGCTGATGCCCATCAGGATCGCGCCGGTCAGGCCGAGTCGCCGCGCGATCCGGGCCTGGTCACGCAGTCCGCGCCGGGTCGCCGGTCGCTCCCGGGAGCGGGGCCCGTCCGGATCGGCCGACGGCTCCGCGCTCCTGGGGGAGTCGTCGCGCCCGGGTGGGGCGACCTCGGGCGTCACCATGACCACGAAGGTTAATGGGGGCACCTCCCGGCACCGGGTACCGGTCCTCACCGGCCGCGACCGGACGGAGGGGTGAGCCCGGTCACCCGGAGCGGGGGCGGTTTTGCCGACTGCGGGTATATCCGCAACACTGGTGTTGTGAAAACGAACCGGACCGCGCAGACGCGCCAGGACCCGGCCTGCGGGCACGGGTCCGACGCGGTGCTGCCCGGGTCCGGTACCGGCACCCGGGCCGCGGTGGCGCGGGTGCTGATGGAGCAGGGTCCGGTCACGGCCGCGGTCGTGGCCGGCGAGCTCACCCTGACCGAGGCCGCCGTGCGGCGGCACCTGGACGCGCTGATCGCCGACGGCGAGGCGGAGGTCCGGGCTCCGGCGCGATCGGCCCGCCCGCGCGGGCGGGGCCGTCCGGCCCGGGAGTACCTGCTCACCGACACCGGCCGGGTCCGCTTCGGGCACGGCTACGACGACCTGGCCACCTCGGCGCTGCGGTTCCTCGCCGAGACGGCGGGCGAGCAGGCGGTCGACGCGTTCGCCCGCCGCCGGGTGCGGGACCTGCTCGGGGCCGACATGGACTCGGTCACCGCACCCGCCGCACCGCAGGACCGCGCCGAGGCGCTGGCCCGGGTGCTGAGCGCCCGCGGCTACGCTGCACAGACCCGCCGCGGCGGGCTCGGCGTGCAGCTCTGCCAGCACCACTGCCCGGTGGCGCACGTCGCCACCGAGTTCCCGGAACTCTGCGAGGCCGAGACGCGTGCCTTCGCCGATCTCCTGGGTACCCACGTGCAGCGGCTGGCGACGATCGCGCGCGGCGACGCCGCGTGCACCACACACGTCCCGCTCGAGGATCCCGAACACCTCGGACGGGCGACGCACCACGACAGGCGCCGGCCCGCGGCGGGGGACCCACGGCCCCCCGAGCAGCGCGACCGGCCGGTGCAGCAACAGGCCCACCGCCCGGCCACCGTGGATCGGCAACCCACGGCGCAGGCGCGGCAGGCGCACGAAGAAGGAGGTCCCGCCGACGGCGGGACCTCCCCCCACCACGGTCCCCGAAAGGGAGGCAGTCCGTATGACGACCACTCCTGATGTGCGCACCGAGCTCACCCAGGAGGAGACGATCGCGGCGCTCGGCCGGTACGACTTCGGCTGGGCCGACTCCGACGAGGCGGGCTCCATCGCGAAGCGTGGCCTGTCCTCCGAGGTCGTCGCCGACATCTCCCGCCTGAAGAGCGAGCCCGAGTGGATGCTCGAGTTCCGGCAGAAGGCGCTCGACATCTTCGGCAAGAAGCCGATGCCGCGGTGGGGCTCCGACCTGTCCGGGATCGACTTCGACAACATCAAGTACTTCGTCCGCTCCTCGGAGAAGCAGGCCGCCACCTGGGAGGACCTGCCCGAGGACATCAAGAACACCTACGACAAGCTGGGCATCCCGGAGGCGGAGAAGGCCCGGCTGGTCTCCGGTGTCGCGGCGCAGTACGAGTCCGAGGTCGTCTACCACTCGATCCGCGAGGACCTCGAGCAGCAGGGCGTCATCTTCCTGGACACCGACACCGCGCTGAAGGAGCACCCGGAGCTGTTCCGGGAGTACTTCGGCTCGGTCATCCCGTCCGGGGACAACAAGTTCTCCGCGCTGAACTCGGCGGTCTGGTCGGGCGGATCGTTCATCTACGTCCCGCCGGGCGTGCACGTCGACATCCCGCTGCAGGCCTACTTCCGGATCAACACCGAGAACATGGGCCAGTTCGAGCGGACGCTGATCATCGTCGACGAGGGCGCCTACGTGCACTACGTCGAGGGCTGCACCGCGCCGATCTACAAGACCGACTCGCTGCACTCGGCCGTGGTGGAGATCGTGGTCAAGAAGGGCGGCCGCTGCCGCTACACCACGATCCAGAACTGGTCGAACAACGTCTACAACCTGGTCACCAAGCGCGCCAAGGCCGAGGAGGGCGCGACCATGGAGTGGGTCGACGGCAACCTCGGCTCCAAGGTGACCATGAAGTACCCGGCCGTGTGGCTGATGGGCGAGCACGCCAAGGGCGAGGTCCTCTCGATCGCCTTCGCGGGCGAGGGCCAGCACCAGGACGCGGGCGCCAAGATGGTGCACCTGGCGCCGAACACGTCGTCCACGATCGTGTCGAAGTCGGTCGCCCGCGGCGGCGGCCGCACGTCCTACCGCGGCCTGGTCCAGGTCAACCCGCGGGCGAAGAACTCCCGCTCGACGGTGAAGTGCGACGCGCTGCTGGTGGACACGATCTCCCGGTCGGACACCTACCCCTACGTCGACATCCGCAACGACGACGTGTCGATGGGCCACGAGGCCACGGTCTCGAAGGTCTCGGACGACCAGCTCTTCTACCTGATGAGCCGCGGTCTGACCGAGGACGAGGCGATGGCCATGGTGGTGCGCGGGTTCGTCGAGCCGATCGCCCGCGAGCTGCCGATGGAGTACGCGCTGGAACTGAACCGGCTGATCGAGCTGCAGATGGAGGGTTCCGTCGGATGACGGCCAGTGAAGTTGTCAGCGGCGATGTCGCCGGCCTCGCGCCCGAGCTGAAGGGAGCCAAGGAGGGCCAGGGCGAGGTGCCGATCGCCTCGGCGGGCGAGCGGTTCCGGTCGTTCGACGTCGATGCCTTCGAGGTCCCCGGTGGGCGCGAGGAGAACTGGCGGTTCACCCCGCTGCGCAGGCTGAAGGGCCTGCACGACGGCTCGGCCGCGTTCGAGGCGGTCGCGCCGGTCACGGTCACCGAGACCGCGGGCGTCACCGTGCAGAAGGTCGGGCGCGACGACGCCCGGATCGGCGAGGGCGGTGTCCCGTTCGACCGGGTCGCCGCGGCCGCCTGGTCGGCCTTCGGTGAGGCCACCCTGGTGACCCTGGACGGCGAACCGGAGCCGGTGACCGTCGTCGTGGAGGGCCCCGGCGAGGGCGCCACCGCGGCCGGCCACCTGCACATCCGCACCACCCCGCACACCCGGGCGACGGTCGTCGTCGAGCACCGGGGTTCGGGGGTGCTCGCGGACAACACCGAGGTGGTACTGGCCGACGGCTCCCAGCTGACCCTGGTGGTCACCGAGGAGTGGAACGACGACGCCGTGCACGTCGGCTCGGAGCACTTCAGCATCGGCCGCGACGCCACGCTGCGCGCGACCACGGTGCAGCTCGGCGGCGACCTGGTGCGCATCTCGTCGACGGTCGGCTACGCCGGCCCCGGCGGTGACGCCGAGCTGCTCGGCCTCGGCTTCGCCGACGCCGGCCAGCACCTGGAGCAGCGGCTGCTGGTCGACCACTCGGTGCCGAACTGCAAGTCGAACGTGCTCTACAAGAACGCGTTGCAGAGCGACTCGCGCGACTCCGCGCACGTGGTGTGGATCGGCGACGTCCTGATCCGGGCCGCCGCGGAGAACACCGAGACGTTCGAGTTCAACCGGAACCTGGTGCTCACCGAGCACGCCAGGGCCGACTCGGTGCCGAACCTGGAGATCGAGACCGGTGAGATCGTGAGCGCCGGGCACGCCAGCGCCACCGGCCGGTTCGACGACGAGCAGCTGTTCTACCTGCGCAGCCGCGGCATCCCGGAGGACCAGGCCCGGCGCCTGGTCGTCCGCGGCTTCTTCGGCGAGGTCCTGAACAAGATCACCCTTCCCGAGCTGCGCGAGCGGCTCGAGGCGGCCGTCGAGGCCGAGCTCGCCCTGACCGGCGCCTGACCACCACACGAAGTACGGAGCCACCCACAGATGTCCACTCTGGAGATCAAGGACCTGCACGCCTCGGTCGAGACCGAGGATGGTCCGAAGGAGATCCTGCGCGGGGTGAACCTCACCGTCCGCGCGGGCGAGACGCACGCGATCATGGGCCCGAACGGCTCGGGCAAGTCCACGCTGGCCTACGCGGTCGCCGGGCACCCGAAGTACACGATCACCTCGGGCGAGGTGCTCCTGGACGGCGAGAACGTCCTGGACATGGCGGTCGACGAGCGGGCCCGGGCCGGCCTGTTCCTCGCCATGCAGTACCCGGTCGAGGTCCCGGGCGTGTCGATGGCGAACTTCCTGCGCAGCGCGGCCACCGCGGTGCGCGGCGAGGCGCCGAAGCTGCGCACCTGGGTCAAGGAGGTCAAGGAGGCGATGTCCGACCTGGACATCTCCGCCGAGTTCGCCGACCGCTCGGTGAACGAGGGCTTCTCCGGCGGCGAGAAGAAGCGGCACGAGGTGCTGCAGCTCGGCCTGCTGCACCCGAAGATCGCCATCCTGGACGAGACCGACTCCGGCCTGGACGTCGACGCCCTGCGCGTCGTCTCCGAGGGCGTGAACCGGTACCGGGAGGGCGGCGAGACCGGCGTCCTGCTGATCACGCACTACACCCGGATCCTGAACCACATCCGGCCCGACCACGTGCACGTGTTCGCCGGCGGCCGGATCGTCGAGTCCGGCGGTCCCGAGCTGGCCGACGAGCTCGAGCGCAGCGGCTACGAGCGGTTCACCAAGGCCGCGGCGGTCTGATCATGACCCTCACCCACGGAACCGGGACCACGGGCGGCCTGGACGCCGACACCGTGGCCCGGATCCGGGCGGACTTCCCGATCCTCGCGCGCACCGTGCGCGAGGAGAGGCCGCTGGTCTACCTCGACTCCGGCGCGACGTCGCAGCGTCCGCGCCAGGTGCTCGACGCCGAGCGGGCGTTCCTGGAACGGCACAACGCGGCCGTCCACCGGGGCGCGCACCAGCTCGCCGAGGAGGCCACCGACGCCTACGAGTCCGCCCGCGCGCGTATCGCGGCGTTCGTCGGAGCGGACGACGACGAGGTCGTGTTCGTGAAGAACGCGACCGAGGGCATCAACCTGGTCGCCTACGGCATGGGCAACGCCTCGGTCCGGGAGGGTCTCGGCCCGGAGTCGGAGCGGTTCGCGCTCGGCCCCGGCGACGAGGTCGTCACCACCGAGCTGGAGCACCACGCGAACCTGGTGCCCTGGCAGGAGCTGTGCCGGCGGACCGGGGCGACCCTGCGCTGGTACCCGGTGACCGGCGACGGCCGGATCGACCTCGACGGCCTCGAGCTGTCCGAGCGCACGAAGGTCGTCGCCTTCACCCACCAGTCGAACGTGACCGGGGCGGTGTCCCCGGTGGCCGAGCTGGTCCGCCGGGCCCGCGCGGTCGGCGCGCTGACCGTGCTCGACGCCTGCCAGTCGGTGCCGCACATGCCGGTCGACCTGCACGCGCTCGACGTCGACTTCGCGGTGTTCTCCGGGCACAAGATGCTCGGCCCGTCCGGCGTCGGCGTGCTGTACGGCCGGCGCGAGCTGCTGGCGGAGCTGCCGCCGTTCCTCACCGGCGGGTCGATGATCGAGATGGTGCGGATGGAGGGCTCGACCTACGCGGCACCGCCGCAGCGGTTCGAGGCCGGCGTGCCGATGACGTCGCAGGCGGTCGGGCTCGGCGCGGCCGTCGACTACCTCGAGAACATCGGGATGGACGCGGTCGCCGCGCACGAGGCGGAGCTCACCGCCGCCGCACTCGACCGGCTGTCCGCGATCGACGGTGTGCGGATCGTCGGACCCACCTCGGTGCAGGGGCGCGGGGGAGCGGTGTCGTTCGTGGTGGACGGCATCCACGCGCACGACCTGTCCCAGGTGCTCGACGACCGCGGGATCGCGATCCGGGTGGGGCACCACTGCGCGTGGCCGCTGCACCGGCGCTACGGGATCGTGGCCACCGCCCGCGCCTCGTTCGCCGTGTACAACACGCTCGACGAGGTCGAGGCGCTGGCCGACGGGGTCCGGGCCGCCCAGAAGTTCTTCGGGACGGTGTGACCGACGTGCAGCTGCAGCAGATGTACCAGGAGATCATCCTGGACCACTACCGCGACCCGCACGGGTCCGGCCTGCGCGACCCCTACCACGCCGAGACCCACCACGTGAACCCGACCTGCGGGGACGAGGTGACGTTGCGGGTCACCCTGGACGACACGGCGACGGTGGTCCGGGACGTGTCCTACGAGAGCCTCGGCTGCTCGATCAGCCAGGCATCGGTCTCGGTGCTGCACGATCTCGTCGTCGGCCGGCCGGTCGGCGAGGCGTGGAAGGTCATGGCGGCGTTCCAGGAGATGGCGCAGGGCCGCGGCAAGGTCGAGCCGGACGAGGACGTCATCGGCGACGGCGTCGCCTTCGCCGGCGTCGCCCGGTACCCGGCCCGGGTGAAGTGTGCTCTCCTGGGCTGGATGGCGTTCAAGGACGCGGTCTCCCGCACCGACGCGACGATCGACACCGCCGACGCGGCGGCATCAACGACGGAGGGATCTCCGGCATGAGCGACACGACCGAGCAGCAGACCACCGAGCAGGACACCGACGTCGTCCGCGGGGCGGCCGGGATGCCCGAGCCGCCTGCGGCCCCGGCCGAGGGCGCCACCCAGGACCAGCTGGAGGAGGCGATGAAGGACGTCGTCGATCCCGAGCTCGGCATCAACGTCGTCGATCTGGGTCTCGTCTACGGCATCGACCGGGACGGCGACACGGCGGTCATCGACATGACGCTGACCTCCGCCGCCTGCCCGCTGACCGACGTGATCGAGGAGCAGACCCGCTCCGCGCTCACCGCCGGTCCGGACGGCGGGCTGGTCTCCGACATCCGGATCAACTGGGTCTGGATGCCGCCGTGGGGCCCGGAGAAGATCACCGAGGACGGCCGCGAGCAGCTGCGCGCCCTCGGCTTTCGGGTCTGACCCGCAGCACCCCCGACGAGCGGGGCCTCCCGTGGCGATCACCGCCGCGGGTGGCCCGCTCGTGGCATGAGCGGGCTCAGCCGAGGTGGGCGGTGCGGATCCGCTGCTCCAGTCCGGCGACCCCCGAGGTGTCGATGCCGAACTCGGCCTCCAGCACCCGGATCACCTCGGCCGATGTGGTGAGCTCCCGCTCCTCGGTGCGGCCGTCCGTCCGGCGCAGCGTGTAGCGGGTCCCGGCCAGCGTGGCGCGCCGGTCGGCGCCCGAGTACGCGGCGACCAGCCCGGTCCGGAAGTGCGACCCCGGATGGTGGGTCAGGTACCAGGAGCCCATCGCGTAGTCGATGTCCGGTACCGGGGTCAGGTCGAAGGTGTACTGGGTGAGCCACTCCCCGCCGCCGCGCCGCTGCTGGGTCCAGGTGCCCGCGCCGTCGGTCCGGAAGCGGTGCTCGGCGTGCGCCGTCGGCTGGGCGGTGCCGCTGACCAGTCGCAGCGGCTCCGAGGGAACGGTGCCGCCGAAACCGACGTCGGCGACGAAGGAGCCCCCTGAGGCCCCCGCTGTCTCGACCAGGGTGAGCCGGTGCGTGCGCATCGTCGGCGGTGCGCCGTCGGGCAGGCCCAGCCGGACCCGGCCGACCAGCGGGGTGACCCGGTACCCGAGGTCGCCGAGCACGTCGTGCAGCAGCCGGTTGTGCTCGAAGCACCAGCCGCCGCGGCGGCCGTGCACCAGCTTCGCGACGATGCCGGCCCGCTCGACCGGCGGCTCGGTCCCGGTGAACGGATCGAGGTTCTCGAACGGGATCGTCGCGACGTGGGCCCGGACGATCCGGCTCAGCAGCGCGACGTCGGGCGGGCCCGGTGCGACACCGATCCGGTCCAGGTACGCGACCACGTCCGGGGGCAGCTCGTCGGCAGGCGGGCCGTCAGGAGCGCGCGCCGGGCTCGTCGTGGATGTGCCGGATGCGGCCGGCCGGACCGCCGGGGTGCTGGTCATACCGGCGACCCTGTCTGCTGAACCGGGGTTGAGGTCAACTGCGGTCCCCGGCGGGTGACCTCAGCGCTCCCGGGCGCCGCGCAGCGCCCAGGCGCGCAGGTGGGTGTAGCCGCGGGTGTGCAGGGTGGCGATCCGCCGCAGGTCGAAGCGGGGATCGTCGCGCAGGGACTCGTGCATCTCCCGGTCCACCAGCACGGTGTCCGGGCGGGCCTCGGAGGTCAGCCGGGCGGCGACATTGACGACCTCGCCGTAGACGTCGCCGTAGCGGGCCAGCACCATCCCGTGCGCGATCCCGATCCGCAGCAACGGCAGCGACGGCTCGGTCCGCACCCGGTCGCGCAGCCCGAGCGCGATCGCCGCGGCGTCGGCGGGATGCTCGGTCGCGAACAGCACCTCGTCGCCGACGGTCTTGATGATCCGGCCGCGGCCGTTCGCGATCACCTCGTTGGTGACGGCGCCGAACCGCTCGATCATCTCGCCGAGTTCGGCCATCGACCGGCGGCGGGTGGTGCGGGTGAAGCCGACCATGTCGGCGAACCCGACCGACAGCGGCCAGGTGTCGGCGGAGATCAGCTCGGTGTCGGAGCGCTGGGCGCCCGCCGTCCACCGGACCGCGGTCGCCGCGAGGTGCCGCCGCCAGACGTAGGACTGCAGGCTCTCCAGCTCGGGGAGGACCTCGGCGGCGAGCCGGGCGGCGTCCCGTGGGGTCAGCTCGCCGACGTGCGCGGCGGCCACCTGTGCGAGCATCCCGACCTGCCACTCCGCGAGCCGGGACAGCGACTGGGCGATCGCCCGGGCGACGGCCTCCCGGGGGCCGTGCTGGGGCAGCCACTCGCGGGTCAGGTCGACGACCTTGCGCGCCGCCTCCAGGTCGACCCGGGTGAAGACGCGGTCGTCCGGGTCCGGATCGGGGAAGCCGAGCGCCCGCCACAGGCGGCCGGACTCCTCCGGGTCGAGCCCGGTGGCCTCGACGAGCTCGTCCCGGGTGAACTCGCGCGGGGCGCCGAGGATGAACTCGTCGAGGACGGGTGCCTCGATCTCGCTCCAGTCGATCTGCGCGGGATCGGGCAGCGGCCTGCGCTCGGGGGGACGCTCGTCGGACACGGATCAGGTGGTGTGCACGACGAGCACGTCCACCCCGGCGCGCCGGGTGGCGTCGGCGGGGACGGACCCGAGCAGCCGCCCGGAGAACGTGTTGAGCCCGCGGTTGCCGACCACCAGCAGGTCCGCGTGGTGGTCCTTGACGGCCTTGCGGAGCACGTCGACCGGGGCGCCGTCCTCGGCGTGCGTGGTCACGTTCCGGGCGCCGGCCGCGGCCGCCCGGTCGGCGGCCTCGCGCAGCGCCTCCTCGGCCGGTGTCCAGCCGGTGACCAGGTACGCCTCGTCCTTCAGCGCGTCCTCGGCGGCGGCGGTGTCCTCCCGGCTGGCCGGGGTGTAGGCGGAGACGATGACCAGGGTGGCGCCGCTGTCGGCGGCAACCCCGGCCGCACGCTCGACGGCCGCGAACGAGGTCGACGAGCCGTCGGTCCCGACGACGATGGTCTTGTATGCGGGCATGGGCAGCCTCCGATGGGGAGCGGGACCGCACCCGCCCGGTGCGGGCGGCCCCTCGACGCTGAGTACCCCGATGTTACTACCGGTACCCCGCTCAACCGATCGGCACGGCCGCCGGTCATCACCCGACCGGGTGAAGCCGTACGGCCGAACGAAGCATGTGTCCCTTGACCGGCGCGGGCGCGGCCCGGAACACGCCCGCCATCCCGGCCAGCGTCCCGCCGAGGTCGTCGCGGCCGGTGAGGAAGGCCCGGCCGCTGCGCCCGGCGAAGAACGCGTCGAAGAAGCCGGGCACCAGCCGGGCGGGCAGGTCGAGCACGGTCCGCAGGCCGTGCCGGCGCAGCAGGTGCACCATCCGCGCCGACGGTGACCACAGCAGCGCCGCCACGGCGGCCGCCGCCGCGTCCGGGCCGTCCGGCAGCCGGCGGGCCAGCACCGCGGCCACCGCGGGGGCCAGCTGCAGCGCCGGGGCGACGCTGAACCCGGTCGCCGGATGCACCAGCGGGGTCGCCGCGCCGAACGGCACCGGATGCGCCGCGGCCCGCGGCGAGTCGACCGGGAACCGGACCCGCTCCACCGGGGCGTCGCCGGGGACCGGGACGCCGAGCCCGGCCAGCCGGGCGGCCAGCCGTTCGCGCAGCTCGGCCAGCGGGAGGCCGGGCCGGCGGGCGAGTGAGGTCTCCTCCAGCAGGACCGTCCCGTCGCCGTAGGGGACGGCGTAGAGGAACGTCGGCCAGTCGGTCCAGCCGGGTGCGGGTGCGGGGGCGGGGGAGCGCCAGTCCATGAACACCGCCTCGCCCGGTGCCACGACCGGCCGGGCGGCGTCCTCGCCGACGACGACGCCGTAGGCGGTCTGCTCGGTCGCCGGGCCGGCCGGGGGGCGCAGCCGGGACGGGGCGCCGGTCGCGTCGACGACAAGTGCGGCGTCGACGACGGGCGCCGCCGCGCCCGCGCTGCTGGTGGCCGCTGCACCCCCGCTGCCGGTGCCCGCCGGGTCCGCGCTGGAACTGCCGGTGCTCGCCGGGCTCCCGGACCCGCCGCCCGCCGCCCGGAGCGCGATCCGGTACCGGTCGCCGGTGCGGCGCACGTCCCCGGCGTCGGCCCGCCCGGTCAGCACGGTGACCGCGCCGAGCCGGGAGTCCAGGTGGTCGCGCAGGCCGGCGGTGTCCAGCACGGCGTAGGCACCCAGGTCGCGCGCGGTGCCGCCGGGCAGCACCGCGCGGGCCCGCGGTCGGGCCGCCACCGCCGATCGGGGCAGGTCGGCGGGCAGCTCCTCGGGCCAGGCGCAGTAGGTGGCGTCCCACGGCCGGTCCGGTGCGGGATCGGCGAGCGCGGTCCGCAGGCCGTGCCCGGCACAGGCCCCGGCGAGCGCCCGCCCGGCCGGCCCGCCGCCCAGTACGAGCACGTCGAGAACCGGGCCGGTCCCGGCCCCGTCACCCGCCTCGGTGCGCACCCCGAACCCTCCCGTCAGACGTGCCGGCCGGAGACCAGGCTGCCACCGTCGATCCGCAGTGTCTCGCCGGTGATCCAGGACGCGGCGTCGGAGACCAGGAAGGCGACGGCCTCGGCGACGTCGGCGGGCACCCCGAGCCGCTTCATCGGGTAGCCGGCGGCGAGGCCCTCCTCGTCGTGCGCGTAGAGCGCCTCGGCGAAGCGGGTCTTCACCACGGCCGGGGCGACCGCGTTCACCCGGATCCCGGGCCCGAGCTGCCCGGCCAGCTCCTCGGTCAGCGTGATCAGCGCGGCCTTGGACGCGCCGTAGGCGCCGATCACGCCGGTCGGCCGCAGCCCGCCGACCGAGGCCACGTTGACCACCGACCCGCCGTGCCCGCCCATCCAGGCCCGGTGCGCCTGCTGCACGAAGCCCAGCGCGGCCACCACGTTCACCTCGAAGATCTTCCGCACCGCGGCCAGGTCGGCGTCGACCAGCGGGCCGTATTGCGGGTTGATCCCGGCGTTGTTGACCAGGATGTCGAGCGACCCGAACGTCGCGACGGTCCGGTCGGCGACCTCGGCGCGGTGGTCCTCGTCGCCGGCGTTGCCCGGCACGGCGAGCACCCGCGACCGGTCGCCGCCGATCCCGTCGGCGAGCGCCGCGGCGGCCGCGGCCAGCTCGGGCTCGCGCCGGCCGGTGATCGTCACCGAGGCGCCGCGGGCGAGCAGGCCCGCCGCGATGCCGTACCCGATGCCGCGCGAGCCGCCGGTGACCAGGGCGGTCCGCCCGGACAAGGTGAGATCGGTCATGGGAGCCGACCCTACGTGGGGAAACGGGTCGCCCGGGCCGGTAGCCTGGCGGAGTGGTCCTGATCGAGTAGCCGGTGTCGCCGGGCACCCGTGTGCCCGCCCCGTCGCTCCCGAACTCTCAGCGCCCACCCCGACGACTCCGTCTGGAGCCCTTCCACGTGATCACCGCGAACGCCCTCGAACTCCGCGCCGGATCGCGGATCCTGCTCTCCGGGGCGGATCTGCGGGTCCAGCCCGGCGACCGGATCGGCCTGGTCGGCCGCAACGGCGCAGGGAAGACGACCTCGATGCGGGTGCTGGCGGGGGAGGGCGAGCCCTACTCCGGCGACGTCCGCTCCAACTCGCCGATCGGCTACCTGCCGCAGGACCCGCGCGAGGGCGACCTGTCGATCACCGCGAAGGACCGGGTGCTGTCCGCTCGCGGCCTGGACACGCTGCTGGCGAAGATGGAGAAGGCCCAGACGGCGATGGCCGAATTGGTCGACGGCCCGGAGAACGAGAAGGCGGTCCGCGAGTACGGGCGGCTGGAGGAGCGGTTCTCGGCGCTCGGCGGGTACGCCGCGGAGTCGGAGGCCGCCCGGATCTGCACCCACCTCGGTCTGCCGGACCGGGTGCTCGCCCAGCCGATGCGGACGCTGTCCGGCGGGCAGCGGCGCCGGGTGGAGCTGTCCCGCATCCTGTTCGCCGCCTCCGACGGCGGCTCGCAGTCGGCGACCACGCTGCTGCTCGACGAGCCGACCAACCACCTCGACGCCGACTCGATCACCTGGCTGCGCTCGTTCCTGCAGAACCACGAGGGCGGCCTGGTGGTGATCAGCCACGACACCGACCTGCTGGCCGCGGTCGTCAACAAGGTGTGGTTCCTCGACGCCACCCGCGGCGAGGCCGACCAGTACAACATGGACTGGAAGCGCTACCTGGAGGCCCGCTCGACCGACGAGAAGCGCCGCCGCCGGGAGCGCGCCAACGCGGAGAAGAAGGCGTCGGCGCTGCACGCGCAGGCCGCGAAGATGGGCGCGAAGGCCACCAAGGCGGTCGCCGCGAAGAACATGGCGCGGCGCGCCGACCAGCTGCTCGCCGGGCTGGACGACGAGCGCCAGGCCGACCGGGTGGCGAGGATCCGGTTCCCCACCCCGGCCCCGTGCGGCCGGACCCCACTCACCGCGGAGGGGCTGACCAAGGCATACGGCTCGCTGGAGGTGTTCACCGGCGTCGACCTGGCGGTGGACCGCGGCACCAAGGTGGTCGTGCTCGGCCTCAACGGCGCGGGCAAGACGACCCTGCTGCGGCTGCTCGCGGGCACCGAGGCGGCCGACTCCGGCGAGGTCGTGCCCGGGCACGGGCTGCGGACCGGCTACTTCGCCCAGGAGCACGACACCCTCGACATGGACGCGTCGGTCTGGGACAACATCCGGCACGCCTCGCCGGACTCGCCCGAGCAGCAGCTGCGCACCCTGCTCGGCTCGTTCATGTTCTCCGGCGAGCAGCTCGACCAGCCGGCGGGCACGCTGTCCGGTGGCGAGCGGACCCGGCTCGCGCTGGCCGGGCTGGTGTCGTCGGCGGCGAACGTGCTGCTGCTCGACGAGCCCACGAACAACCTGGACCCGGCGAGCCGCGAGCAGGTGCTCGACGCGCTGCGCCGGTTCGAGGGCGCCGTCGTGCTGGTGACGCACGACCCGGGCGCGGTGGAGGCGCTGGAGCCGGACCGGGTGATCGTGCTGCCGGACGGGACCGAGGACCATTGGTCGGCCGACTACCTGGAGCTCGTCCAGCTCGCCTGAACCGGCGCGTCGGCCGACCGGTCGTCGCACGGGCCCGTGATCACCCGTCCGGAGCACCAAGATCGTCGATCTTGATGAGGCTCCGTGACCGGCAACGGCCGGAATGGTGCGAGATGGATTCCAACGGGTGACACCATTCTGCTGGTGGGCGGACGAACTCCCGACTGGTCACCGAAGCGTGTGCGCCATTCGGGGTAACCGCTCACCGATCGCGTTTTCCGCGTTCTGGCCAGAAATCATCATCTGGATCATCATGGCCTGATCGTCGCGCCGGATGCGGCGGTCCGCGGGGGCATCCGCGGTGGGGATGAGGAGGGCCCATGGCCGAGCTGAAGAAGGGCGCCCGGATCACCGGGACGCAGCGGGGGAAACTCGCGGCCGATCTGAAGAAGAAGTACGAGAAGGGCGCCAGTATCCGGTCGCTCGCCGAGCAGACCGGCCGGTCCTACGGATTCGTGCACCGCGTCCTCTCCGAGACCGGGGTCACCCTGCGCGGTCGCGGCGGGGCCACCCGCACCAAGAAGAAGTAGCCGTCCACCGGTCCGTCGAGCAGCGGGCGGACCGTACGGACGCACACGACCACCGGCGACGCCGACCGGGCCCGACACGGCCCCGGTACGGCGTCGTCGCACGCCGGGACCCGGCCCGACGGCCGGACCGGGCACAGCCGGCGCGCCGGCGGATCATCCCCGTCGTAACGTGAACCCTCGCCGTCCACCACCGGCGAAGGGGAACATCGTTGGATCGCCCGCTCACCCTGATGCGCGGGGTCATCCGGGGAGCGGACTCACAGTCCATCCGCCGCGGCTCCATCGCGCAGGGCACCTGGCCCCGCATCTGGGGTTTCGTCCGGCCCTACCGGCGCTGGCTGGCGGGCTACCTGGCCCTGACCACGGTCACCGCGGTGATCGGCGTGCTCACCCCGCTGCTGGCCGGGCGGGTGGTCAACACGATCGTCGCCGCCAACGACATCCCGGACGCTGCCCGGGTGATCATCGTGATCGCCGGTGCCATCGCCGGGATGGCGGTCCTGGAGGCGGTGGTCGGGCTCGCCGGCCGCTGGTTCTCGGCCCGGCTCGGCGAGAGCCTGATCGCCGACCTGCGGGTCGCGGTGTTCGGGCACGTGCAGGCGATGCCGCTGGCGTTCTTCGCGCGCACCCGCACCGGGGCGCTGGTCAGCCGGCTCAACAACGACGTCATCGGCGCCCAGACGGCGATCACCAGCACCCTGTCCACGGTGCTGGCCAACACCATCCAGCTGGTGCTGGCGATCGCCGTGATGCTCGGCCTGGCCTGGCAGGTCACGCTGCTCGCGATGCTGCTGCTGCCGGTGTTCGTGCTGCCCGCCCGCCGGATGGGCATCTGGCTGGCCGAGCTGCGCCGGGAGGCGGCCGAGCTCAACGCCACCATGGGCAACCAGATGACCGAGCGGTTCTCCGCCCCCGGCGCGACGCTGGTGAAGCTGTTCGGCGACCCGGCCGAGGAGGCGGGGGTGTTCCGCGGGCAGGTCGCCCGGGTCCGCGAGATCGGCGTCCGGTCGGCGATGGTGTCCCGGCTGTTCGTGACCGCGCTGCAGCTGGTGTCCGCGCTGGCCCAGGCGCTGATCTACGGGCTCGGCGGCTACCTGGCGGTGACCGGGCAGATCCCGGCCGGCACGGTCGTCGCGCTCGGGCTGCTGCTCACCCGGCTCTACACGCCGATGACGGCGCTGGCGAACGCCCGGGTGGACGTGATGACCGCGCTCGTCGCGTTCGAGCGGGTCTTCGAGGTGCTCGACCTGGTCCCGTCGATCACCGAGCCGCAGCGCCCGCGGACCCTGCCGGACGGGCCGGTGGACGTGCGGCTGCGCGACGTCCGGTTCACCTACCCGAACGCCGCCGACGTGTCCCTGGCGTCGCTGGAGGAGGTCGCGGTCCTCGACCGGCGGATCAACACCGAGGTGCTGCACGGCATCGACCTGCACGTGCACGGCGGCGGGCTGCTCGCACTGGTCGGGACCTCCGGGGCGGGCAAGTCCACGCTGGCCGGCCTGGTCCCGCGGCTCTACGACGTCGACTCCGGCGCCGTCGAGCTGTCCGGTGTCGACGTCCGGGACCTCGGCTTCGCGACGCTGCGCCGCACCGTCGGCATGGTGACCCAGGACGGGCACCTGTTCCACGACACGATCGGCGGGAACCTGCGCTACGCCGCCCCGGAGGCCACCGACGAGGAGATGCTCGACGCGCTGCGCCGGGCCCGGCTCGGTGACCTGATGGCCGCGCTGCCGGACGGCCTGGACACCGTCGTCGGCGAGCGGGGCTACCGGCTCTCCGGCGGCGAGCGCCAGCGGCTGACGATCGCCCGGCTGCTGCTGGCCCGGCCGCGGGTGGTGATCCTCGACGAGGCCACCGCGCACCTGGACTCGGAGTCCGAGGTCGCCGTGCAGGAGGCGCTCGCCGAGGCGCTCGTCGGGCGGACCGCGATCGTGATCGCGCACCGGCTGTCCACCGTCCGGGCCGCCGACCGGATCGCGGTGCTGGAGGCCGGCCGGGTCGTGGAGACCGGCACCCACGACGAGCTGCTGGCCGCGGGCGGCCGGTACGCCACCCTGCACCGGACCCAGTTCGCGCCGGAGACGGCGCCGACGACCCGCTGACCCGGCCCGGGCCTCAGACGCCGTCCAGCGGGTTCGGCGCCGCCGCGTCCGGCTCGGCGACCGTCGCGACCACCCAGAACAGCAGGGCCACCCCGACCGCGCCCGGATCCGGCCTGCCCCGCGCCCGCTCACCCAGGTACGACGCCCGGCCGTGCCGCGCGGTCAGGTCGGCGGTCCGCTCGGCGCCCTCCCGGGCCGCCGTCGCCGCGGCAGCGTAGCCGTGACCGAGCGCGCTCACCGCGGGCGCGAGCGCGTCGACCAGCGTCCGGTCCCCCTCGCGGGCCTCGCCGACCCGCTGGATCGCGGTCAGCCCGTCCCGGGCACCGGAGGTCAGCGCGGCGAGATCGCCGTCGGCCGACTGCACGGTCCCCAGCGCCCGCGCGATCTCGGTGAACAGCAGCCCGAGCAGTGGCCCGCTGGTGCCGCCGACCTCGTCGAGGAACACCTCGCCGAGCGCGGCGAACCCGCGCCGGCGGCCCTCGGCGAGCCGCACCGCCTGCCGTACCCCGGCCCGCAGGTTGTCGCCGAAGTCGCCGTCGCCGGAGTGCTGGTCGAGATCGGTGAGCGCGGCGTGGCCGTCCTCGACGGCGCGGGCGAAACGGTCGAGGACGGCGTCCTGGTCGAGTCGGCTCACTGGTCCTCCGTGGTGGCGCGCGGGAAGGCGGGGGTCTCGGCGGGGGCGGCCCAGAGCGGGATCCAGTCCGGCCGAAGGCGGGTCACGGTCAGCGAGAACCCGGCCATGTCCAGGGCCGGGACGAAGGTGCCGACCAGCAGCCCGGCCGGCTCCAGCCCGCGTTCGGCCAGGCCGGCCGACGCCAGCTCGGCCAGCACGTACAGCTCCAGCAGGGAGGTCCCGCCCAACCCGTTGACGACCAGCACCGCGGCCGGGTCCCCGTCCGGCAGGCCGCCGACGATCTCGTCCAGCATCCGGCCGACGAGCTCGTCGGTCGGCGGCCGCGGGATCGACCGCCGGGCCCGCTCGCCGTGGATGCCCACGCCGTAGTCGAGCTCGCCGTCGAGCGTGAACGCCGGCTCGCCGGTGCGGGCCGAGCTCTGCGCGCGGGAGGCGACGGCCAGGCTGCGCGACGCGGCCACCACGGCGGTACCCAGCTCGGCAAGCGGGTCCAGGCCGGCGCCGGTGTCGGCGGCCGCGCCGAGGATCTTCTCCACGACCACGGTCGCCCCGGTCCCGCGACGGCCGGTGGCGGTGTCCAGGCCGTCGGTGGCGAGATCGTCGTCGACCAGCACCCGGCGGACGTCGATGCCCTCCATCCGCAGCCGCTCGGCGGCGATCCCGAAGTTGATCCGGTCCCCGGTGTAGTTCTTGACCACGTGCACCACGCCGTCGGGGCCGGCGGCCGCCCGGGAGGCGTGCAGCACCGCCTTGTTGTGCGGGGAGGTGAACACGGCGCCGGGGGCGACGGCGTCGAGCATGCCGCGGCCGAGGAACCCGGCGTGCAGCGGTTCGTGCCCGGAACCGCCGCCGGACACCAGCCCGACCCGGCGCTGCGGGGACCGCCTGCGGGCGACCAGGTGGACGGGATCGGTGTGCAGCTCGACCAGGTCGGGGTGCGCCCTGGCGAAGCCGCGGACGGCGGCCGGGACCGGGTCGTCGCCGGCGGGATGGAACGGGAACGGCATGCACCCGATCATGCTGGCGGTGCCGCCGGACCGCATCAGGGAGTGTGGGTGACCGCCCGGACCCCGTTCTCGACGACGTCCAGGACGGCGTCGAGGTCGTCGGTGGGCAGGCCCATCGCCAGGTGCGACACCAGCCCCTCCAGGACCAGCTCCAGGTACTGCGCGAGCACTGGGACCGGCACGTCGTCGCGGAGCGCGCCGGCGGCGGCCTGCCGTTCCAGCCGGGCCCGGGTGGCCGCGGTGAGCGCCACCGAGTGCTCCTGCCAGCGGGCCCGGAAATCCGGCTCGGTGCGCAGCCGCCGGGAGACCTCGAGCCGGGTGCCGAGCCAGCTGCGGTCGGAGTCGGCGTCGAGCAGGTCGCGCATGACCTGCACCAGGCCCTGCTCGGCGACGACGTCGGCCATCCGGGTGGCGTCCTGCTCGGCGAGCGCCAGGAACAGCGCCTCCTTGTCCCGGAAGTAGTGGAAGATCGCTCCGCGGGACAGCCGGGTGTACTGCTCCAGACGGCGGACGGTGGCGCCCTCGTAGCCGTGGTCGGCGAAACAGGTCCGGGCACCGTCCAGGATCTGCCTGCGCCGGGCGGCGAGCTGGTCCGTGCTGACGCGGGGCATGACCCCAGTATTCCGTACGCTTGTCCGGCTTGCCGGGGAGTGACGCGACGTGGCGTCGCTTACCCTCTCGGCGACCTGCGACCGTCACCCGGCGGGGGTAGCGTCGTCGTGGTGACAGCGGACGACGAGAGCGTCGCACGGGGGGACGGCCGGCTCCGCAGCAGAGCCGCGGCCGAGGCCTACGTGGCGTCGGTGTGCTTCAAGCACGGGCCCCCGGCCCTGGTCGGAGTCGAGATCGAGTGGATGCTCCACCACCCGGACCGGCCCGGTGAGCCGGTCGACCTGGACCTCCTGCGCGCGGCGCTCGGCGCGCACACCCCACCCGCCCTGAACCCGTCCTCGCACGGCAGGCCGCTGCCGGCCGGAGGCATCGTCACCGTCGAGCCCGGTGGCCAGATCGAGATCTCCAGCCCGCCGTCGGACGGGCTGTTCCCGCTGGTGGGAGACGTCACCGCGGACGCGGCGCACCTCCATCACCTGCTCGCCCGGCACGGACTGGCGCCGCACGACCGCGCCGCCGATCCGGTCCGCCCGGCGCAGCGCCTGCTCGATCTCCCGCGGTACGCCGCGATGGAGTCGGTGTTCGACCGGGTCGGCCCGCACGGCCGCAGCGGCATGTGCTCGACCGCCGCGGTCCAGGTGTGCCTGGACGCCGGCCCGGCGGACCGGATCGCGCAGCGCTGGGCGGTGCTGCACGAGCTCGGCCCGGTGCTGGTCGCGGCGTTCGCGAACTCGCCGGTCCAGCACGGCAGGCGCACCGGCTGGAAGTCGTCCCGGCAGGCGTGCTGGCTGAGCCTCGATCCGGGCCGCACCGCGCCGCCGCCGGTGACCGACCCGGATCCGGCCGCGACCTGGGCGCGGCGGGTGCTGGACACCCCGCTGCTGTGCGTGCGCGGCACCGGCACCTGGGCGGTCCCGTCCGGGGTCACGTTCGCCGACTGGGTGTCCGGCCGGGTCGCCGAGGGTGTCCTGGAGCGGCCGCCGACCGAGGCGGATCTCGATTACCACATCTCGACGCTGTTCCCGCCGGTCCGGCCGCACGGGCATCTGGAGGTGCGCTACGTCGACGGCCAGCCCGGCGACGACTGGGCGCTGCCGACCGCCGTGCTGCTGGCGCTGACCTCGTCGGACGCGGTGGTCGACCGGGTGCGGGAGATCTGCGCGCCGGTCCGGGACGCGTGGGTGCCCGCCGCCCGCGACGCGCTCGCCGATCCGGCGCTGGGCGCCGCCGCGGCGGCGCTGTTCCCGCTCGCCCACGACGTGCTCTCGGCCGGCGGGCATCCGCTGGTCGACGCCCCCGGGCCGCTGCTGTCGCGGATGCGCGAGGTGACCGAGCACCGGGTGCTGCGCGGCCGCTGCCCGGCCGACGACATCTACCCGCTGGAGAACACGATCGACGGCGCGGCGACCACCGCCGTGCCGTTCCCCCCGGGGCTGTACCTGGGCGACGTCCCACCGGACGCGTCCGGCGACCCGGCCCGGAATCCCGCACGCATCCAGGAGGGTGTGAGGTGACCCAGTCCGACGTGACCCGCACGGAAACCGCCCGGCCGGACCCGGCACCGCCGGAGCGGGCCCGGCCCGCACACGTCACCGGTCCCGCCGGGCCGGGGGAGACCCCCGAACTGCTCCGCGAGCGGGTGGCCGCGCTGCTGGACCGGTCCCGTGAGCGCAGCACCCGGCTCACCGATCTCGACGACGGTGAGCTGCAGGCACAGCACTCCCCGCTGATGTCGCCGCTGGTCTGGGACCTCGCGCACATCGGCTCCCAGGAGGAGCTCTGGCTGGTCCGCGACGTCGGCGGCCGGGAACCGCTGCGCCCCGAGATCGACGGCCTCTACGACGCCTTCCAGCATTCCCGCTCGTCCCGGGTGGAACTGCCGCTGCTGACCCCGGCCGAGGCCCGCCGGTACGTCGGCGAGGTCCGGGACAAGGCGCTCGACGCGCTGCACCGCAGCCCGCTGCGCGGCCGGCCGCTGGAACACGACGGCTTCGCCTTCGGGATGATCGTCGCGCACGAGCAGCAGCACGACGAGACGATGCTCGCCACCCACCAGCTCCGGGCCGGCGCCCCGGTGCTCGATGCCCCGCCGCCGCCGCGCCCGGCCGCGCCGGTCGACGACACCGCCGAGGTGGCCGTCCCGGCAGGCCCGTTCGAGATGGGCACCTCGGCCGAGCGGTGGGCGCTGGACAACGAGCGGCCGGCGCACACCGTCGACCTGCCCGCCTTCGTGATCGACGCCTATCCGGTCACCAACGGCCGCTACACCGCGTTCGTCGACGCCGGCGGTTACGACGACCCGCGCTGGTGGACCGACGCCGGCTGGGCGCACCGGATCGCCGAGGACCTGACCGCGCCCCGGTTCTGGTCCCGGGACGCCGACGGCACGTGGTGGCGGCGCCGGTTCGGCGTCGTCGAGCCGGTCCCGGCCGACGAGCCGGTCGTGCACGTGACCTTCCACGAGGCGCAGGCGTTCGCCCGGTGGGCCGGCAAGCGGCTGCCGACCGAGGCCGAGTGGGAGAAGGCCGCCCGGTACGACCCGGCGACCGGCCGGTCGCGGCGCTTCCCATGGGGCGACGACGGGCCGACCGACGCGCACGCCAACCTGGGCCAGCGGCACCTGCGGCCGGCCCCGGCCGGGGCGTACCCGGCGGGCGCCTCGGCGCTGGGCGTGCACCAGCTGCTCGGCGACGTCTGGGAGTGGTGCGACTCGGGCTGGCACCCGTATCCCGGGTTCCGGATGTTCCCGTACCCGGAGTACTCCGAGGTGTTCTTCGGCGGCGACTACGCGGTGCTGCGCGGCGGCTCGTTCGGCACCGATCCGTCCGCGATCCGGGCCACCTTCCGCAACTGGGACCACCCGGTGCGCCGCCAGATCTTCTCCGGGTTCCGGCTCGCCCGCGACGCCGGCCCCGATCTCTGACGGTGTGCAGGCACCTGGCGTACCTGGGCCCGCCGCGCACCCTGGCGGAGATCCTGCTGGAACCCGAGCACGGGCTGCTCCGGCAGTCCTACGCGCCGGCCGACATGCGCGGCGGCGGCACGATCAACGCCGACGGCTTCGGCGCGGGCTGGTACCCGGCGGGTTCCGCCGCACCGGCCCGGGTCCGGTCCGCCCGCCCGCTGTGGGGGGACACCTCGTTCGCCGCGCTGGCCGGGGCGACCAGCACCGGTGCCGCGCTGGCCGCGGTCCGCTCGGCCACCGTCGGCATGCCGGTGGTGGAGACGGCCGCCGCGCCGTTCACCGACGGGCGCTGGCTGTTCAGCCACAACGGCGTCGTCCGGGACTGGCCGGGTTCGCTGGCCGGTGCCGCCGCCCGGCTGCCGGTGACCGACCTGATGACCCTGGACGCGCCCACCGACTCGGCGGTGCTGTGGGCGCTGGTCCGGGCCCGGCTGCGGGCCGGGGACGATCCGGCCGACGTGCTCGCCGGCACCTGCGCGGCCGTCGACCGGGACGCGCCGGGTTCGCGGCTGAACCTGCTGCTCACCGACGGCGCCACGATCTGGGCGACGGCCTGGCGGCACGCGCTGGCCGTGCGCGGCCACGACGGCGCGACCACGGTCGCGTCCGAGCCCACCCACGAGTTCCCCGACTGGACGCAGGTGCCCGACCGGCACCTGGTGGTGGCCCGGCCCGGGCACCACGACCTGTACCCGCTGACCGGGCCACGAGCCCGCGGGTGACCGACAAGAGGAGCAGTGTGTCCACTCCCGGACTGATCCAGCTCGACGTCCACCTCACCGATGCCGACGCCGACGCAGCGCTGCGCGCCGACGTGGCCCGCGGACTGACCGCGCGGCCCAAGGAGCTGCCGCCGAAGTGGTTCTACGACGCCCGCGGCTCCGAGCTGTTCGAGAAGATCACCGAGCTGCCGGAGTACTACCCGTTCCGCACCGAGCGGGTGCTGCTCACCGACTCGGTCGCCGACATCGCCCGCTCCTCGGGGGCGGACACCGTCGTCGAGCTCGGATCGGGGTCCTCGACGAAGACCCGGTTGCTGCTGGACGCGTTCGCCGCGGCCGGGACGCTGCGCCGGTACGTGCCGCAGGACGTCAGCGAGTCGGCGCTGCGCGGCGCCGTCGACGAGCTGCACCGCGACTACCCCTCGCTGGCGCTGCACGGCGTCGTCGGGGACTTCACCCGCGACCTCGACCGGCTGCCCGGCGCCGATCCCGGCGGCAAGCGCATGATCGCGTTCCTGGGCGGGACCATCGGGAACCTGCTGCCCGGGCCGCGGCACGAGTTCCTGACCCACGTGCGCGGCGTCCTGGCGCCCGGCGAGCAGCTGCTGCTCGGCACCGGCCTGGCCACCGACCCGGCGGTGATGGTGCCCGCCTACGACGACGCGGCCGGGATCACCGCCGAGTTCAACCGCAACGTGCTCTACGTGCTGAACCGCGCGCTGGGCGCGAACTTCGAGGTGGACGCCTTCGAACACGTCGCGCTGTGGGACGCCGCCAACGAATGGATCGAGATGCGGCTGCGCGCCTCCCGGGACATGCACGTCCGGGTGCGGGCACTGGACCTGGACGTGCGCTTCCTGGCGGGGGAGGAGATGGCCACCGAGATCTCCGCCAAGTTCCGCACCGAGGTGGTCGACGAGTTCGTCACGGCGGCCGGCTTCGAGCCGACCCGGCGCTGGATCGACCCGGACCGGCGGTTCGCGCTGAGCCTGCTCACCGCCATCTGACTTGGCTCAGACGTAATTACGGAATAACGTAGGGGCATGGTCGCCGCCGGTCCTCCGTCCCCGCCCGCCGTCCGCACCCGGCGGGCGCTCGCCGCCGCGGCGGCCGGAGCACTGGTCGCCGGGCTGCTCGGCTGGCTGCTCGCACCGGCGCCGAGCACGCCCGGCCCGCAGACCACCGGCGATCCGGCGCTGGCCGAGCGGCTGCGGGCCGAGGCGGGGGCCGGCCGGCACGGGCTGGTCGCCGCCGTCGTCCGGGACGGGCGGGTCACCGTCGCCGGGATCGGCGACGACGGCCGCGGCGAGCCGGTCGGCGCGGCCACCCCGTTCGAGATCGGCTCGGTGACCAAGACCGTCACCGGGGCGGTGCTCGCCGAGCTGGAGCGGCGCGGCGAGCTGCGGTCCGACGAGCGGGTCCGGGACGTGCTGCCCGGCCACCCGTGGCGGCCCGGCGGCGCGGGCGACGTCACGCTCGCCGAGCTCGCGACCCACCACGCCGGGCTGCCGCGGACCCCGGGCGGGCTCGCCGAGTTCGCCCGCGGCGCCGTCGGCGCGAACCCCTACGGCAACGACGTCGCGGACATCCTGGCCGCCGCCGACCGGGCCGAGCTGTCCGGGCGCGGCGAGCACCACTACTCCAACCTGGGCAGCGCGCTGCTCGGTCACGCGCTCGCCGAGCGCGCCGGGACGCCGTACCCGCAGCTGGTCGACGAGATCGTCGCCGGCCCGCTCGGCATGACCGGGACCGCGGTGCTCGACGCGCCGCCGCCCGGTGCGGCCCGCTCGCACGATCTCGCCGGCCGCCCGCAGCCGGTCTGGCTCGGCGCGGGCGACGCGCCCGCCGGCATCGGCGTCTGGTCCACCGTCGACGACCTGGTCCGCTACGTGGCCGCGACCGGCGACCCGTCGTCACCGGTGGCGCTCGCCGCGCAGCCGCGCGCCGACTCCGATCTCGGCCGGATCGGCTACGGCTGGGAGGTGCTCGACGCCGGCGGGCGCACCCTGCTGTGGAAGAACGGCGGCGTCTCCGGCACCTGGACGACCGTGCTCACCGAGCCGGCCACCGGCGACGCGGTCGTGGTGTTCGGCAACTCCGGGCGCCCGGTGGACGCGCTCGCCGTGCGACTGCTCGAGGCTCCCTCGCCGTTCCCCGGCTCCGGCGGCGGCACTGCGGGGCTCGTCCGGGACGGGCTCCCGATCGTCGTCGGCACGCTGTTCCCGCTGCTCGGCGGCCTGACCACGCTGTTCGGTGCGCTCGGCGGCCGGCCCGGGCACCGGCGCCGGGTGAACCGGGTCGAGTTCGCCGGCACCGCGGGGAGCGGGCTGTTCTTCCTGGCCATCGCCTTCATGAGCGGCGGGGTGTCCTGGTGGCTGGTCGTGCCCTGGATGCTGGGCTGCCTGGCCTTCGGCGCGGGCCTCGGGGTGGCGATGGCGCACTGGCGCGGGTGGGACGACGCCGGTGGCGCCGCCCGCTGGACGAACGCGGTGATCGGGCTGGTCCTGGGCCTGGGCGTGGCGGGCACGCTCGCCGCGGTCGGGCTGGGCGCGATCTGACGCGATCCCGCCCGGCCCGCCCGCCTCACCGCCGGATGCGCAGCGGCACCGACTCCCAGGCCCGCAGGGTGTTGTTGTGGTGGCGCACGGTCGGGCCGGCGAGCTCGATGCCGCGCACCCGCGACGCCAGCGCGGTGAGCAGCGCCTCCGCCTCCAGCCGGGCGACGTGCTGCCCGACGCACTGGTGCAGGCCCATCCCGAACCCGACGTGCCCGGACGGATCCCGGGACAGGTCGAAGACGTCCGGGTCGGTCCAGCGGCGCGGGTCCCGGTTGGCGGACCCGAGGAACATCAGGATCTTCCTGCCCTCCGGGATCACGTGGTCGCCGACCCGGACGTCGGTGGTCGCGGTCCGGAAGAAGGTCTGCACCGGCGACTCCCAGCGGATCGCCTCGTCGAAGGCGACCCGGGCGAGCGAGGGCCGCTCGCGCAGCCGCTCCCACTGCCCGGGGGAGGTGGCGAACGCGTAGAGCACCGCGGACAGCGCATGCACGGTGGTGTCGACGCCCGCGGAGAGCAGCGAGCGGACCACCAGCGGGGCCTGCTCGTGGGTGATCTCGCCGCGATCGGCGGCGGCCCAGATCCGGGCGCCGAAGCCGTCGTCGCTCAGCGCGTCCCGGGCGCACTGGGCGTTCACCCAGGCCGCGAGCTCGCCCGCCCGCGGCGCGCCGGCGGCGACCAGGTCGTTGTGCGGGCCGAAGGCGTTGAACAGGAAGTCGCCGTAGGGCAGCAGGTTCTCCCGGCCGTCCTTCCCGATCCCGACGGCGTCCGGGAACACCCGCAGCGGGAACGCCTCGGCGAGCGAGCGGACGCCGTCGAACTCGTCGCCGCCGGCCAGCACCTCGTCGAGCAGCGCCTCGGCGTCGGCGAGCCAGCCCGCGCGCAGCCGGCGCAGCTCGCGCGGGCCGAGCACGGCGCCGAGCACCCGGCGGGGCGCGTCGTGCCGCGGCGGGTCCGCCTCCAGCAGCAGGCTCGGCGGCCGCCACGGCTTCTCGTAGCGGAAGTTGGACAGGCCGACCCCGGCCGCCGACTGGAAGCCCTGCCAGTCGACGAGCGCGGCGTGCACCTGCTCGTAGCGGGCGAACGCATACACGTCGTGCCGGGTCAGGTGCACCACCGGGCCGGCGTCGCGCAGCGCGGTGTGCAGCGGGATCGGGTCCTCCAGCACCTCGTGCGAGAACGGGTCGGTGTCGTCGGTGGGCGGCACGGCGCCCCCGGCCACGGCGGACGCGCCGGTCGGTGTGCTGGTCCTTGTGGTGGTCTTTGTGGTGGTCACGATGGTGCCTCCGCGGGTCGGGAGATCAAAGATCGAGCACGAGCCGGTCGCTGCGGGAGCGCGACACGCAGATGAACATGCAGTCGCCCGCCTGCCGCTCGTGATCGGTGAGCAGGGCGTCGCGGTGGTCCGGCTCGCCGGCCAGGACCTCGGTCTCGCAGGTGCCGCAGACCCCGCGGCGGCAGGACGACAGCACGTCCACCCCGGCCTCGGCGACCGCGTCGAGCACCGTCCGCTCCGGGGTGACCTGCACGGTCACGCCGGTGCGGGCCAGCTCGATCTCGAACGGTGTGCGGCGGGCCGGTGCGGCCGGCTCCGCGGCGACGAACCGCTCGGTGCGCAGGGTGTGCTCCGGCCAGTCCGCGCAGGCCGCCTCGGTCGCGGCGAGCAGCGGCGCCGGCCCGCAGGCGTACACCCGGACGCCGGGCCGCGGCCGGCCGAGGAACCCGGGCAGGTCGAGCAGCCCGGTCTCGTCCTGCGGGGCGACGACGACCCGGTCGCCGTAGCCGGCCAGCTCGTCCAGGAACGCCATCGAGCTGCGGCTCCGGCCGCCGTAGAGCAGCCGCCAGTCGGCGTCGAGCAGATCGGCCTGCACGACCATCGGCAGCAGCGGGGTGATCCCGATCCCGCCGGCCACGAACAGGTACTGCTCCGAGGGCACCAGCGGGAAGTTGTTCCGCGGCCCGCCGACGCCGATCTCGTCGCCCACCGCGAGCTCGTCGTGCACGGCGGCCGAACCGCCGCGGCCGTCCGGCTCGCGCAGCACCGCCACCCGGTAGCGGTGCGGGTCCCAGCGGTCCCCGCACAGCGAGTACTGGCGGGTCATGCCGTTCGGCAGCTGCAGGTCGACGTGCGCGCCGGGCGCCCAGTCCCGCAACCGCCGCCCGGCGGGCGGGACCAGCTCCAGCTCCACCACGCCGTCGGCCCGCGGACGCTTCGCCGCGACCCGCAGGGTGGTGGCCTCCGCGTCGCTCCGCGCCGCCGGCCCGGCCGATCCGGTCTCGAACACCTGGGTATCGCTCACCCGACCTCCTCGTCGTCGTCATCAGGTTCCGCCGACGACCGGCCGCCGGAGTAGCAACTTCTCAATGGACGAGAGAGCTGGCAGGATCGCGTCGTGTCCAGAGCCGCCACCGGGGAGTCGTCGCTGGCCCGCGCGGTGCGGGTGATCGCGGCCTTCACCCCCGAGGAGCCGGAGCTGCGGGTCTCCGAGATCGCCCGCCGCAGCGGGCTGCACGTGGCGACCGCGTCCCGGCTGGTCGCCGAGCTGGTCACGCACGGCCTGCTGGAGCGCGGGCCGCACCGCGAGGTGCGGGTCGGCGTCCGGCTGTGGGAGCTGGCGGCCCGCGCGTCGCCGACCATGTCGCTGCGCGACGCCGCCCTGCCCTACCTGGAGGACGTGCACGCCGTCGTCGGCCAGCACACCCAGCTGGGCGTGCTGGACGGCACCGACGTGCTGTTCGTCGAACGGCTCTCGGCGCGGGACGCGATCATCAACTACAGCCGGATCGCCGGCCGGATCCCGCTGCACCTGTCGTCGTCCGGGCAGGTGCTGCTCGCGCACGCGCCGCGCGAGCTGCAGGCCCGGATCCTGGCCGGGCCGCTGGAGCGCTACACGCCGCACAGCGTCGGCACCCCGGAGGCGCTGCGCGAGGCGCTGGCCGCGGTCCGGCGGACCGGCTACGCGGTGCTGCCCGGCCACCTGCACCCGGACGCGGCCGGCGTCGCCGTGCCGGTCCGGGGTGCGCTGAACGAGGTGGTCGCGGCCCTGTCGGTGATCGTCCCGAACGACGGCCGGGCGCACGGGCACGTGCCGGTGCTGCTCGCCGCCGCCCGGGGGATCGGCCGCACGCTGAGCGCCGGGCGCGCGCCCGCGGACCGGGATCAGTGATCCTCGAACGAGTGCGCGAGCACCCAGCTGGGGAACGCGGTGATCTTCGCGTCGAGCACCAGCGGGCGGTCCCGCGGGCCGGCCAGCCAACCGGTCACGGCCGCGGTCACGTCCGGCACCGAGCGCACCACGGCGGCGTCGCAGCCGAAGCCGCGGGCGATCGCCGCGAGATCGGTGTCCGGGAACTCGACCAGGTCCGTCGGGTGCCCGGACGGGCCGAAGTGCTGGACCTCCGCGCCGTAGGCGGCGTCGTCGTAGACCAGGACGACCAGCGGCAACCGGGCGCGGACGGCGGTGTCCAGCTCGACCAGGCTCATCATGAAGCCGCCGTCGCCGACCGCGGCGACGGTCACCCGATCCGGCCGCGCGACGGCGGCGCCGATCCCGGCGGCCAGCCCGAGGCCGATCGACTGGAAGGCCAGCGGCATGACGAAGCCGTCCTGCCCGACGTCGAGGAACATGCTCGGGTAGCCGACGAAGTTGCCGCCGTCCACGGCGAGCGTCCGGTCGGCCGGCAGCAGGTCGTCCAGCGCGATCGTCACGGTCCGCGGGTCGATCAGGGTGTCCGTCCCCGTGTCGGTGTAGGGCACGTCGCGCCAGCGGCCGCCGGCGATCCGGGCCTTCAGCTCGGGGGTGCGCTGCGCCGACGGTGGGCCGCCGCGCCGGGCCAGCTCGGTGAGCAGCGCGCGGGCGGTGCGCCCGGTGTCGCCGACCACCCCGAGATCGACGCCGCGGTGCACGCCGATCGCCGCCGGGTCCCGGTCGACCTGGACGACGGTCGTCCCCGGCCCGGGCAGCGAGCCGCCCCGGGTGGTCCACTGGTTCAGCGAGGCGCCGAACGACACCAGCAGATCGGTGCCGCCGAGCAGCTCGGCCGCGGTCGGCGTGGCGAACCCGCCGGACACGTCGACGCTCCACGGGTTGCCCGCGAACAGCCCGCGGGCCACCGCCGAGGTGGCGAGCAGCGCACCGGTCGCGTCGGCCAGCTCCTCGATCGGGCCGCGCGCGTTCCGCGCGCCGCGCCCGCCGAGCAGCACCGGCCGCCGGGCACCGGCGAGCAGATCGGCGAGCCGGGTGACGGCCTCGGCCGAGGGCTCCGACTCGACCAGCACCTCGGGCGGCCCGGGCGCGGCCGCGGCCGGCGGGCGCGGCGCGTCCTGCACGTCCAGCGGGAGCTGGAGCACCACCGTGTTCCCGTCCCGGGCCCGCCGGTAGGCGCGCACCGCCTCCTGCACCGCGGTGGCCGGCGTCGTGACCGTCTCCACGACGGCGCCCGCCGCGCGCAGCAGGGCGGTCTGGTCCAGCACGAAGTTGCTCGTGACGTCGGGCAGCGCGGTCGCGCCGGTGAGCACCAGCAGCGGGGTCCGGCTCTTCGCCGCCTCGACGATCCCGGTGACCGCGTTGGTCAGCCCAGGGCCCTGGTGCACCGAGACCACGGCCGGTCTGCCGGTGACCCGCGAGTGCGCGTCGGCCATCACCGTCGCGCCGGCCTCGTGCCGCGCGGCCACGAAGCTCGCACCCCCGGCGACCAGCGCGTTCGTCACGTGGAAGTTGCCGCTCCCGATCACCCCGAACACGTCGGTCACGCCGAGTTCCGCCAGCCTGCGCCCGATCGCCCCGGCCACCTGCTCGTCCGATCCCACCTGGTCACTCCCCGCCTCGTCGACCGTTCGCCGTTCCCCGGCGATGGTGCGTGGCGGGCCACCGGCCCGAACAGCGGAGTTTCATTCGACGGGAATGCCCGTGTCAGAATCCCGGCGTGTCACGCACTCCGACGGGGGAGTCGGTGCTCGCCCGCGCCGTCCGGATCTTCGAGGCCTTCTCGCCGGGCGAGACGACGCTGAGCGTCTCGGAGATCTCCCGGCGGGCCGGGCTGCACATCTCGACGACGTCCCGGCTGGTCGCCGAGCTGACCGGGCACGGCCTGCTCTCCCGTGGCCCGGGGCGGACCGTGCAGATCGGCCTGCGGCTGTGGGAGCTGGGCCTGCGGGCGTCGCCGACGCTGACCCTGCGCCAGGTCGCGCTGCCGTTCCTCAAGGACCTCACGAACCTGGTCGGCCATCACGCGCAGCTCAGCGTGCTGGAGGGGATGGACATCCTGTTCCTGGAGCGGCTCTCCGCCCCGGGCGCGGTGGTCAACCTGTCCCGGGTGGCCGGCCGGATGCCCGCCACCGCGACCGCCCCCGGCGTCCTGCTGCTCGCGCACGCCGATCCGGAACGCCAGGAGGAGGCGCTCGCCGGGCCGCTGCCGACCTACACCCGCCGGACGATCGGCGATCCGGACCGGCTGCGGTCCGCGCTGGCCGAGGCCCGCCGCAACGGCTTCGTCACCTCGCCCGGCTGGGTCGAGCACGTCGCCTGCGGTCTCGCCGTGCCGGTGCGCGAGGCCGACGGCTCACCGGTCGCCGCGCTGTCGGTGATCGTGCCCAACGACGACCGGGTCTTCGGCTTCCTCCCCGCGTTGCGCGCCGTCGCGATGGAGATCGGGCTCGTCCTGCGGCGCGCGCACGCCGAAACCGACACGTGAGACAACTCAGTATCAATCTCATTGATTGAAAGTTCTGTGTCGACCACGGAGCCGAGTCGACCATGCTCCCCGGCACCACCACGGACGGCCGGGCGCACTCCGCCGGCGCCGTCCCGACGACGACGTCGAAAAGGGGACACGACCTTGCTTCACCGTCTCTCACGCCGCGGTCTTGGCGCCCTCGCGCTCACCGCGGCCACCGCGCTCGCGGTCTCCGCCTGCGGCACCGGAGGTTCCGGGACGGGCGGTGCCGACGACCCGGTCCGGATCGGCTACTTCCCGCTCGTGCACACCGCATCGGTCGTCCACGCCGAGCAGAGCGGCGCCTTCGACGCCGAGGGCATGCAGGTCGAGCTGATGCAGACCGCCGGTGGCGCGCAGGCCATCCCGTCGCTGATGGCGGGGGAGTACGACATCACCTACGGCAACTACACCTCGGCGATCCTCGCCGCCCAGCAGGGCCTCCCGGTCCGGTTCGTGGCGGGCAACGACATCGGCAACACCGACCACGGCATCATGGTCGCGCAGGACTCGCCGATGCAGGAGGCGGCCGACCTGGCCGGCGGCTCGGTCGCGGTGAACAACCTGGAGAACATCGGCACCGTCGGCGTGCAGACCCACCTGGAGGGCGTCGGCGTCGATCCGGCGAGCATCCGGTTCGTCGAGCTGCCGCTGCCGGACATGCAGGCCGCCCTGGACCGCGGCGACGTCGACGCGATCTGGCAGGTCGAGCCGATCCGGGCGAGCGCGCTGGCCGGCGGCGCCCGCGAGCTGTTCCCGCTGTTCTCCGGCGCGTCCGCGGACATGCCGGTGGCCGGCTGGCTGACCACCGAGCAGTACGCCCAGGAGAACCCGGAGGCGATCGCGAGCTTCCGCCGGGCCCTGACCGCGTCCGCCGAGGCGCTGCAGGACGACCGGGACACCCTGGTCGAGCTCGTCCCGACCTACACCCAGGTGCCCGCCGAGGTCGTCGCCGAGATCGAGATGCCCCGCTTCGAGATCGAGCTCGACACCGACCAGGTGCAGCGGATCGCCGATCTGATGCACCGCTTCCAGATCACCGACGCGCCGTTCGACGCGGCCTCGATGGTCCTGCCGCAGTCGTGACCAGCTCGGTCACCGGCCTCCCGCCACCCGGCACCGGGACGGCCGCGCCCGCGCCACCGCCCCGCCGGGGCCTGCGGATCGATCCGCTGCTCGGCCTCGTCGGCATCGCCGGTCTGGTCGCGGTGGCCGAGCTGCTCCCGCGCACCGGGCTGGTCGACTCCCGCTACCTGCCGCCGATCAGCGCGATGCTGGCCGAGCTCGGCAGGCAGGCGGCCGAGCCCGCGTTCTGGTCGGCGCTCGGATCGACCCTGCTCGGCTGGGGCACCGGCCTGGCCATCGCGCTGCTCGCCGGGACCGCCGTCGGCATCGTCATCGGGACCACCCCGATGCTGCGGGCGGTGACCGGCTCGACCATCGAGTTCCTGCGCCCGATCCCCTCGGTCGCGCTGATCCCGCTGGCCGTGCTGCTGTTCGGCACCGACATGCGGTCCACCCTGCTGCTCGTGGTGTACGCCGCGTTCTGGCAGGTGCTCGTCCAGGTGCTCTACGGCGTCGCCGACGTCGACCCGGTCGCCCGGGAGACCGCCCGGTCCTACCGGTTCCGGCCCTGGACCCGGGTCCGCACCGTGGTCTGGCCGACCGCCCTGCCCTACGTGATGACCGGCTTCCGGCTGGCGGCCGCGGTCGCCCTGATCCTGGAGGTCACCGGCGAGCTGATCATCGGCTCGCCCGGGCTGGGCCGCGAGATCGCGGTGGCGCAGTGCTCCGGCGCCGTCGAGGTCATGTACGCGCTGGTGCTGGTCACCGGCGCGATCGGGGTGCTGGTCAATCTCGGTGCGCGGCTCGTGGAGCGGCGCGCGCTGCGCTGGCACCCGTCCGTCCGGCGGGAGGTGGCGGCATGACCGGCGCACTGCGCTCCACGCTGCGGGTGCTCGGGCTCCCGCTCGTCCTGGTCGCGATCTGGTGGATCGCGACTGCGGGCAGCAGCAACTTCTACTGGCCGTCGCTGCAGTCCATCCTCACCGCGTTCCCCGGCACCTGGTTCGACGGCCGGTTCGCCCAGGACGTGCTGCCCAGCCTGGGCCGGCTCGCCGTCGGCTACGCGCTCGCCCTGGTGATCGGCATCGGCGCCGGGATCGCGATCGGCTCGTTCCGGCGGCTGCGGCTGCTGCTCGAACCGGCCCTGGAGTTCTTCCGCGCCCTGCCGCCGCCGATCCTGGTGCCGATCATCATCCTGTTCGCCGGCATCGGCGACGGGATGAAGATCGTCGTCATCGTGTCCGGTGCGCTGTGGCCGGTGCTGCTGAACACCGTCGAGGGCGTGCGCGGGGTGGACGAGGTGCAGCGCGACACGGCCCGGGTCTACCGGCTGCGGCCGCTGACCCGGCTGCGCCGGCTGATCCTGCCCGCGGCGAGCCCGCAGATCGCGGCCGGCGCGCGGCAGTCGCTGTCGATCGCCATCATCCTGATGGTCATCTCCGAGATGTTCGCGGCCAGCAACGGCCTCGGCTTCACCATCGTGCAGTTCCAGCGGCAGTTCGCGATCCCCGAGATGTGGAGCGGGATCATCCTGCTCGGTCTCATCGGGGTGCTGCTGTCGATGATCTTCCGTCTCGTCGAGTCCCGCGCGCTCGCGTGGTACGACGGGGCGCGCCGGGCCGACCGGGAGAAGGGCTGAGCATGACCTCCACGACCCCCACGAACACCGCAGCACAGCGCACCGAGCCGATCCTCGCGGTCGACGGCCTGCGCAAGATCTACTACGGGGCCGGCCGGGAGACCGAGGCGATCCGGGACCTGACTTTCGACATCGCACCGGGGGAGCTGCTCTGCATCGTCGGCCCCTCCGGCGCGGGCAAGACGACGCTGCTCAAGTGCATCGCCGGGCTGCTCGGCGCCACCTCCGGTGACGTCCTGCTGGAGGGCACCCGGGTCACCGAGCCGCCGCCCGGGATGGCCGTGGTGTTCCAGGAGTACGGGCGCAGCCTGTTCCCCTGGCTGACCGTCCGGCAGAACGTGGACCTCCCGCTCCGCGAGAAGGGGCTCCCGAAGTCGGAGCGGACCCGGCTGGTCGACACCTCGCTGGAGGCCGTCGGGCTCGGCGCGGCGGGGGAGAAGCACCCCTACGAGCTGTCCGGCGGCATGCAGCAGCGGGTCGCGATCGCCCGCGCGATCGCCTACGAGCCGCGGCTGCTGATCATGGACGAGCCGTTCGCCGCGGTCGACGCGCAGACCAGGGCCGAGCTGGAGGACCTGGTCCGTGACCTCTGGAAGCGGCTCGGCGTCACCGTGCTGTTCGTGACCCACGACATCGACGAGGCGGTCTACCTCGGCCAGCGGGTACTGGTGCTCTCGCACGCGCCGACGGTCGTGCTGGCCGACGTGCCGGTCGACCTGCCCGCCGAGCGCGACCAGCTGACCACCCGGGGTGCGCCCCGCTTCGCGGAGCTGCGCGGGCAGGTGTACGAGCTGGTGCAGCAGGCGAAACAGGGCCGCCGCTGAGCGGTCTGCGACCGGCTGGGCCGGAAGCTGGCCGCGGCGAGCGAGACCCGTGCCTGATCGCCCGGGAATTCCCCACTCCTTCTTCGACAGCGTTGCTGTCGGAGTGGTGTCGAATAACGGTCCGCTCATCGAAGTCCTGCAATTCCACAAGTCGTCGACGCAGGTGAGGGGTGACATGGCCAGGCGTGCACTGACCACCGGGATCGCCGGCCAGGACGGGTCCTACCTGTCGGAGAACCTGCTCTCGCTCGGATACCAGGGGCGTATTCTAGTGATCGTTGCGAATGGTGTCGGTGGCCGCTCATCGTTTCCAGCGGTCGATTTTTTGAGCAGGAGTGCGATCGTTCAAGCATAGTCTGGGGCGACTACTGAGTTCCGCAGCGATCGCCAGAGGTTCTCGTTCGTTCCTCGTTGCCAGGGTGAATGCGGGTCGACAAAGTATATCTTCAGCCCGGTGGTGGGTTCAACCTTGGCGTGCTGGAACATCTCGTTTCCCTGGTCCCGGGGCAACGTGCGACGCAGCCCCGCAGGAAGGGTCCGGAAAGTGACGATGAGGCCGTTGGCGACGGTGGTCGCTGAATGGCCGGGTGGGAGAGCGACCAGGATCGTGAACCGGGTCTTCCGCTCGACCAGTGTGGCGGCGGCGGTGCCTCGGGCAGACCCGTGGATCAGGTCGCCCTCCCAGTGGCCGATCTCGCGGTGGGAGCCGACACCAGCAGGACGGTCGTGGATCGATCGCATCTTCGTGCACTGCTTGAGCGTGCCGTCACGGGAGCGGCCGCGACCACGGCGTCGTCGGTAGGTTCGGCCCGTGCGCAGTAGCGGTGAACGCCGCTGGGTGATCGGACGTCTGGGCCGGCGACCACCGCTGGTCGAGCTTCGCCGCGACAGCATCGCGTAACGCGCTGTTGGTGGCGAGGCGAGGCTGCTTCGGGCGTTTCCGTCGCAGATGTGCCTGATTGTGCGCGTACCACGGCTGATACGTGCCATCCTCCTTGCGGTCCTTCGCGATCTCACGATACACGGACTGGTAGCTCTTCCCGATCCGGCGGGCGATCCTCTTTACCGATTCCCCGGCTGTCAACCCTTCGGCGATCTCGATCCGGTCGTCCTGGTTCAGGAAGCGACGATTGATTGGTCGGTCAATAAGGTGCACACGACCAGCTTCGACGAACCAGACCGAGCCGAAGCTCAGCGACACGCCGACCTCTCGTGCTGCGACCGAGCCCCGGACCCCGGGCCGGATCAGTTCGAAATAGCGGCGCTCGACCTCGACCGACATCTTGTTCGAGGCGCATCTCGGCATACGAATCCTCCATCGTCGGGATTCCCAACGACTACTGGACTCCGCCCGTTGGTCGACGACGGGATAGCACCAAACCGTGCGGGCGCCACAGCAGCCTGCGGATCGGCGTACGTCCGTCGGCCGCGGTCGTCCGGCACCGCTCCGGCGGGCTCCACCCGGCCGCCTCCAGCGCGGCGGTGTCCGGGGCCTCGAGCTCGACGCGCACCCGGCCGTCGTCGCCGAGCACCCGCGCGCGGGGCGGCACGCTGACGGTCGAAGCACGGTCGGCGAGGTATTCGCCCCGGGGCGGGGCGACCGCGTCGTGGTCGAGATCGTCGTCGGTGATCCGGACGAACCCGCCGCCGTCGAGGTGAACCCGGCAGATCTGGCGGAGGCAGGGGACGCCGTTCGGTCCGCAGGCCGGGAACCACACCCGGCGGCGGTCCTCGTCGACCCACAGGACCCGGCGGACCAGCCACTGCCCGCCGGAGATCCGTCCGAGCAGCTCGCCGTCGGCGGAGTGGCGGTACAGATGGCCCCAGCCGTCGCACTGCAAGCATCCGGCGCAGGCGGGCGGGGCACTTGACGTCCACCGGGTGGGGTCTCTAGCTTCGACGTCGATCGTACGTATACAAACTAATGCGCGCCCGCAGCGCCGTCGACCGACGCGCACCCCACGGTTCCGTAGCCGCGGACCGTGTCACGGAGCATCGCCGTCAAGGAGGACCGCATGCCGTTGGACCCGCTCCCCGCCCGACGCCCGGGGTGTTCGCGATGACCACCGTGGACTTGGTCAGCAGCCTGCTGCTGCTGGCGGTGTTCGTCATCGGGACCACCACGAAGGCGAACATCGGGGCGCTCGGCCTGCTGGCCAGTTTCCTGCTCGGCAGCCTCTACCTGCGCGACGAGGACGTCCCCGAGCTGCTGTCCGGGTTCCCGATCTCGCTGTTCCTGCTGCTGCTCGGCGTCACCTACCTGTTCTCGGTCGTGGGCAGCAACGGGACGATGGACTGGCTGGTCGGTGCGACGTCGAAACTGGTGCAGGGCCGGGGCCTCGCGGTTCCGGTCGGCGCGTACACCGGTGCGGTGTTCCTGACCGCGCTGGGGGCGCCGTCGCAGGCCGCGATCGCAGTGCTCGCCCCGGTCGCGATCAGGCTCGGCCGGGAGTGCGGCATCCCCTCGTTCACCACCGGTCTGGTGATGCTGCTCGGGGTGGGGGCGGGGAGCTTCTCGCCGGTGAACGTCCTGGCGATCATCGCCAACGAGAGCCTCGCCAACGGCGGCATCGAGCCGGATCCGCTCGGCCTGTTCGCCGGCATGGTCGTCGGGAACACGGTGATCGCCGGCGCGGTCGTCGCGGTGCAGGCGGTCCTGCTCCGGCGCCGGGCGCCGGTCGAGGCGCCCCGGCCGGTGGCGGTCGGGGTGGGCGGGGTCGGCACGGCCGGCGTCGACGGTCCTGACCGGGCCGACGGTCCCGACCTGGCCGACGCCGCCGCCGGGGCCGACACCGCCGGTCCGGCCCGGGCTCCGATCGACCTGCCGGTGGCCTGCACCCTGGCCGGCCTCGCCGTCGTCCTGGTCGGCGCGCTGGGCCTCGGCTTCGACCTGGGGGCGCTGGCGCTGGGCGTCGGCCTGCTGCTGCACGTGCTGTTCCCGCGTCCGAACTCGACGGACGGCATCGCCTGGCCGATCATCCTGCTGGTCTGCGGGCTGATGACCTACATCGGCGTGATGCAGCGGGTCGGCACGTTCGACCGGCTCGGCGACGCGCTGGGCGGGATCGGCTCGCCGCTGCTGGCGATCCTGGTGATCTGCCTCGGGCTCGCGCTGATCTCGATGTTCGCCGCCAGCCCGGCCGCGATCGGTACCGGCGTGACCCTGGCGATCCCGCTGATCGCCGTCGGCGGCCTGCCGGCGACCGGGGTGGTGATCGCCATCTGCCTGTCGATCAAGCTGACCGACACCAGCCCGTTCAGCTCGGTCGGTGCGCTCACGGTCGCCGCGACCCCGGAGGAGGACCGGGCGAAGGTCTTCCGGTGGCTGCTGGCCTGGGCGATCGCGATGATCGTGATCGGGCCGCTCCTGTCGATGCTGTTCGTGGTGCTCTGACGGGCGGCGGGGCCAGCCCGGTCAGCGGACGTCGGCGTCCATCTGCACCCCGTGTCGCCGGTCGTCGGTACGGGCGACGGATGTCGTGCGCGGCCGTCCCCGGACGTGACGATCCGCGCCTGCTCGGTTGCGCAGGCAGTCCCGGCCTACATCCTCGATGAAGAAGGTCGGCCTCGGCGTGGTGGGCGTTTTCGCGTTGATCGGCCTGGTGACGGTGTTCGGCGGTGGGGGAGACGACGACGGTTCGACGGACGGCGATGACGCTGCGGTGGCGGCCCCGGCGGTGGTCGACGCCCCGGTGGAGCAAGAGGCGGCGGTGGTGGTGGACCCGGCGGACGTCGCGGCGTGCGTTCGGGCCGGTGAGGTGATGGGCGAGTGGAATACGGCCGCCCAGGGCCTCACGACCGGTGAGGTAGGGCTGCCGGAGTTCGCAACGGCTACTCGGACGGCGATGAACAGTATGTCCGAGGTGCCGATCCTGGCGAACGACGAGCGGGTCCACGATGCAGGGCGGGCGTTGACCGCCCAGTACGAGATGATCGCGGCGGCGGCGACGCGTGGGGACCTGCCGACGTTGTCGGAGCTGGCGAGTGAGGGCACCGGAATCGTCCGGGAGGTCGCGTCGGCCTGCTCCGCGCCGGTCGGTGAGGATCTCGCCGTCGACTGAGCCGCGCACCTCCAACCCGCCGGACCGGCATCGGATCGCGATCGCCGGTGCCCCCACCCGCGGCTGGGCCCGGCGGACTGCGATGAACCGTCGCGACACCCGGCGTCTCGCGCGGGTGCAGCCGCTCGGGCTGCGCAGATCTCGCCGGGAGCGCAGCATCGCCGTCAGGCCAGGCAGGTGAGGGGTACGCCGCCGTTGTAGGTGACCATGTCGCCCAGCGCCGCGAACACGTCGATCGCCCCGCCGCGCTCCAGACCGCCGAGCTCGGCGTAGGCGCGGTGCAGGTTGCCGACGATCCGCTCGGCGTCCGGCCAGCCGGCGAAGCGGCCCAGATCGGTGTCCCGCGCGGCCTGCAGCGGGGTGACCCCGGCGGCCCGTCCCCTGGCCGCCAGATCGAGCACGAACCGCAGGTAGTCCAGGGTGTCGTCGAGCGGGCCGCGGTCGTGGAAGACCGGGCCGTGGCCGGGGACGGTGGTCGTCGCGCCGAGCGGCGCCACCACGTTCTCCAGCACGTCGACGGCGCCGGCCACCGACCCCATCAGCAGGAACGGCGTGCCGCCGTTGAACACCAGGTCGCCGCAGAACAGGGTGCCGCGCTCGGGGAACCAGACCAGCGAGTCGTTGGTGGTGTGCGCGGGCGTCCCGGCGTGGCGGACCTCGGCCCGCAGCTCGCCCAGGTGCAGCGTGACGCCGTCGGTGAAGGTCAGGAACGGCGGATCGAGCGGCAGGTCGCCCCAGTCCGGGTTCTGCCAGAACGGCAGCTCGCGCGGCGGCCCGAAGGCGATCATCTCCGCGCGGGCTCGCTCGTGCGCGACGATGGTCGCGGTGTCGAACAGCGCGTTGCCGAAGGTGTGGTCGCCGTGGTGGTGGGTGTTGACCAGGGTCCGCACCGGTGCCGCGGTAACCGAGCCGATGGCGTCGACGAAGGCCCGGGTGCGGCGCTCGGTGGAGCACGAGTCGATCGCGACCACACCCTGCGGGCCGACCGCGAAGCCGGTGTTGTTGATCCACCAGGTGCCGTCCGGCTGCACGTAGGCGTGGATGCCGTCGGAGACCTCCTCCAGCCGTGGCGGGCCGGGGACGGTGATGTCGTGGGTGTGCGCACTCATGCGTGCTCCTTCCGCAGCGGACGGACCGGGGCGCCCGGGACGACGGGTGCGTCGATCGCGCCGAGCCCGTCGATCTCGAGCCGGACCCGGTCACCGGGGGCCAGGTAGGGGTAGGCGTCGGCGCCGTGCACCCGGGACAGCTCGAGGATGCAGCCGGTGCCGACGGTGCCGCTGCCGATCAGGTCGCCGGGCAGCACCCGGGTGCCGCGCGAGGCGTAGGCGATCATCTCGCCGAAGCTCCAGTACAGGGCATCCAGCCGGCCCGCGCTGTACCGGCGGCCGTTCACCGCGGCCGTCATCGCGGCGGCGGCGGGCAGCTCGTCCGGGGTCAGCATCCACGGCCCGCAGCTGGACGCCGAGTCCTTGCCCTTGGCCGGCCCGAGGTTCAGCCGCATCTCCTCGGCCTGCAGGTCGCGGGCGCTCCAGTCACAGAACAGCGTGTACCCGGCGATGTGCGCCACCGCCTCGGCGGGGGAGAGGTCGGCGCCCTCCCGGCCGATCACGGCGGCGATCTCCAGCTCGTAGTCGAACGCCGCGCTGCCCGGGGCGACCGGCACCGGGTCGTGCGCGCCGCGCAGCGCCGCCGGGTTGGTGAAGTAGAAGACCGGCTGCCGGTACCAGAGCGGATCGACCTGCAGCCCGATCGCGGCGCTCGCGGTGACCACGTGCTCCTCGAACGCCATGAAGTCCCGCACCGACGGCGGCCGCGGCACCGGTGGCAGCAGCCGCACGGTGCCCGGGTCGATCCCCGGCCCGGCCAGCGCCCGGGCGCCGGCCTCGTCCAGCCTGCCGAGCAGGTCGATCAGGGGTGCGTCCGCCGGGTGCAGCCGGCCGTCCCGCCAGACCGCCGCGCGTTCCGTGCCGTCCGCCTCGGCGTAGCTGCTCCATCGCATGGCGCCACTCTGGCCGGGACCGCCCACCGGATCATGGCCCGATCAGGTTGCGATCCGCGGTGGCCGCCGCGCGGGCCGCGGCCCGGAACACCGCCACCGCCTCGCGCCGGTCCGCCGGGCGGCTGGCGACCGCGATGCCCGCCTTCGGTCCCTCCAGCGGTACGTACCGGACCCCGGGGTGCGGGAAGTACCGGCGGGCGGGTTCGGCGTGCAGCCCCAGCCGCCCGCTCGTCGCGACCGCGGTGGGGACACCCGAGGGGGACCGCACCGCCACCCGCCCGCGGCCGTCGCCGGCGGCCCCCCAGTCGGCCAGCCCGGGCTGGGGACCGACCGGGGCGACCCAGCGGTGGTCGGCGACGTCGGCGAAGGTGAGCCGCTCGGCGTCGGCCAGCTCGGAACCGGCCGGCACCACGGCGAACCGGTCGAGCTGCAGCGCCCGGTCGAGCACCAGGTCGTCCGCCCCGCCCACGTCGTGCACGAGGGCGACGTCGACCTCGCCGGACCGCAGCGCGTCGTACTGGTTCTCCCAGTCGAGCTCCACGCTGACCAGGTCCAGCGACGGGCAGCGGGCCTCGACCAGCGCGCGCACGGTCGGCCACAGGTCGGCCAACCCGAACCCGAGCACGCCGATCCGCAGCAGCGTCGAGTCGTGCGGCGGGCCCTCCACCTGTTCGACGAGCGCGTCGAGCTGGGCGAGGACGGTGGCGGCCCGCGGCAGGAAATGCTCGCCGGCCGGGGTCAGCGTGACCCGGCGGCTGGTGCGGGCGAACAGCGGCGTGCCGATCTCCCGTTCGAGCGCCTGGATGCGGCGGCCGAACGGCTGCGCGGCGATGAAGTGCGCCTGCGCAGCACGTCCGAAGTGGAGCGTGCGGGACAGGGTGACCGCGTACCGGAGAGCGCGGACGTCCATGTCCCTCACCACCTCGTCAACCCTCGCGCGATGGTACGACGCCCGGGCGTCCGGATCGCAACCTCTTCGGCACATGCTCGGCGCCCGGCCCGCGGCCACGCTGGCCCGATGACACGCACCCTGATCCGCGGTGGCCACGTCCTCACGATGGATCCCGCGCTCGGCGACCTGCCCACCGGCGACGTCCTCGTCGAGGACGGGATGATCGTCGCCGTCGTCCCGTCGGCGGCTCCCGAGGTGATCGACACTGAGCTGATCGACACTGAGCTGATCGACACCGAGCTGATCGACACCGAGCTGATCGACACCGAGGTGATCGACGCGAGCGGCCATCTGGTGCTGCCCGGCCTGGTGGACACCCACCGGCACACCTGGCAGTCGCTGGTCCGCGGGATCTGCGGGGACTGGACGCTCGGCGACTACTACTTCGGGATCCGGCTCGCGATCTCGCCCGCGTACACCGCCGACGACGTGCGGCTCGGCAACCGGCTCGGCGCCCTCGACGCGCTGAATGCCGGGGTGACCACCCTGCTGGACTTCTCGCACTGCAACAACACGCCCGACCATTCCGACGCGGCGGTGCTGGGGCTGCAGGACACCGGGATCCGCGCGGCGTTCTGCTACGGGTTCTTCGAGAGCTCCCCCGAGGCCAGCCGGTTCGGCGACCACGCCGCGCGGCTCGTCGACTTCCACCGGATCGCCGACACCTACTTCGCCTCCGACGGGCTGCTCACGCTCGGGGTCTCGCTCTCGGAACTGTTCGGCCTCCCGTGGGACCGGACGGTCGCCGAGCTGGCCGCCGCCCGCGAGCGCCGGGCGCTGATCGTCAACCACACCGGCTGCGTCTGGGGCAGTGTCCTGACCTGCGGCGTCACCGAGCTGGACGCGCTCGGCCTGCTCGGCCCGGACATGGTGCACGTGCACTGCAACACCCTCGACGACGACGAGTGGAGTGCCCTGGCCCGCAGCGGCGGCAAGGTGTCGATCTCGGTCGAGACCGAGCTGAACATGGGCATGGGCCGGCCGGTCTTCGAGCGGTGCCGCCGGCACGGACTCGCCCCGACGCTGTCCGCGGACGTCATTTCGCTGAACTCCGGCGATCTCTGGCACGAGCTGCGGTTCGGGCTGGGCTTCGACCGCTGGGACGCCACCGAGGCGGTGAACCGGGCGAACGCGATGCCCGAGGCCGTCACGACCACCGCGAAGGAGGCCCTGCGCTGGGTCACCGTGAACGCCGCCGACGCGTTGGGGCTCGGCGACCGGATCGGCTCGCTGACCCCGGGCAAGCGGGCCGACCTGCAGCTGGTCGGTGGGGGAGCGGTCGAGCAGCACCCGCGGATCGACCCGTACGCCACGCTCGCCTTCCAGACGACCGCCGCCGACGTGCGGACGGTGCTGGTGGACGGCCGGATCGTCAAGCGCGACGGCGTGCTGACCGGGGTGGACCTGCCGGCGCTGACCGCCGAGGCGGACTCGGCCGCAGATGCGGTGCTCGGCCGGATCCGGGACGCCGGCCGGGAGCTGCCCGGGACCCCGCCGGGCGCCTTCGAGGCGCTGGAGCCGATCGCCCGCGGCTGGCACGACGAGGCGGTCCGGGCCGTGCAGGCCGCCCGGGCCTGACCGGCCGGTCACGGCCCCACGGGACACCGGCCTGCGGACCGGGTCAGTGGCGGACGCCGGTCTCGGCCTGCTCGGCCAGGGCCGTGTTCATCGCCGCGAAGCCCGCCTCGGTGGAGCGCAACGTGCTGCGCAGCAGCGGGACGAGCAGTCCGGAGAACCGCTCGGACTGGGTGAACCGGGTGGCGCCGGGGCCGAGCGGGCGGACCTCGAACGAGTGCGCGCCGGCGAAGATCCAGGTGGCGAGCAGCCGGCCGAGCCAGGCGAGCCTGCGTCCGGGCTCCACCTCGGTGACGGTGGGGGAGAAGTTGTTCGGCTTCCCGCCGGGCGGGACGACGGTCACCGCGAGCCGCGCGCCGACGACGAGATCCCCCTCGAGCCTGGTCATGAACGGGTTCCAGGTGGGGTAGGCGGCGGTGTCGGTGAGGACCGCCCAGACCCGGTCGGCGGGAGCCTGGATGTCGATCGTGTGGCTGAGGATGGTGGGCATGGGGGTCCTCTCGGGATCCGGTCGCCGCGGCCGTCGTCGGTGAACCGGCACGAGTAGACGATCCGGGGCGCCGTCGGACCCAGGGCGCGACCGGTCACGGCGGGGGGCGGACCGGACCGGTGCGGCCGGCGGGGCACCTACGTGGGTTCTACCGACGCGGCTCCACCGGCTCCCCGACGACGCTGGCGTCGGCGCGGAGTACCCCCGCTCCGCCGGTCCGGCCCGTCGTGGGCCGTACGAACAGGAAGGACACCGATGACGTCGGTCGATGCAGTGCTCGATCCCGCGGGCAGGGCCGTGATCCCCCCGACGGTCCTCACCGGGGTCCTCGACGTCGGGCGCCGGGAGGGATCGTCGGTCATCCCGTGGTTCTCCGGGACCGGCCTCGAACCCGGCCTGCTGCAGGCCCCGGGCGTGCTGGTGTCCCTGCACCAGGTCCGGACGGTGCTGCGCCGGGCACTCCCGGCGCTGGACCGGGGCCCGCTGGGCATCGAGATCGGTGAGCGGGACGCGCTGCTGTCGTTCGGGCTGCTCGGCGTCGCGATGCGGGCCTCCGGGACCCTCGGCGAGGCGCTCGCGCTGGCCGAGGAGCTGCACCAGACGGCGGGCAGCCTGCTCGACATGGAACTGGAGGACCTCGGGGAGCGCACCGCGATCCGGTTCCGCGAACGCTGGCCGGACCCGGACCTGGTGGCGTTCCTGTGCGAGGAGGCGCTCACCAGCACCCTCGTCATGATCCGGTCGATGCTGGGGGAGCCGTCCTGGGCGCCGTCCCGGGTCGCCCTGACCTACCCGCCGCCCGTCCACGCCGCGCACTACCGGCGGACCTTCCGGTGCCCGGTCGGCTTCCGGTCCGCGACGAACTCCCTGGTCCTGCCGTCGGCGCTGCTACGCAGGCGGCTCGCGACCGCGCACGAGCCGACCCGGCGGGCGGCGCTCGAGGCGTGCCGGACGATGTCGGCCCAGGGTGAGCCGCCGTCGGACCTGGTCGCCTCGATCGAGATGATGATGGCCGGGCACCTCCGGCGACCGTTGAGCATGCGCGACGTCGCCGAACGGCTGCACGTCACCGAGCGGACCCTGCACCGCAGGCTGTCCGAGTCGGGCGTGCGGTTCCGCGACATCGCGAACCGGGTCCGCGAGCGGCGCGCGACGCTCCTGCTGGCCCGGTCGTCGGTGCCGATCAGCGCGGTCGCGGCCGAGGTCGGGTTCAGCGACGCCCGCGAGTTCCGCCGGGCCTACCTGCGCTGGACCGGCCGCACCCCGTCCCGGGCGCGGCAGGACGGCGGGGCCGCCGCCGGTCCGGTCCGCACCGCGGGCTGACCGGTCCGCACCCACCGCCGCACGCCGTACCGGCACCGCTCCCCAGTGGTGCCGGTACGGGTGCGCCGCACCCGGGAGCCGGGGCGGCGGCCCGGGCGGCGGTGACCCGGCCGCGGACAGGGACGCCGACGCCGGTCAGGGCGACGGACGGCCGGGTGGACACCGATGCCGCCGAGCGCGACCGCGGACGGAGACCTCCGGAGTCAGCGGGCCGACGCCGCGGCGACCGCGGGGCGGTCCTGCGCGGCCGACCCGAGGAAGCCGAGCAGCGCCGTGCCGACCTCGGCGGCGTGGGTCCAGAGCAGGCCGTGCGGGGCGCCGTCGATCTCGACGTACTGCGCGCCGGGCAGCCCCTGCCGGAACCGGCGCGCCGTGGCGTCGATCGGCAGGATCCGGTCCGCGGTGCCGTGCAGGATCAGGGCCGGCTTCCCGCCGGCCCGGACCGCCTCGACGTCGGCCCGGAAGTCCTCGATCCACGAGGAGACCACGGCGTACGCCGCCACCGGCGCGCTGCCGACCGCGACGTTCCAGCTGCCGGTGACGGCCTCCTGGCTGATCCGGCTGCCCAGGTTCTCGTCGAGGTTGTAGAAGTTGTCGAAGAACTGGGTGAACCAGGCGTACCGGTCGCCCTTCGCCGCGGCCTCGATCCCGTCGAACACGTCCTGCGGCACGCCGTCCGGGTTGTCGTCGCGGGCCACCAGGAACGGCTCCAGGGATGCCAGGAACGCGAGCTTCGCGACCCGGCCGTCGCCGTACCGGGACACGTAGCGGGCCAGCTCGCCGGTGCCCATGGAGAACCCGACGAGGACGACGTCGCTCAGGTCGAGCGTCTCCAGCAGGGTGTTCAGGTCGGCGGCGAACGTGTCGTAGTCGTAGCCGGTACCGACCTTCGACGAGCGCCCGAAGCCCCGCCGGTCGTAGGTGATGACCCGGTATCCGGCGGCGAGCAGCTCGCGGGTCTGGAGCTCCCAGCTGTGCCCGTTCAACGGGTAGCCGTGGATGAGGACGACGGGCTGCCCGTCCCCCTGGTCCTCGTAGTACAGCTCGACCGGGGTGCTGTTCTCGGTACCGACGGTGATGAGTCCCATGGCTCTGTCTCCTCATGAGGCGAACAAGCGGACACCGAGTGGACCGCACCCCGCCACCTCCGCCCCAGGGCCCGACCTGCCACGACGGGTGGGGGACCGGACGAGCCGGGCGCCCCGGCCCGCGCAGACGATGGGACAGCAACTCCGGTGTCCGGCCCATGTCCCGGCGGGACCCGGGTGGCGACGATCGACCACGTGAGCAGAGCAGAGCAGGCACGGCAGCACACCCTCGTGGTGGTCGCTCATCCCGATCCCCGGTCGTTGACCCACGCGGTCGCCCGGGAGATCGCCGGGGCGACCGAGGACGCGGGCGGGTCGGTCGAGACGGCGGACCTCGCGGGGGAGCGGTTCGATCCCGCGTTCACCATCGACGACGTCCGCCACTACCACGGTGCCGCCCCCGCCCCGGCCGACGTGGTCGCCGAGCAGCGGCGGATCGACCGCGCCGACCGGCTGGTCCTGGTGTTCCCGGTGTACTGGTGGTCGATGCCGGCCCTGCTGAAGGGCTGGATCGACCGGGTCTTCGTGAACGGCTGGGCGTTCGACCACTCGGTGGAGCAGGGGGTCACGCCCCGGCTGACCGGTACCACCGCGCACCTGGTCCCGATCGCCGGCGGGGACGCCGACGGGTACCGGCGGCACGGCTACACCGAGGCGCTCCGGGTGCAGGTCGAGAGCGGGATCTTCGGGTTCTGCGGCGCGACCGTCGGCTCGGCGACCACGATCTTCGAGTCGGAGGCGACGACGGCGGACACCTTCGCGGCCGAGATGGAGTCGCTCGCCGCGGCCGTCCCGGAAACCGCCGTAGCCAGAACCTGATCAGCCGACGGGTTACCGCAGCCGAGCGTTGCGAGATGGCGGCCGCGACAGCCATCTCGTAACGCTCGGCAGCGGGCGTGTCAGGGCCGGGCGGGTGGCCGCAGCCCGTCGGCGATGATCTCCAGGTTCCGGCGCAACAGGTCCGGTGCCGGATCCGGCACGGGGTGGACCGTGTGGACGGTCGCGCAGACCAGCAGCAGGACGTCGGTGCCGGTGACGTCGGGCCGCACGGCGCCGGCGTCGCGGGCGCGGGCGACCAGCGCCTCGGCGGCCGCGTGCAGCCGCTCCCGGATCCCGGCCACGCCCGGATCGCCTTCGCTGACCGTCTGCAGGAACGCCAGGTCCTGCCGGTGCAGGCTCTCCGCGGTCGCGGACAGGAACTCCAGCAGCGCCGCTCCGGGATCGGGCGAGTCGAGCAGCCGGTCCGCGACGGCCGCGAGCCGGGTGAACCGTCCACCGACGACGGCGGCGACCAGATCGTCCTTCGTGGCGAAGTGCCGGAAGACGGTGCCCTTCGCGACGCCGGCCCGCTCGGCTATGTCGGCGATCGAGGCGTCGGACCCGCGCTGTGCGAACTCGATCTCGGCGGCCGCGAGCAGCGAGGTGCGGTTGCGGACCGCGTCCGCGCGGAGCGGGCGGGCGGGGGGAGGCACGGTCGCGACCCTATCAAGTTGACCGCCTGGTCATCTTGTGCGTCCGGTTGAAGATGACCGGTAGGTCATCTTAGGGGCCGGGCAGGCCCGGCTCCCGACCCGGAGGGACCCAGATGGAACTGCGTGGCGCGACGACGCTCGTGACCGGTGCGAACCGGGGTTCCGGCCGTCAGCTGGCCGTGGAGCTGGTGACGCGTGGCGCGACGGTGTACGCCGCCGCCCGCCGTCCGGAACTGATCGACATCGCCGGGGTGCGTCCGCTGCGGCTCGACATCACCGATCCGGGCTCCCGACGTGGTCCGGCGGATGATGGACACCCACTTCCACGGCACCCTGGCGATGATCCGGGCGTTCGCCCCGGTGCTCGCAGGCAACGGCGGCGGCGCCGTCCTGAACGTGCTGTCGCTCGTGGGATGGACCAGCATCGCCTCGAACACCGCGCTCGCCGCCGCCAAGTCGGCGCAGTGGGGCCTCACCAACGGTGTCCGGCTCGAGCTTGCGGACCAGGGCACCCTGGTCTCCGGGCTGTTCGCCGGGATCATCGGCACCGGGACGCTGCGCGAGGCCATGCGGGACGCCGGGATCGAGCTCCCGTCCGGCGTGGTGAACGAGCCCGACGAGCTGGCGCGGCTCGCGCTGGACGGCATCGAGGCGGGCGAGATCGAGATCCTCGACCGGCAGAGCGCCGAGGCGAAGGCCGCCCTCTCCGGGCCCCCGCGCCCGTTCGATCCGGCGGCCATCGCGAGTTCCTGACGTCCCGGAGCCGGCGGATCCGTCGCCCGACGACGGGTGTGATTCGCACGTCACGGCCCACAATTGAACCTGAGCACGGATTCAACTAGCGTCCCTCGGCGAGGGGAGCCACCGACGGCTCCCGGTCCGCCGGAGGGAACGCATGGACGTCACGGGGCAGGTCGCGGCGGTCACGGGTGGGGCGGGCGGCATCGGCCGCGCGATCGCCCGGCGACTCGTGGAGAACGGCGCCCGGGTGCTGGTCTCCGATCTCGACGCCGGCCGGATCGACCAGGTCGTCGCGGAGCTGGAGGTCCTCGCCCCGGGCCGGATCGCCGGACACGTCGGCAACTGTGCGGACGAGACCGATCTCGCCGGGCTGCTCGCCGAGGCGGACCGCCGGTTCGGGCCGGTCGATCTCTTCGTCGCCAACGCCGGGATCGGCCCGGTCTCCGGGATCGACGCCCCGGACGCGGAGTGGACCGCCGCACTGGAGGTCAACGTCCTCGCGCACGTCCGGGCGGCCCGGCTGCTGCTGCCCGGCTGGCTGGAGCGCGGCCGCGGGCACTTCGTCGCCACCGCGTCCGCGGCCGGACTGCTCACCCAGATCGGGTCGCCGACCTACACGGTCACCAAGCATGCCGCGGTCGGCTTCGCCGAATGGCTGTCGGTCACCTACGGCGACCGGGGGATCGGGGTGAGCTGCCTGTGCCCGATGGGTGTCGACACCGCGATGCTGCGCGGCGGCACCGACAGCGGCAACACAGGCAGCGGCGGCGCCGACAGCGGCAGCACCGGTAGCGGCGGCGCCGACAGCGGCGGCGCCGAGCCCGGTGCCGCGGAGCCCGGTGACGGTGAGGCGCTGCGCCGGGCGCTGGCCGCCGTCACCGGGGCCGGCCGGGTGCTGGACCCGCTCGACGTCGCCGACACTCTGCTGGCCGCACTGCGCGACGAGCGGTTCCTCGTGCTCCCGCACCCGGAGGTCGGCGAGTTCCACCGGCGCAAGGCCGCCGACCACGACCGCTGGCTCGCCGGGATGCGGCGCTACCAGCAGAGCCTCGGCTGAGCCCCGGCCACCGGGCCGTCGACCAGCAGACCACCCGATCACCGACGATCCGACGGAGACGCACCATGGACTTCGCCCCCAGCCCGCGCGCCCTGGAGTACCAGAAGCTCCTGCTGGCCTTCATGGACGAGCACGTCCACCCCGCCGAGCCGGTGTACGCGCGGCAGATGGCGGAGTCCGGGAACCCGAACTTCCACCCGCCGGTCCTGGAGGAGCTCAAGGCGCAGGCCCGCAGCCGGGGTCTGTGGAACCTGTTCCACCCGCACGAGCGCCCGGACTGGGGCGCCCCCGGCCTGAGCAACCTCGACTACGCCCCGCTGGCCGAGATCATGGGCCGCAGCCCGCTGCTCGCCCCGGAGGCGACCAACTGCAACGCCCCGGACACCGGGAACATGGAGGTGCTGGAGCTCTTCGGCACCGACGAGCACAAGGAGCTGTGGCTGCAGCCGCTGCTGGCCGGGGAGATCGCCTCGGCGTTCGCGATGACCGAGCCGGACGTGGCGAGCTCGGACGCGACCAACATCGAGCTGCGGATGCTGCCCGACGGCGACGACTATGTGCTCAACGGGCGCAAGTGGTTCGCCTCGAACGCGTTGCACGCACACTGCCGGGTGCTCATCGTGATGGGCAAGACCGATCCCGGGGCGGCCCCGCACCGCCAGCAGTCGATGATGGTGGTGCCGCTGGACACCCCTGGGATCACGGTGGTGCGCGGCCTGCCGGTGTTCGGCTACCTGGACCGCGAGGGGCACGCCGAGATCCTCTTCGAGGACGTCCGGGTGCCGCGGTCCGCGCTGCTCGCCGGCGAGGGCGACGGTTTCATGATCAGCCAGGCCCGGCTCGGGCCCGGCCGGATCCACCACTGCATGCGCTCGATCGGTGCGGCCGAGCGGGCGCTGGACCTGATGATCACGCGGGCCCGGGAGCGGGTGACCTTCGGCAGCCCGGTCGCCGAGCGCTCGAACATCCAGGACTGGATCGCCGAGGCCCGGATCGACATCGAGATGACCCGGCTGCTGACGCTGAAGGCGGCCTGGCTGATGGACACCGTCGGGAACCGGGAGGCGCGCACCGAGATCGCGGCGATCAAGGTCGCCGCCCCGGCCGTGGCGCTGCGGGTGATCGACCGGGCGATCCAGGTGCACGGCGGTGCCGGTGTCACCGAGGACTTCCCGCTGGCCGGGTTCTACGCCCACCAGCGCACCCTGCGGCTGGCCGACGGCCCGGACGAGGTGCACAAGCGCACCATCGCCCGGATGGAGCTGCGCCGCGTCGAGTCCGCCGGGCGGCGCTGATGGCCGTGCACCTGACCGGCCGGGGCGCGCGGGCATGACCGGCTCCGGCGCGGGTGGACACCGGGGCACGACCGGTTCCGGCGCAGCGCGCACCGAGGGCCCGATCGACGACGTGCCGCCGCTCGCGGACACCTCGGGTATCCGCGCGCCGAGCACCCGCCGCGGCGCGCGCACCCGGGCCGCGCTGGTGACGGCCGCCCGGACGGTCTTCGAGCGCGACGGCTACCTGGCGGCCCGGCTCAGCGACATCACCGCGGAGGCACGCTGCTCGATCGGCACGTTCTACACGTACTTCGCCGGTAAGGAGGAGATCTTCGCCGCCGTCCTCGAGGCCGCGCAGGACGACATGCTGCATCCCGGCATGCCGCACGTCGCCGACGACGACGACCCGGCCGCCGTGATCGAGGCCAGCAACCGGGCCTATCTGGTCGCCTTCCGGCGGAACGCGAAGCTGATGGCGCTGATGCACCAGGTGGCCGCGGTCGATCCGGCGTTCCGGGAGCTGCGCCGGCGCCGGGGCCGCGCGTTCGCCGAGCGCAACGCCCGGCGGATCGCGGAGCTGCAGCAGCGCGGGCAGGCCGATCCGGGCATCGATCCGCTGCAGGCGTCCTACGCGCTGTCCGGGATGGTGAGCCGGATGGCGATGGACCAGCTGGTGGGGGAGGGCACCGACCTGGAGGAGCTGGTCACCGTGCTGACCCGGCTGTGGATCAACGGGCTGCGGCTCACCGACAGCTCGGGGCGGCCCGCGCGGTGAGCCGCTCAGGCCCCGGTCGTCGCGCCAGGGCCGGGTTCCGGGTCCGGGCTGAAGATGTCCTCGATGGTGCGGCCGAACACCGCCGCCAGCCGGAACGCGAGCGGCAGTGACGGGTCGAATCGCCCCTTCTCGATCGAGATGACCGTCTGCCGGGTGACGCCGAGCTCGTCGGCCAGCCGCTGCTGGGACCAGCCGTGCTCGCGGCGCAGCTCGGGGAGGGTGTTGCGCACCGTCATCCCCGCCTGCGGGCGACGACGTTGCGCACCGACACCGACACCAGCGCCACCACCACGGTGCCGGTCAGCGCGGCGATCCCCGGGACGTCGGCGCCGGTCACCGCGAGGACCGCCAGGGCGAGGCCGGTGACCGTCACGGTGTCGGTGAACGCGCCGCGGGCGGCGTCGTCGAACCACGCCGACTCGACGGGCTCCTCGGGCCGCGCGGTCGCGCCGCGCAGGGTGCGCCGGTCCACCAGGAACGCCCACACCAGCCCGGCGAGCCCGGCGAACGAGACCAGCGCGACGACGGCGCCGCCCACCAGTGGGCCGGGGCCGGCGGCATCCGACAGCACCGCGGCGGCGCCGAGCCCGGCGGCGAGCACCGCACCGGCGGGCGCCGCGAGCCACATCGTGGGCACCGTCCCGTTGCCGAACCGGGTGCGGCCCCAGCGGGTGGGTGCGTCGTCGTCCATGGTCGTCGCCCGTATGTACAGCTCACTTGACATGTCTCGCGAGTTCTACATGCACGGCAGACGTCACGCAACGTGCCGGGGCCGTGTTCCCGGGCCGGTGGTCCGCCGTCGCCGGGCGAACGACCCGGTAACCGCTGTGTGACGTCGTTGACAGTGCGTGTGCACCGCTGTCATGGTTATTGCATCCAATTCAGGATAGTTAGCATCCTTAGGGGTCCCATGGACGGCAAGTGGTCGTGTCCGAGATCGAGTACCCCGGTGCCGGCGGTCGCAGTACCGGCGGTGGCGCGATGACCGCCCGTCTCGGGACCGGCGAGCAGCAGGGCCGGTTGAAGGCGGGCGTCGTCGGGGTGCCGGCGATGGTCTTCATGGTGGTCGCCGCCACCGCCCCGCTGACGGCGATGTCGTCCAACATCTCGCTCAGCCTCGGGATGGGTGCCGGACCGGCCGTCGTGCTGGTGATGGTGCTGACCGGGGCGCTGCTGGCGGTGTTCGCCGCCGGCTACCTGGTGCTCGCCCGGTACGTGACGTCGGCCGGCGCCTACCAGGCGTTCGTCGCCTTCGGTCTGGGGCGCCGCGCCGGCGGGAGCGTGGCGTTCGTCGCCACCCTCGCCTACACCCTCGCCGCCGGCGGGATGGTCGCGGCGACCGGCTACTTCACCGGCCTCGCCGTCTCGGCGCTCACCGGCGTCGACCTGCCGTGGTGGCTGTACGCGACCGGGGCGCTGCTGCTGACCGCCGCGCTCGGCATCCGCGGGGTGGAGATCGCCCAGCGGGTCACGACGGCGGTGTCGGTGCTGCAGTTCGGCATCATCGCGCTACTGGCGGTGGCGGTGCTCGTGCAGCGGCCCGAGGGCTGGCTGAACGCCGGGACGCTGTCCCCGACGGCGGCCCTCGGCCCCGGACTGGCCCTCACCCTGGTGTTCTGCCTGCTGTCGTTCGCCGGGTTCGAGGCGACGGCGGCCTACGGCGAGGAGACCGACGCGCCGGGGCGGAGCATCACCGTCGCCACCTACGCCGCGCTCGGGCTGCTGCTCGGGGTGTTCGTGCTCGGCACCTGGACCCTGGTCGCGGCCTTCGACGACGTCCGCACCTCCGCCGCCGACGACCCGGGCGCGCTGGTCCTGACCGCCGCCGACCGCTACCTGGGGCCGTGGTCCGGCCCGCTGCTGGGTGTCCTGATCGCGATCAGCTTCCTCGCCGCCGCGGTCGCCTTCCACAACCTGGCGATCCGGTACCTGTTCACGCTCGGCCGGGACGGCATGCTCCCGACGGCGCTGGCCAAGACGCACGGCCGCTACCAGACCCCCTACGTCGGGTGTATCGTCGTGACGGTCGCATCGGTCGTCATGCTCACCCCGTTCGTGGTGGCCGGGGCCGATCCACTGGTCAACCTGTTCCCGGCGGTCTCCGGGATCACCTCGATCTCGCTGATCGGGCTGATGACCGGCTGCTGCGTGAGCGTCGTCGTCGCGCGGCTGCGTGGGACCGTCACCGGCTCGGCCTGGTCGACCCTCGTCGCACCGGTACTGGCCGGTTCCGGCCTCCTGGGGATCCTGGTGGTGATCGCCACCAACTACGCCGAGGTGACCGGCAGCGACTCACCCGTCGTCGCGGCGATGCCGCTGGTGGTGCTGGTGGCGGGTCTGGCCGGGGCCCTCGCCGCCCGGCGGCGGGAGCGGCGCGGGTGAGCGGGTCGCGCGGGTCCGGCCGCCGGCTCAGCTCGCGCCCTGGACCTTCGTCGCCAGCAGCTCCCAGCTGCGCCACCAGCTCTCCCGGCGCGGTGCCGGGACGGTGACGACGAGCTCGTCGGCGTCGGCCCGGGTGGTGAACTCGGCGAGCTCGCGGGCGACGGTGTCCGGCGTGCCGACGGCGCTGCACCGGGTCATCGTGCGGACCTGCTCGCCGCCGGGGCCGTCGAGCACGGCGTCGACCTCGGCGTCGGTCAGCGAGCGCCCGCGCCGCCCGGTGAGCAGGCGGACCCGGTCGCGCTGGGTCTCGTGCAGCACCTGCTGCGCCTCCTCGGCGGTGTCCGCCGCGATCACGTTCACCCCGGCCAGCACGTGCGGCTCGGCGAGCTGGGCGGACGGCCGGAACTCCCGGCGGTAGAGCGCGACGGCCTGCTCGAGGGCGTCCGGCGCGAAGTGCGAGGCGAACGCGTAGGGCAGGCCGAGGGCCGCGGCCACCTGGGCGCCGTACAGCGAGGACCCGAGGATCGTCAGCGGGACGCCGGTGCCGCGGCCCGGGTAGGCGTGCACGTTCGGCACCAGGGTGTCGTCCCCGAGGAAGGCCTGCAGCTCCTGGACGTCCTGCGGGAAGCGCTCGGACGCCCGCGGGTCACGGCGCAGCGCGCGGACGGTCTCCTGGTCGGTGCCCGGCGCCCGGCCCAGCCCCAGCTCGATCCGTCCGGGGTGCAGCTCGGCGAGGGTGCCGAACTGCTCGGCGACCTGCAGCGGCGAGTGGTTGGGCAGCATCACGCCGCCGGAGCCGAGGACGATCCGCTCGGTGCGGGCGGCGACGTGCGCGATGAGCACGCTGGTCGCGGCGGACGCGATCGACCCCATGTTGTGGTGCTCGGCGTACCAGATGCGCCGGAAACCCCACTGCTCCGCGCGCTGCGCGAGCGTGGTGCTGGCTTCCAGTGCCTGGCCGACGCTCTCGCCCCTGGCGACGGTGGCGAGATCCAGGATCGACAGCGGCAGGGGAAGGGACACGGGGACACCTCTCGTCGCGGAAGGGGAGGACCCTCCGGACAACAACGGGGATGCCCGCGACCTTCCGTCCCCGGGCGCACCCGTACCCGGAATGTGCTGCTCGCAACACCGGTGCCGTCGGCGTCCGGATCACGGGCGCCGACGGCGGCACTTCACGGCCGCTCGCCGGCCGCCGTCCCGTCGGGCCCGGCTCCGGCCGCCGGCTCCGCCCCGCCCGCCGGGGTGACCGCGGTCCCGCCGGCCGCGGCGCGGTCGTGGTAGACGTCGCGGTCGATCGCGTCGTCCGGGTGCGCGACGAGCATCGCCACCAGGGTGTCCGCGTTGACGTTGAGGAACGTGCGGAGGATCCCGGTGAACCAGTCGACGGCGATCAGCAGCCCGGCCGCCTCCAGCGGCAGGCACGGTGGGACAGGCGACGGCGGAGCTCGTCGTGGTCACGGCGACGGCCGTCTGCTCGGCGAGTTTGCGCGGGAGCCGCCACCGGCTGAGCCGGGTCCGCAGCGCGACGATCGCGACGAACAGCACCGTCAGCGCGACGACGCCCAGCAGGTTCGTCCCGAGGTAGGCCGGCGCCGAGCCGACGACCGCGAACCCGACCCTGCCGGACAGGTCGGCGAGCAGCGCGAAGACGCCGATCGGCGCGACGTACATGACGATCCGGATGAGACCGAGCAGGATCTGCTGGAGCTGGTCGATCACGTTCAGCGCCAGCGCGTTCCCGGTGGCCCGGACGTGCCGGTTGAGCGCGACCCCGAACAGCAGCGAGAACACGATGATCGGCACCATCGCGGCCTCGGCCATCGACTCGACGGTATTGGTGGTGAAGAAGCCCAGGACGGTGTCCTGCCAGCCCGCCGGGTGCGCGTCCGGGTCCGCCGGTGCGGGATCGACGGCGCCGAGGCCGACCATCCCGGCGCCGGGCCGGAGCAGCAGGCCGAGTACCACCGCCACCACGGCCGACACCGCGGAGAGCCCGAGCATCCAGCCGAAGGTCCGGGCCGCGACCCGCCCGGTCCCGGCGCCGCTCATCGACCCGGTGGCGGTGATCGAGGTCATGACGAGCGGCACACGACGGCGGCGACGGCGATCCGGGCCGCGGGATGTCTCAGGGCGGAGAGCGTCATGTCGTCCCTTCGTCGCCGGCCGGTCGCCCGGTCCGGCGTGTGGATCATGGATCCGGGCGACGCCAACGACGGGATGTTGCGACCGCGGCTCGGTGGGATGTCCCCGTGTTACCCGGGGGAGCCGACGGTGCTGCGGGACGGCGGGCGCTCAACCGGGCCGCACCTCCGACAGGGCGTCGGTGAGCAGTGCGACCAGGGCCTCGAGCTGCACGTCGGCCGAGGACGGGCCGTCGTTCTCGATGCCGTCCAGCGCCTGCGCGGCCAGCCCCTCCTTGCTGTCGATCAGCTCGGCGATCCGGGCGTCGATCGTCTGCGCGGCGATGATCCGCCAGGCGGTGACCGGCTGGTCCTGGCCGATGCGGTGGCTGCGGTCGATCGCCTGGGTCTGCTCGGCGGCGGTCCAGGACAGCTCTGCGAGCACGATGTTCGACGCGACCTGCAGGTTGATCCCGACCCCCGCCGCGGTCAGCGAGCACACCGCGATCGAGACGCCCGGGTCGCCGGTGAAGGCGTCGATGTTGCGCTGCCGGGCGGCGGAGGTCTGGTCGCCGCGGATCGAGGCGATCCGCAGGCCCGCTCGGGCGAACGTCTGCTCGGCGGCGTCCATCACGTCGACGTGCTTGGCGAAGAAGACGACCTTGCCGGCGCTGCGCGCGAGCTGGGCGGCGTAGTCGGCGGCGAGCGCCGCCTTGGCCCGGCCGATCCGGCGCATCATGCCGAACACGTTGTCGCCGGACTTCGAGCCGATCGCGTCCTTCTGCTCCCACTTCGCGACCTGGCGCACCAGGTCGTGGTCGATGCCCTCGACGACGGCGCGGGAGCTGCGGTTGGCGAGCGCCTCGGAGTAGCGGGCCACCATCCGCCGGGCGAGATCGCGCTCGGCGGCCCGGATCGAGCGCCCGTCGGCACCGTCCAGCTCGACCGGGAGATCGGCGATCCGGCGGGCCGGGATGTCCGCGGCCACGTCGATCTTGCGCCGGCGCACGATGCCCATGTCCACGACGCACTGCCGGGCGGCGGGCTCGAACCGCGCGTCGGCCGGGGTCATGCCGGTGGCGGTGAGCGCGTCCATCAGCTCGGCCCGCGGCTTCTTCTCGTCGATCCAGCCGAGGAACTGCCAGATGGCGAGGAAGTCCTCGATGTCGTTGATCAGCGGCGTCCCGGTGAGCGCCATCATCAGCGGCCGGGTGGTGACGGCGCGGATGCGGTCGGACAACGCGAGCACGTGCTGCGAGCGCTGGGAGCTCTTGTTCTTGATGAAGTGCGCCTCGTCGACGACCATCCCGCGGAAGCCGAACTCGCCGAGCCAGCCGACGTGCCGGTCCAGGATCTCGTAGTTCACGACGACGATGTCGGCGAATCCGTCGATCGAGTCCCCGTTGCCGTAGATCACGGTGGCCGGGCGGCGCGGGGTCCACCGCTGGGCCTCGCGGACCCAGTTCGTCTTGACGACGTTGGGCACGACGACCAGCAGCGGATAGGCGTTTGCGGCCTCGGCGGCCAGCAGGGCCTGCGCGGTCTTGCCCAGCCCCGGCTCGTCGGCGAGCAGGAACGTGCGGTGCCCGGCGGCCGCGGATGCGACCAGGCGGGCCTGGTGTGCCATCAGCGCCGGGCCCTCCGGCCCGGTGTGCTCCGGCGGCTCGGGGAGCTCCATGCAGGTCGACGCGCCGGTCGCGGCCCGTTCGAACGACCGCAGCAGCGGCTCGAGCAGCTCCCAGCCCGACAGCGGCGTCGGCCGCGGCCCGGCCGGCCGGGGCGCCGAGAAGTCGGGCGCCAGGAACGGGTTCGCCAGCTGCCGGGACACGACCGCCTGCGGCACGACCCCGGGCCGGGTCGGCTCGGGCGGAGCCGGCACCGGCTCGGCGACCTCCTCGGTCGCCTCCTCGACGCCGACCGAGCGCAGCACCTCGCGGGACATCGAGCGGGCCTCGTCGGACACCACCGCGTCCTCGGAGAGCAGGGCCAGCAGCGCCGCGTCGCGCACCGCGGTGGAGGCCAGGTTGGTCGCGATCGTGTCGAGCCGCTTGAGCTGCTCGGCCCGCTGCGCCTCGGTGGACTTCTGGTCGCCCAGCACCCGGGCCCGCTCGTTGCGCAGCAACAGCGCGATCGCCTGGAACTTGGTGCGGGTCTCGGCGGTCACCCGACCGTTCCGCCGAGCGGCCTGGACCTCACGGACCGAGCGCGCGAGCACCGACATGATGTCCCCGCCGTCGCGGCCGCGACGGCGGTCCCGCGGGGCGTCACGGCGCGCCCTGGTCTGCGGCCGGCCTTGTCGAGCCAAGAACTCCTCCTCCGGAGTACCCGGCGGGACCACCGCAGCGGCCCCGCCGCGCATGCTGCTGCGGTCGGGGTGGCGGACGTCGCGGGAGGAGGAGCCGGATGGCCCATCCCCGATGCGACCCGACCCGTAGGTCTGTGGGAGATCGCCGTCGCAGGGCCGAACAGTCCGAACACGGAGCTGGGCGCCACGACGGGCATCCCGGACGCCCTCCGTCGATGATAACCCGACGGGCCGCGGCCGACGAGCGGCGCCGGTGCGCCGGTGGGGTGACGGGGGAGCCCGGCGGGCCGGGCACGGCCGGCAGCAGGCACGAGCCGAACCTCCGGCGGCCGGTGGCCCGGTCCGTCGGCACCGCGCGGACCAGGGCCTGCCCGTCGGGGAGCAGGCCCTGGTCCGCCGGCACGTCACTCGTGCCGCAGCGCCTCCACCGGGTCCTTGCGGGCGGCCCGCAGCGCGGGCAGCGTACCGGCGAGGAACGCGACGGCGACGATCACCGCGATCACCGCGAACACGGTGCCGGGGGCGAAGGCGATCAGCGTGAACCCGGGCAGGTCGGCGAACAGCGACCCGGCGAGCGCCGCGCTGATCGCGGTACCGGCCACGATCGCGATCACCGCCCCGAGGATGCTGCCGAGCAGCCCGAGGAACCCGGCCTCCAGGCTGAACAGGGCGAACATCCGGGCGCGGCCCATCCCCATCGCCTGCATGAGCCCGATCTCGCGGGTCCGTTCCTGCACCGACATGAGCAGCGTGTTCACGATGCCCAGCCCGGCGGCGACGAGTGCGATCCCGGCGAACGCGTTCAGCACCAGCACGATCGTGTCGATCACCGAGGTGAAGGCGCCGATCTGGTCCTCGATCGTCCGGCCCTCGAACCCGGCGTCGACCAGCCGGTCCTTCAGCGCGGTGAGCTCCTCGGGGGTGATGTCCGCGGCGTACTGCACGGTGGCCTGGGACCACCGGTCCACCTGGTCGGCGGGCAGGCCGACCTGCTGCAGGTCGTACACCGCGTCGGACAGTGCGTCGTTGACCGTCACGCCCGGGGCGGCCGGCCCGGCGAGGGTGTCCTCGGTGACGCCGACGATCGTGCCCTGCACGGTCTGCTCGGCACCGGCGCCGTCGGTGAGACCGAGCGTGATGGTCTTGTCGATCGCGTCCGCGGCGTCGGTGAAGCCGAGCGGATCGACGTAGCCGAGCGGGATGGTGAGCTGGCGGGCGTCGCCGGTGCCGTCCGGGGCGGTGCCCTCGGTGCGCTCCTGGGTCTGGCCGGGGAGCAGGGTCGACGCGGCCGTCGCGTAGCGGGTGCCGGACCCGTACTGGATGAAGTCGACGGCCAGCGACCGGATCGGCGCCGCGTCCTCGACCCCGTCGATGCCGGCGAGGGTGTCGATGTCGGCCTGCGTCATCACGGTCGTCGTGGTCGGCGGGCCGGGCTGGTCGGAGGTGACCGCGTCCGGGTCGTAGACGGGCGGCCCGTCGGTCTCGGTGGCGACGTCGGCGTCGGAGCGCTTGACGACCGTCATCACCTCGCTGGATCCCAGCGAGGACACGGTGCTGTCGATGAACCGGTTGATGCCGGTCCCGGCGCCGTTGGTCAGGGTGAGGGTGAAGGCGCCGACGAAGATCGCCAGCACGGTCAGCAGGGTCCGCGCCCGGGCCCGGAACAGGCTGCCGGCCGCGGTGCGGACCAGGTCGCGCGTCCTCATGCCGCCGCCACCTCGCCGGTGACGATCCGGCCCTCGCGCAGCTGCAGCGTGCGGTCGCAGCGGGCGGCCAGCTTGTCGTCGTGGGTGACGATCACCAGCGCGATGCCCTGCTCCCGGTTCAGCGTGAACAGCAGGTCCTCGACGACGCCGCCGGTCACCCCGTCGAGGTTGCCGGTGGGTTCGTCGGCGAAGACGATCCGCGGGTTCCCGACGATCGCCCGGGCGATCGCCACCCGCTGCTTCTGCCCGCCGGACAGGTCGGTGGCCCGGCTGGACGCCTTGTCGGCGAGCTCCAGCTGCTCCAGGGTCGCCATCGCGCGCTCCCGGCGGACCCGCGGGGCCAGCCCGGCGATCTTCAGCGGCAGCATCACGTTCTCCAGCACCGTCTGGTCGGGGGAGAGCAGGAACTGCTGGAAGACGAAGCCGAACGTCTTGTTGCGCGCCCGGTTCAGCCGCGACCGGCGCAGCTCCCAGGTGTCGCGGTGGTCGAGCAGGATGGTGCCGTCGGTCGGCTCGTCCAGCAGCGCGAGCAGGTGCATCAGGGTGGACTTGCCGGAACCGCTGCGGCCGACGACGGCCAGGCTCTCGCCCTCGTAGACGTCCATCGAGACGCCGCGCAGTGCCTCCGAGCCGCCGACCGCGCTCCGGTAGGTCTTCCGCACGTTGCGCGCGGACAGTATGGCCTCGTTCATGGTGTCCGTTCTCTTCCGTGGCTGGTCGGCACAGCCTCGCCGCAGACGTGCGCGCCGGGCATCGGCCCGTGGGTGTCTTCCCGTGTACCGCAACCGCAGTACCCGGATGCACAACCGGCGGGGGAGGGCCCGGACGCCCGCCGGGTGGACAATGGGCCGGTGCCCGGGACCGTGATCGGACCGCCGCGTCGGCTGATCCCGGTGTGGCTCACCGACGTGGCGGTGACCCTGCTGGTGCTCGGCGCGGCGTTCGCCCCGGTGGCCGGCCGGTTCGGCGAGGTGAGCCCGCTGGGCCCGGCGCTGGAGGCGTTGCCGGCCGTGCTGCTCTGGCTGCGCCGCCGGTACCCGGTGGCGGTGCTCGCCGCCTGCACGGCGTGCTTCGTCGGCGCGCTGTTCACCGCGGTGATCACGCCGCTGTCGGTGTTCGCGGTCGCCGTCGCGATGTTCGCCTGCGCCGACCACCACGGGCGGCGGTTCACCGTCGCCGCGTACCTCGCCGTGCTGGCCGTCGTCGTGCCGGCGACGCTCGTCGCCGCGATCGGCTCCGGGCACCCGCCGCTGACGATCCAGATCGCGGTGACGATCGGGTTCGCCGCGGCGCTCGGGGACAGCACCCGCAGCCGCCGCGACTACATCGCCTCGATCACCGCGCGCGCCGAGAACGCCGAGGCGACCCGGGAGATCGAGGCGGTCCGCCGGGTCACCGAGGAGCGGCTGCGGATCGCCCGCGACCTGCACGACGTCGTCGCCCACCAGATCGCGGTGATCAGCCTGAACGCCGGCGTCGCCTCGGCGAACCTGCACGGCGGGCCGCCCGCCGCGACCGACGCGCTGGCCACCATCCGGTCCGCGGCCCGTCGGGTGCTGGGCGACATCGGCGACCTGCTCGCCGTGCTGCGGGCCGACGACGACCAGCCACCGGTCTCCCGCCCGGGCCTGCACCAGCTGCCCGAGCTCGTCGAGTCGCTGTCGGTGTCCGGGCTGGAGGTGACGGTCCGGCGGACCGGCGAGATCCCGCCGACGCTCTCGCCGGCCACCGACGTCGTCGCCTACCGGGTGCTGCAGGAGGCGCTGACCAACGTGCTCAAGCACGGCAGCGAGTCCCGGGCACACGTGCTGGTCGCGGCCGGCCGGGACACGCTGCGGCTGCTGGTCACCAATCCGGTGTCCGACGCCGGTCCGGCGGGCCGCCCGGGGACCGGTGGGTACGGTCTGAACGGGATCCGGGAGCGGGCGGCGTCGGTCCGCGGCCGGGTCAGCGCCGAGGAGCGCAACGGGATCTTCCGGCTGGACGTGCACCTGCCCGTCCCGGCCGCGGTGGGGGAGGGGAACCGATGCCGGACGTCGTGATCGTCGACGACCAGCCGCTGATCCGGTCCGCGATCCGCGGCCTGCTCGACGCCGACCCGGAGGTGACCGTGGTCGGTGAGGCCGGCGACGGCGTCGAGGCGCTGGAGGTGATCGCCGCGACCAGGCCGGACGTGGTGCTGATGGACATCCGGATGCCCCGCCTCGACGGCATCCGGACGACCGCCGCGCTGTGCGCCGACGACCGGTTCGCCGACATCCGGGTGCTGGTACTCACCACCTTTGAGGAGGACGGCTACGTGGTCGCCGCGCTGCGGGCGGGCGCCAGCGGGTTCATCGGCAAGGGCGCCGAGCCGGACGACATCCCGCGCGCGGTCCGCGCGATCCACGATGGCGAGGCGCTGCTGTCGCCCGCGGCGACCCGGGCGCTGATCGAGAAGTACCTGACCGTCAGCCGGGCCGCGGACCAGGAACCCGGCGGGCACACCGGGCCGCCGCTGGAGACGCTCACCGCGCGCGAGCGGGAGGTGCTGGAGCTGGTCGCCCGGGGCCGGTCCAACCAGGAGCTGGCCGCGGAGCTGGTGATCTCGCCGCTGACGGTGAAGACGCACGTCAACCGGATCATGACCAAGATCGGGGCGCACGACCGGGCACAGGTGGTCATCTACGCCTACGAGAGCGGGCTGGTCGTCCCGTCGCCGCCGCAGGGGTGACCCGGCGGGTCTCCCCGGCCAGGCGCGGCCCGGTGAACTCGACGGTCACCGGCTCGGCGGGCGGCTCCTGGCCGACCAGCCCGAGCGCGCGCCGAGCGCACTCCCGGCCGAACTCGCGCGGCCGCAGGTCGAGCGCGAGCACCTCGGCGCCCAGCGCGTCGGTGACCGAGGAGCGGATGTAGGCGGCGACGGCGGTGTCGTGGTGGCCGTGCTCGCGCAGCCAGGTCGCGACCGAGCCGGCGGTGCTGTCCGTGCCGACCAGCAGCACGTCCGGCTGCGCGGCCATCAGCGGGCCGAGCAGGTCCTGCACCCGCTCGTGCTCGGTGAACAGCACCTCGGTGACGATCGGCTCCCGGTCGAGCCGGGCGGACCAGTCGCGGTAGGCGCGCTGCAGGGCGCGGGCCCAGCCGGCGCCCGAGCCGGGGGCGAGCAGTGCGATCCGGTGGTGCCCGCGCGCGGCCAGCGCGTCCAGCACCGCCGTCGCGTGCCGGGCGTGGTCCACGGCGACCGTCACGGCGGGCCGGGGGAGTCCGTCCGGGACCTCCTCGGCCGCGACGACGGGCGCCCCACCGGTCAGCAGGTCACGCGCGACGGCGTCGTCCGCGGTCACGTCCAGCACGACGGCGGCGTCCAGTCCGACGTCGCGGGCGCCGTGCTCGCCGAGCAGCAGCACCGACATCCCGGCCTCGTCGCACGACTCGACCGCCCCGAACACGAACTCCATGTAGAACTCGTGGCTGGTCGCCCGGTGCGGCAGGTGCACGCCGAGCACGCCGTGCCGACGCCGCCGCAGGTTGCGCGCGGTCGCGTTGACCCGGTAGCCGAGCTCCTCGGCGACCCGCAGCACCCGCGCCCTGGTCTCCGCCGAGACCCGGCCGCGCCCGGACAGCGCGTACGACGCGGCGGCCACCGACACCCCGGCCCGCCCCGCGACGTCGCTCAGCTGGACGGCTCTGCGCGCCATCTCCCGGTCCTCCTCCTCGCTCATGCATCAATTTTCGTGCGTCTTTGTCGGATCGGGTTGACGGGCCCCTCGCCAAGCTCCTAGCCTTAGATTAATCGATTAATCAGCAACTTGCACCTCGGCACCGGGTGGTTCGTCGGGCACCATCGCCCCTTCCCGCTGCCCGATGTGCGTTCCGGCCCGGCCGCAGCCGTCCACCGGCGGCACCGGCCACGATCCGCCGGCCCGGGACCGGACCCGATCGGGAGGAGTGGAATCGGATGATCGTCACCCAGGGGTGGGTGTACTGCGACGTCCAGGGCTGCTGGACGCCACCGATCACCCACGACGTCACGGTCGCGACCGGCGGCTTCGATCCGCTGCTCCGCGCCCGCTGCAGCGAACACGGCTGGCAGCACCACGCGGACATCGACGTGTGCCCGGAGCACGTCGGGGACCTGGACAAGCTCGCGGTCGACCGCGGCGACCGGCCCGGCCTCGACGGCGGGCCGGACTGGTCGTGAGCCCGGCGGCCGGTCCGGGTCGGTGACACCGGCTCCCGGGTCGCCGCACCCTTTCCCCGTCCACCGCCCGGGTGCCATGCTGCCTTAACGATCGTTCAGCGCTGACGTGAGGACGGGTGATGGGCAGCGAACCCGACCGGGTGGCCGGGCTCGATCCGGAGCGGGTCGCCCGCTGGCTCACCGGCACCGTCGACGGGCTGGTCGGTCCGGTCCGGTTCGAGCTGGTCGCCGGCGGCCGCTCCAACCTGACCTTCCGGGTCGCCGACGCCGCTGGCACCGGGTACGCGCTACGCCGCCCGCCCACCGGCGGGGTGCTGTCCACCGCGCACGACATGGCGCGCGAGTGGCGGTTCCTGACCGCGCTGGCCCCGACCCCGGTGCCGGTCCCGCGGCCGGTCGCCTTCTGCGCCGATCCGGACGTCACCGGTGCGGAGTTCTACGTCATGGAGTTCGTCGAGGGCGTGGTGCTCGCCGGCGCCGGCGCCGGCGCCACGCTCGGCCCCGCCGCCTGCGCCCGGGCCGGCGAGCAGACCGTCGACGTGCTGGTCGAGCTGCACGCGCTCGACCCGGCCCGGACCGGGCTCGGCGACCTGGTCCGCCGCACCGGCTACCTGCAGCGCCAGCTGCGGCGCTGGCACGCCCAGCTGCACGCCTCGGCGGACCGGCTGCCCCAGCTCGCCGCCGATCTCGCGCTGCTCGACGAGGTGCACGACCTGCTGCTCGCACACGTCCCGCCGCAGCGCGCCGGGATCGTGCACGGCGACTACCGGCCGGGCAACGCGGTGTTCGGCCCGGACGGCACGCTGCGCGCCGTACTGGACTGGGAGCTGGCCACCACCGGGGACCCGATGGCCGATCTCGCCTGGCTGACCTCGGGCTGGCCGGACCCGGGCGAGGGCCTGGTGCCCACCACGTCCGGCCCGAGCACCGCGCCCGGCTTCCCGCGGCGCGCCGAGCTCGTCCGCCGCTACGCCGACCGGTCCGGCCGCGACGTCGCGGACCTGCCGTACTGGACGGCGTTCGCCCGCTGGCGGGCTGCCTGCATCAGCGCTGGCGTGCAGGCCCGCTACCTGGCGGGCCACATGGCCGACGACGGCCACCTGATCGAGGCGCGGGCGCGCGCCGAGCACGTGACGCAGCTGGGCCGGTCCGCCCGGTCCGCCCTGCGGGACGCGGGAATCTGACGAGGGGAACGGCGATGGCCTGGGATTTCTCGACCGAACCGGAGTTCGAGGAGAAGCTGGAGTGGATGCGCGGGTTCGTCCGCGACGAGATCATCCCGCTGGAGACGCTCGACCTGGAACCCGCCGAGCTGGACCGGCTGACGGCGCCGCTCAAGGCGGAGGTGCGGGCGCGTGGGCTCTGGGCCGCACACCTGCCGCCCGAGCTGGGTGGCGGTGGCTTCGGGCAGGTCCGGCTCGGCCTGATGCACGAGATCCTCGGCCGCTGCGTGTACGCGCCCGCCGTGTTCGGCAACAACGCCCCCGACTCGGGCAACGCCGAGCTGCTCGCCGTCGGCGCGAACGCCGAGCAGAAGCGGCGCTGGCTGGAGCCGCTGCTCGACGGCACGTTGCGCAGCGCGTTCTCGATGACCGAGCCCGGCGCCGGGGCCGATCCGACGCTGCTCACCACCCGGGCCGAGCGGGACGGCGACGGCTACCGGGTGAACGGCCACAAGTGGTTCACCTCGAACGGGTCGGTCGCCGACATCCTCGTCCTGATGGCCGTCACCGATCCGGACGCGCCGCCGCGCCGCCGGGCGTCGATCTTCGTCGTGCCCGCCGACGCGCCGGGCGTGCAGATCCTGCGGGACGTGCCGACGATGGGCGACCCGCACGAGCACTTCGGACGCCCCGGTGGGCACGCCGAGATCCACTACCGGGACGTGTGGGTGCCCGCCGAGAACCTGATCGGGGCGGAGGGCGACGGCTTCCTGCTCGCCCAGAAGCGGCTCGGGCCCGGCCGCATCCACCACTGCATGCGCTGGCTGGGCCAGTCCCAGCGGGCCTTCGACATGCTCTGCGAGCGGGCCGTCTCCCGGTACGCGCACGGCTCGGTGCTCGCCGAGAAGCAGATGGTGCAGGACTGGATCGCCACCTCGGCCGCCGAGATGACCGCGGCCCGGCTGATGACGCTGCAGGCGGCCTGGAAGATGGACCGGGGCGGCACGGCGGCCGCGCTGACCGACATCGCGATGATCAAGTTCTACGGCGCGGGCGTGCTGTACAACGTGATCGACCGGGCGGTGCAGGCGCACGGCTCGCTCGGCTACACCACCGACCTGCCGCTGGAGTCGATGTACCGGCACGCCAGGGCGGCCCGGATCTACGACGGCCCGGACGAGGTGCACAAGGTGACGGTCGCCCGGCGGGTGCTGCGCGACTACCCGCCCCGCGAGGTCCCCACCGAGCACGTGCCGACCCGGCGCGAGGCCGCCCGGGCGAAGTTCGCCGAGCTGCTCGACACGATGTCGGTCGGCTCGTGAGCGGCCGCTCAGCCGCGGTGGTCGACGATCCGCAGCGCGATGCCGGTGTAGCGCTCCGCCAGCTCGGCCGGCGTGATGCCGCCGCCCGGCTCGTACCACTGCACGATCGCGTTGCACGCGGCGACGACGGCCCGCCGGGCGTCGTCCGGGTGCGGGCAGCCGAACACCCCGCGGGCGACGCCGTCGTCGATGATGTCCGCCCACAGCCGGGTCGCGGCGCGGCGCAGCCCGGCCAGCCGCTCCCGGTTCGCGGGTTCCAGGTTGCGCCACTCCAGGGCGGCGATGTTGCTCTCCACCCGCCGGCTCACCCGGTACTCCACGGTGACCCGGACCAGCGCGCTCAGCCGCTCCGCCGGATCGTCGCCGATCCCGCGCAGCGCGCGGTCGCACCGCCCGAAGTAGTCGTGGGTGATCTCCTCCATCAGCGCGGCCAGCAGGTGCTGCTTGCTGGGGTGCCAGTAGTAGAGCGCGGACAGCGACAGCCCGGCCCGCCGGGCGATGTCCCGGATCGAGGTGCCGTGGTACCCGCGTTCGGCGAAGCTCTCCCGGGCGGCCGCCGTGATCGCCTCCCGGCCGCCGCCGCGCCGGGGCGCACCCGGGTGGATCTCCTCGGCGGTGCTCATCGGGTCAGCATGGCCCATCGGGCGGGTGCGCGGTCCGGCGGCGTGCGGACGGTGCGATGAGCGACCACAGCGAGATCCGGCTGGACCTCCCGACCGGTACCGGCTCCGGCTCCGGCACGGCCACGATCACCCTGCACCGCCCGGACCGGCTCAACGCCTTCACCGGCACGATGGCCCGCGAGCTGGTCGCCGCGTTCGACGCCACCGACGCCGACGAGTCGGTCCGGGTGGTGATCCTGACCGGCGCCGGGCGCGGCTTCTGCGCGGGCGCCGACCTGGGCCGCGGGGAGCGCTCCTTCGACGCCGACGACGCGGCCCGGGCCGCCGAGCGCGGCGACCTGGGCACCGTCGGCGGCGCCCCGCGGGACGCGGGCGGTGTCGTCTCGCTGCGGATCGCGGCGTCGGTGAAACCGGTGGTCGTGGCCGTCAACGGCCCGGCGGTCGGCATCGGCGCGACGATGATGCTGCCCGCCGACGTCCGGATCGCGGCCGCGTCGGCGCGCTTCGGGTTCGTGTTCGCCCGCCGCGGCCTGGTGCCGGAGGCGGCGTCGAGCTGGTTCCTGCCCCGGGTGGTCGGCATCTCGCAGGCGATGGAGTGGGTCGCCACCGGCCGGGTGTTCGACGCCGCCGAGGCGCTCGCCGGCGGTCTCGTCTCGCGGGTCGTGCCGGACGACGAGCTGATCGGCACCGCGCGGGCGCTCGCCGACGAGATCGCGCACAACACCTCCGCGGTGTCGGTCGCGCTCAGCCGCAGGCTGCTGTGGTCGATGCTGGGGGCGTCGTCGCCGTGGGAGGCGCACCGGCTGGACTCCGCCGCGATCCTCGAGCTCGGCCGCGGGGCGGACGCCCGGGAGGGCGTCTCCTCGTTCCTGGAGAAACGGCCGCCGCAGTTCCCGGACCGTGTCGCCGACCGGCTCGGCGTCGTCCCGGGCTGGCCGGAGCGGCCGGACGGGACGACCTGAGCGGCGCCGCAGGCCGGGCCGGGTCATCCCGTGCCCGCGCACTCCCGGGCCGCGCCGACGAAGTGGCCGACCGCGGGGGAGCGGTTGCGCCGGCGCCACGCCACCTGCAGCGCGACCGAGGGCACCTCGCCGGACAGCGGCCGGAAGGCGACGCCCGGCGGCCGCAGGTTGGCGTAGTACGACGGCTGCAGCGACACCCCGATCCCGGCCGCGACCAGGCTGAGCTGGGTCTCGATGTCGGCGCCCTCGGCGACGATCCGCGGGGTGAACCCGTGGTCGCGGCAGTAGCCGGTGATGATGTCGAAGAACTCGGCGCCCAGCGGCCGCGGCCACAGCACGAACGGCTCGTCGGCGAGCGCACCGGCGTCCACCGTGTCGTGCCGGGCCAGCGGATGGTCGCCGGGCAGCACGACCAGCAGCGGTTCGGTGACCAGCTCCTCGACGACCACCGCGTTCGTCGGCGCCGCCGAGCGGACCAGCCCGACGTCGAGCCGCTCCTCGGCGAGCATCACCATCTGGGCGGCGGTGTCGTGCTGGGACACCTCCATCCGCAGGTCCGGGAACCGGCCGCGGACCGTCCGCAGGATCCGCGGTGCGATCGAGGCGAGTGCGGTCCCGACCGAGCCGACGACGAGCAGCCCGCTGGCGCCCTCCGCGGCCTGCCGGACCCGCACCCCGGCGCGCTCGGCCTCGAACAGCACCCGCGGTGCGGCGTCGAGCAGCACCCGCCCGGCCGGGGTCAGCTCGGTCGCCCGGCTGGTGCGGTCGAACAGGGTCGCCCCGACGGCCCGCTCCAGGGTCCGGATCTGCTGGCTCAGCGCGGGCTGGCTGACGTGCAGCCGGGCCGCGGCCCGGCTGAAGTGCAGCTCCGCGGCGACCGTCAGGAACACCCGCAGCTGACGCAGCTCGACGTCCATCGTCGAATCATAAGGCTCTCCTTATCCCAGCATCGGGACGCCCGATCGCGGATCGGCCCCACGGCGGCGCCGGCCGGGTCAGGGTGGGGGCGCACCTACCCCCGGGAGATCCACAGTGAACACCGACCATCCCTTCGTCGTCGTCGGGTGCGGCGGCATCGGCTCCGCCGCGCTGTTCTGGCTCGCCCGCGCCGCCGCGCCGTACTCCCGCGTGCTCGGTCTGGAGCGGCACACCCTCGGCCACGACCACGGCGCGAGCCAGGACCACAGCCGGATCATCCGGCTCGCCCAGCACCAGGACGTCTACGCCGCGCTCGCCCCGCACGCCTACCGCACCTGGCGGCAGATCGAGAGCCTGTCCGGCCAGACCCTGGTGACCGAGACCGGCGGGCTGGTGATCGAGGACGTGCAGTCCCGCCGCGGGCTCGACACCGCCGGACGCGACATCGACGGCTACGCCGCGGTCGCCGCCCGGCACGGCGTCGACGTCGAGCTGCTCGACGCGGACGCGCTCACCGCGCGCTGGCCCCAGTTCCGGCTGCACGGCACCGAGCGGGCGCTGTACCAGCGGCGGTCCGGCATCCTCGACGCCCGCCGGGCGAACGCCACGCACATCGCGCTGGCCCGCGGGTACGGCGCGCAGGTCCGGGAGAACAGCCCGGTCCGGGCGCTGCACGACGCGGGCCGGTACGTCGAGGTCGTCACCGACGACGAGATCTACCGGGCCGAGCACGTCGTCGTCGCCGCCGACGCGCGCACCAACGAGGTGCTCGACGGCCTGGTCCCGGCCCTCCCGCTGACCGTCACCCAGGAGCAGGTCACCTACTACGCCACCCCGAACCTGCTCGACTTCGCACCCGGGCGGTTCCCGGTGTTCATGTGGCACGGCGCCGAGAACTACTACGGCTTCGGCGTGTACGGCGAGGTCGCCACCAAGCTCGGCCAGCACATGGGCGGCCCCGAGGTCACCGCCGACTCCCGGACCTTTGAACCGGACCCGTTGCGCCGCAAGCGGCAGGAGGAGTTCCTCGTCGAGCACGTGCCCGGCATGCTGGGGCCCGAGCTGTACACGAAGACCTGCCTCTACACGATCCCGCCGGACCAGCATCTGGTCCTCGGTCCGGTGCCGGGCGCGCCGCGGGTCAGCGTCGCGGTCGGCGCCGGGCACGCGTTCAAGTTCGCCTCGCTGCTCGGCCGGATCCTGGCCGAGCTCGCACTCTCCGGCCGCACCGGCTACCCGGTCGGGGCGTTCGCGCCCGACCGCCCGGCGCTCACCGATCCCGCCTTCCCGAGGTCGTTCCATGTCTGACACAGCGCTCTCCGGCCCAGCCCGGTCCGGCACGGCTCGGTCCGCCACGGTCACCACCGTCCTGCTCCGGCGGCCCGGCTGGTCGCTGCCGCAGGCCGCCTACACCGACCGGGACGTGTTCGACGCCGACCTGGAGCGGGTCTGGGCCGGCGGCTGGCTGTTCGCCGGGCACACCTGCGAGCTGGCCGGCCCCGGCGACTACCTCACCCGCGACGTCGGCCGGGACCGGGTGATCGTGGTCCGCGGCGACGACGGCGCCCTGCACGCCCACCACGACGTCTGCGCGCACCGCGGGTCCCGGCTCACCACCGCCGACCGCGGCTGCGTGCGCGCCTTCGTCTGCCCGTACCACCAGTGGGTCTACCGCACCGACGGCTCGCTGCGCTCGGCCCGGCTGATGGGGGAGGGCTTCGGGGTCGCCGGGCACCGGCTCGCGCCGGTCGCCGTCGCCGAGATCGAGGGGCTGGTGTTCGTCTGCCCGGCCGACGAGCCGCCGGACATCTCCGGGTTCGCCGCCGCGCTGGGCCCGCAGCTCGCACCGCACCGGCTCGCCGACGCCCGGATCGAGACCCGGCTGCACTACCGGGTCGCCGCCAACTGGAAGACGCTGGTGGAGAACAACCGGGAGTGCTACCACTGCGCGGGCAGCCATCCCGAGTTCACGCTGTCGAACTTCGATCTCGGGGTGAACGGCGACCTCCGCACCAACCCGCGCTACGACGCCGCCCGCGCGCGGGCGCACGCCCGCTGGGCCCGGCGCGGGCTCCCCTCGGCGGAGGTCAGCTTCCCGGACGGCGCCTGGTACAGGGTCGCCCGGCTGCCGCTGCGCGACGGGTTCGTCACCGAGTCGCTGGACGGCCGCCCGGTGGCGCCGTTCCTCGGCCGGCTCGGCGAGGCCGACGCCGGCAGCCTGCGCGTGGTCGGGCTGCCCGACATGTGGGCGCACGCCAACAGCGACTACGCGGTGACCACCCGGCTCACCCCGGTCGACGCCGGCACGACCGACGTCGAGCTGTGCTTCCTGGTGCGCGCCGACGCCGGTGCCGTCGACGTGGACGCCCTCACCGCGGTCTGGCGCGCCACCTCCGAGCAGGACTGGGCGCTGTGCGAGCAGGCGTATGCCGGGATCGCCTCCCGCGGCTACCGGCCGGGGCCGCTGTCCCCGGTCGTCGAGTCCTCGGTCGAGGCGTTCCTGGCCTGGTACGAGCGCGCGTTCCGCTGATCACACTCCTGTCGATCACTTGCCACGGCAAGTCATTGCGGGCGTAGTGTGCCGGTGGTGACCGAGGAACCGCCGCGCTGGCTCTCCGCCGAGGAGATGCAGGCGTGGCGGGCCCTGCTCGGGGTCATCATGTGGCTCCCGCCCGCGCTCGACGCGCAGCTGCGCCGGGACGCGGGGCTCGCGCACTTCGAGTACGCGCTGCTCGCCCAGCTGTCGATGAGCCCGGGGGACCGGGCCCGGATCAGCGATCTCGCCGTGCTCGCGAACGGTGCGCTGCCCCGGGTGTCCAAGGTGCTCGACCGGTTCGAGCAGCGCGGCTGGCTCACCCGCACACCCGACCCGTCGGACGGCCGCTACACCCTCGCCGTGCTGACCGCGCAGGGCCGCGCCGTCGTCGAGCGCAGCGCGCCCGGTCACGTCGAGCACGTCCGCGGGCTGGTCCTCGACCGGCTCACCCCGGCCCAGGTCCGGCAGCTGACCCGGATCGCCGACGCGGTCGGCCGGGCCGTCCGGCCGGAGCCGAACCCCACGCACACCGCCCGAACCGCACCGGAGGAACCATGACCACGACCGGCACCGCGAACGACGGCCGCACCGTCCCCGACGGCTTCCGCGATCTGCTCGCCGCCCCGTTCGCCACCCTGGCGACCAACGGTGCGAGCGGATGCCCGCAGGTCACCGCGGTCGCGTTCCTGCACGACGAGGACGACGACCTGATCAAGATCTCGCTCAACGACACCCGGCAGAAGACCCGCAACATGCGCCGCGACCCGCACGCCACGCTGTTCGTCGTCGACCCGCAGAACCCGGGGCGGACCCTGGAGGTGCGGGCCGACGTGGAGTTCGCCCCGGACCCGGACTTCGCCTTCTGCGCCCGCGCCGGCGCGAAGTACGGGCAGGATTTCCGGGCCAACGACCGGCCCGGGGAGACCCGCTCGATCGTCACCCTGCGGCCGCGGCGGGTCGTGGGCACCGACCTCTCCGGCTGACCTCCCGGGGGCCGCTCCGGCCGGTGATCCGGAGCACCCGCCGGTCCGGTTGACCGTGCCGCTGCGGCACGGTGTGTGCTCGGAGCCGAGCGCACCCGGACGGGGGCGCCGTCCCGTGGGAGGTAGGAGCATGCGCGGTACCGCGCGACCGGTCGGCACCCCCGTCACCTCGGAGCTGGTGCACGGCGCGCTGGAGCTGGAGCGGACCCCGGTCGGGATCCGGCCGCACCGGCTGCCGGCGGCGGCGCTGGCCCGGGGCGGCGATCCGCAGCTGGCGATGGCCGAGGCGCAGCCGTCGGGCGTCCGGCTGGTCGCGGAGACCGGGGCGCGCAGCGTCGAGCTGACGGTGCTCACGACCCGGTTCGGGTTCCGCGGGCTGCCCGCGCGGCCGCCCGGGGTGTTCGAGCTGGTCGTCGACGGCCGCCCGGTCGCCCGGTCGATCCCGGACACCGCCACCACGGTCACCGTCGATCCCGCCACCGGCACCCGGGAGACCAGCACCGCCGAGCCCGCGACGATCGTGTTCGACGATCTCCCCGCCGGCCGCAAGCTGGTGGAGATCTGGCTGCCGCACAACGAGACCGTCGAGATCGCCGGGCTGCGGGTCGACGCCGCGCTGGATCCCGCCCCGGGCCGGCGCCCGCGGTGGCTGCACCACGGCAGCTCGATCAGCCACGGTTCGGGCGCCGAGCACCCGCTGGGCACCTGGCCCGCGGTCGCCGCCACCGCGGCCGGTCTCGACCTGGTCAATCTGGGCTTCGGCGGCAGCGCGCTGCTGGACCCGTTCATCGCCCGCACGATCCGGGACACCCCGGCCGACCTGATCAGCATCAAGATCGGGATCAACCTGGTGAACGCCGACCTGATGCGGCTGCGCGCGTTCGGCCCCGCCGTGCACGGGTTCCTCGACACGATCCGGGACGGGCACCCGGACACCCCGCTGGTCGTGGTCTCGCCGGTGCACTGCCCGATCCACGAGGACACGCCGGGGCCGGGTGCGTTCGACCCGGCCGCGCTCGCCCGCGGCGAGCTGCGGTTCGTCGCGACCGGCGACCCGGCCGAGGTCGCCGCCGGGAAGCTCACCCTGCGCGTGGTGCGCGAACAGCTGGCCCGGATCGTCGCCGAGCGCAGCGCCGACGACCCGGACCTGCACCACGTCGACGGGCTGTCGCTCTACGGCCCGGACGACGCCGTCGCGCACCCGCTGCCCGACGACCTGCACCCGGACGCCGCCACCCACCTGCAGATGGGCGAACGGTTCGCCGCGCGGCTGCGCGCGGTGCGATCGCCGGCCTGACCGCTCAGCGGTGCGGCCCGGGGGCGGCCAGCGCCGGGATGTCGGGATGGTCGAGCAGCGCCTCGACGACCGCGTCCACCGCCGCCCGCAGCGCGGTCCCGCGGCGGCGCACGATCGCCACGTTGCGCTGCACCGGCGTGGTCAGCTCCCGGGTGACGACGCCGTGGCCCGCCGTCACCGCGAGCGCCGGCAGCAGGGCCACCGAGCGGCCCGCCTCGACGTGCTGCAGGGTCAGCAGGTAGTTGCCGAACCGGCAGGCCACCTGCGGCTCGAAGCCGGACTCCCGGCACAGCCGCCGGGTCAGCTCGTCCATGTAGGAGCCCGGCCGGTCGCAGGCCCACAGCTCGCCGGCGCAGGCGGCGAGATCGACCACCCGGCGCCGGGCCAGCGAGTGGCCGGCCGGCAGCACCAGCACGACCGGGTCCACCCCGAGCGGCACGATCTCCAGGTCCGGGCTCCACGGGAACTCGACGAAGTCGGTGGTGGTGACGACGACGTCCAGCTCGCCGGTGCGCAGCGCCGGCCCGCTCTCGTGCGGCTCGGCCTCGACCAGCTCGACGTGCAGGTGCGGATGCGACCCGGTGAGCCGGGCGGCGGCCGGGACGGCGAGCGGATGGATCGCGCTCTGGAACACGCCGAGCCGCACGGTGCCGATCGGCTCGTCGTTCAGCGCGCGCAGCTCCGCCTCGGCCTCGGCCATCCGGTCCAGGATCTCCCGGCCGCGCCGGGCCAGCGCGATCCCGGTCCGGGTCAGCCGGACCCGGCGCCCGGACCGCTCCAGCAGCGTGCTGCGGGTCTCGGTCTCCAGCACGGCGAGCTGCTGGGACACCGTCGACGGGCTCAGGTGCAGCGTCTCGGCGACCGCGCGGACGGTGCCCAGGCTGTCGAGCAGCGCGAGCATCCGCAGCCGCCAGGGGTTCAGCATCCCGGCAGTGTGCCGCCTGTGCGCCGGAACCGAACAGCAGCGTCGGAATCGTGTGATGGACGTGCACGCCGGTGGTTCCTAGCCTCGACCGCATGCCGGACGCCACCAGCCATCTCATCCGTTACGCCGGCGGTTTCACGCACGGCATCGTCGACCGCGCGAAGGGCACGTCGATCTTCACCGAGGACGGCCGCGAGCTGCTCGACTTCACCTCCGGGCAGATGAGCGCGATCCTCGGCCACTCGCACCCGGCGATCGTCGAGGCGATCCGCGACCAGGTCGGCCGGCTCGACCACCTCTACAGCGGGATGCTGTCCCGGCCGGTGCTCGATCTCGCCCGGCGGCTCGCCGGGACCCTCGCCGATCCGCTGGACCGGGCGATGCTGCTGACGACCGGCGCCGAGTCGAACGAGGCGGCGCTGCGGATGGCGAAGCTGGTCACCGGGAAGCACGAGATCGTCTCGTTCGCCCGGTCCTGGCACGGCATGACCCAGGGCGCCGCGGGCGCCACCTACGTCGCGGGCCGGTCCGGCTACGGGCCCGCCGCGCCGGGCAACTTCGCGCTGCCGGTGCCGGACCGGTTCCGGCCCTCGATCGTCGACGCCGACGGGAACCTGGACTGGCGCCGCCAGCTCGATCTCGGCTTCGACCTGATCGACGCCCAGTCGTCGGGCAGCCTCGCGGCCTGCCTCGTCGAGCCGATCCTCAGCTCCGGCGGCGTGGTCGATCTCCCGCCCGGCTACCTGGCGGGGCTGCGCGACAAGTGCCGGGAGCGGGGGATGCTGCTGATCCTCGACGAGGCCCAGACCGGCCTGTGCCGGACCGGCGACTGGTACGCGCACGAGCGCGACGGCGTCGTCCCGGACATCCTGACGCTGTCCAAGACGCTCGGCGCGGGACTGCCGCTGGCCGCCGTGCTGACCAGCGCCGAGATCGAGCAGGAGGCGCACGACCGCGGCTTCCTGTTCCTCACCACGCACGTCAACGACCCGCTGCCGGCCGCGGTCGGCAACACCGTGCTCGACGTGCTGGTCCGGGACCGGCTCGACGAGCGGGCCCGCGAGCTGGGCGCGCAGCTGCAGGGCGGGTTGCGCGAGCTGGCCGACCGGCATCCGGTGATCGGCGACGTCCGCGGCCGCGGCCTGCTGGTCGGGCTGGAGCTGGTCGGGCCGCACGGGACCGACGCGCAGGGGACCGGCGCGCAGGGGACCGGCGCGCAGAGCGCCGACGCGCTCGGGGCCGCCGTCACCCGCCGCTGCGCCGAGCTGGGCCTGCACATGAACATCGTTCAGCTGCCCGGGATGGGCGGCACGTTCCGGATCGCGCCGCCGCTCACCGCCACCGAGGCCGAGATCGGGCGCGGCCTGGAGATCCTGGACACCGCGCTCACCGACGTCACCCGCTGACCCGACCGGGCGGTCAGCCCCCGCGCGGCCGCCGGGCCGGTGCCGGCGCCGCGGCCGGGCCGGTCGAGGTGGACGGCAGCGCACCGGACAGCCCGCGCACCCCGCCCCCGGCCAGCAACCCGCCCAGCACCATCGCGAACAGCTGGTCGGCCAGCTCCCGGTCGGCGTCGGCGCCGCGCGGGGTGAACCAGTGCTGCATCCAGTCGAGCATGCCGACGACGGCGCGGGTGGCGATCCGCGGGCTGGCCGGCAGCGACAGCTCGCCGGTGCGGGCGCCCTCGGCGAGCAGCGTCTCGACGGCCGCGGTGTAGCGCCGGTCCATGTCGTCGAAGAAGGCGAAGGCGGGCGTCCGGGCCCGGCCGACGTGCTGCAGGTAGACGAACGCGGCCGGGTAGTGGTCGGCGAACACCCGGACCTGGATCCGGATCAGCTCGCGCAGCCGCACCGCGACGCTGCTCGTGTGGTCCCGGCTCAGCAGCTCCAGCTCGTCGAGCAGGGCGCGGGCCGGCCCCTCGACGACGGCGAGCAGCAGCTCCTCCTTGCTCCCGACGTAGTTGTAGACGCTGCCCTTCAGGATGCCCACCCGCGCGCCGATGCCCTCGAGGGTGGCGTTGTCGTAGCCGTGCTCGCGGAACTCCTCGCCCGCCGCGGCGACGAGATCGGCCCACCGGTTCTTGCGGGGCATCGGTTCCCTCCGTTCTCCTCCACGCCCGGTGTGGCGCCGCTGCCCGGTGCACGGTCAGTGCATGGCCCAGCCGCCGTCGACGCACAGGGTGCTCCCGGTGATGTACGAGCCGGCGTCGGACGCGAGCAGCAGCAGCGGCCCGTCCAGCTCGTCCGGCTCGCCGATCCGGCCCATCCGGATCCGGGTGAGCGCGCGGGCATGCGCGCCCTCATCGTGCAGCAGCGGCGCCGTCAGGTCGGTTGATACGTACCCGGGTGCGAGGGTGTTCACCCGGATTCGGTGCCGTCCGGACCACTGCTGGGCGAGATCGCGGGTCAGCCCGAGCAGGCCGGCCTTGGACGCCGAGTACGCGGCCTGCGGCACCGTGCCGGTGCTCAGCCCGAGCGCCGAGGAGATGTTGACGATGGAGCCGCCGCGCCCGGCGTCGATCATCGCCCGGCCGGCCGCCTGGCACATCCGCAGCGTGCCGAGCAGGTTGGTCTCCAGCAGCCGGGCGGCGCGCTCCGGGTCGTCGTCCTCGGCGCGGGCGGCGTAACCGGTGCCCGCGTTGTTCACCAGCACGTCGGGCCCGCCCAGCTCGACGGCGGCCGCGACCAGCGCCCGGCAGTCCTCGACCCGGGCGATGTCGGTCCGCACGGCGACGCAGCGCCGTCCGAGACCGCGCACCGCGTCGGCGACCGCCTCCAGCTCGGCGACCCGGCGGGCGCCGAGCACGAGATCGGCTCCGGCCCGGGCCAGCAGCACCGCGAAGTGCGCCCCGAGCCCGGCCGAGGCCCCGGTGACGACGGCGGTGCGCCCGTCCAGCCGGAACCGGGCGCCCGGATCACCGGCCGGCGCGCTCATCCGGCCCCGGCCCCGCCGGCCCCGCCGGCCAGCAGCGGGAAGCGTTCCATGCCGCGGGAGAGCAGCACCGGCGCCCAGTGCGGCTCGCCCGCCGGGACAGCGCCCGGCAGCCGCTCCAGGATCCGCGGCACCGCGATCGCCGTCTCCAGCCGGGCCAGCGGGGCGCCCAGGCAGTAGTGCATCCCGACCCCGAAGCCGAGCTGGCGGCCCTGCCGCCGGGTGATGTCGAAGGTGTCCGGGTCGTCGAACGCCGCCGGGTCCCGGTTCGCCGCCGACGGGCTGAGGAAGACCCGCTGCCCGCGGCGCAGCACCCGGCCGCGCAGCTCGACGTCGTCGGCCATCAGCCGCACGACCGTCTTGGCCGGGCCGTCGAACCGCAGCATCTCCTCGACGGCCCCGTTCACCAGCGCCGGGTCGGCGGCCATCCGGGCCGCCTGGCCGGGATGGGCGAGCATCGCCCGCACCCCGCAGCCGATCAGGTTGGTGGTGGTCTCGTGCCCGGCGAACAGCAGCAGCACGCCGGTCGCGATCACCTCGTCGTGGGTCAGCGCGTCCTGCTCGTCCCGCGCGGTGATCAGCCCGGACAGCAGGTCGTCGGCCGGCTCGCGCTCGCGGCGGGCGACCAGCTCGGTCAGGTACCCGGTGAGCTCGCCCATGCCCTCGGCGCCGCTGCGGTGCCGGTCGCTGTCGGAGAGGCCGCCGAACACCAGGCCGGTGATCCGGTCCGACCACTCCTTGAAGCGTTCCTGGTCGCCCCGCGGGACCCCGAGCATCTCGGCGATCACCGACGCGGTGAGCGGGTAGGCGAGGTCACGGACCACGTCGATCCGGCCGGGCGGCGCCGCGTCGAGCAGCTCGTCGACCAGCTCGGTGATCCGCGGGGCGATCCGGCCGACCGCGCGCGGGGTGAAGCTGCGGCTGAGCAGCCTGCGCAGCCGGGTGTGGTCGGGCGGGTCCTTGAACACCATCCACTCGCCCAGCACGCCGAACGCGGCCCGCAGCGCCGGATCGGCGTCCGGGCCCTCCAGCTTCGCCCGCCGGTAGGGGGTGATCCGGTCGGAGGAGAACCGGGGATCGCGCAGCGCGGTGCTGACGTCGTCGAAGCGGGTGACGAACCACGACCGGAAGCGCTCGCTCCAGTGCACCGGGTCGTGCTCGCGCATCGCGGCGAGCAGCGGGTACGGATCGGCGACCGCCTCGGGGGAGAGCAGATCGGCGTCGGCGACGTCGGTGGCGGTCGGGGTCACGGTGCCTCCAGAACGGCGACGGCGCAGGCGTTCCCGTCCAGCACGGACACCCCGCCGCCCATCGTCTCGACGAGGCCGAGGCGGGCGCCGTCGACCTGGCGGCCGTTCGCCCGGCCGCGCAGCTGCCACACGATCTCGGCGACCTGGGCCAGCCCGGTCGCGCCCAGCGGGTGCCCCCGGGAGAGCAGCCCGCCGGACGGGTTCACCGGCAGCGACCCGCCGAGGGCGGTGCCGCCCTCGGCGGCCAGCCGGCCGCCCTCGCCGGGTGCGGCGATGCCGAGCGCCTCGGTGGTGACGACCTCGCCGATGGTGAACGCGTCGTGCACCTCGACGACGTCGAGATCGTGCACCGAGTCCAGACCGGCCGCGCCGAGCGCGTCGGCGGCGGTGTCCCGGACGATGTCGTGTCCCCACACGTGCGGCGACCGGTCGTCCCAGGGGGCCCCGCTGCGCAGCGCGACCCCCCGGACGGTGACCGCCGGCTCCGGGCCGGCCGGGCCGAGCACGGCGGCGGCCGCCCCGTCCGAGGTGGGGCAGCACTGCAGCACGGTGAGCGGATCGGCGATCATCCGCGATCCGAGCACCTCGGCGACGGTGTAGCGGCCGGAGTACTGGGCGCGCGGGTTGTGCAGGGCGTGCGCGTGGTTCTTCACCGACACCGCGGCCAGCTGCTCCGCGGTGACCAGGCCCTCGTGCAGGTAGCGGCCGGCGCCCATCGCGTAGAGCGCGGGCAGGGCGAGCCCGCTGCGCTGCTCGGGATCGGTCGGCTCGGGGGTGATCGCCCCGGAGAACGCGCTGCTCATGTGCTCCAGGCCGAGCGCGAGGACCCGGCCGTACCGGCCGGTCCGCACCGCCTCGTGCGCCTCGACGAACGCGGTGGTCCCGCTTGCGCAGGCGTTCTCCACGGTGATCACCGGGATGCCGGTGATCCCGCAGGCGCGCAGCACCCGCTGGGTCACCCCCGGCGGGCCGAACACGGTGCCCGCCCAGACGGCGTCGATCGGCGGGTCGGGCCGGGTGGAGCCGGCGTCGGCGAGCGCCTCGGTGACGGCGGCGTACGCGAGTGCGACGAGATCGTGCCCGGGCTGACGGCCGAAGTGCGAGGTGCCGACGCCGAGCACGGCGACCCGGCCGGTCACGGCGTCACCACCGGGCACGGGTGGCCGCCGGTGCGGGCTGGGGGAGCGGTGGGGCGGGCACGGGGCCTCCGGAGCGTCGCTGGGCTGGGTCTCGCCCCAGGATGTAAACAAACACGTGGTAGTTAATCAACCACAGGTCGACTCTCTGCGGATCGCGAAGCGGGGCGTTCGACCTCGTATCTTGACAGCGGCGGTGAACCAGGTCACTGTACGCCGACAGCGATAACTACCCGCGGTTTGCCAACATCTGGACGTGCGGGTGGTTCTGCTCCCACCCCACGAGCCAGGAGGATCCGACCGATGCAGTTCGGCCTGTTCGCCATGCCCGAGCACCCCCCGATCGAGAACTGGACGCTGTCCTACGACCGCGACATCGACGACATCGTGCTGGCCGAGAAGCTCGGCTTCTCCGAGTACTGGATCGGCGAGCACCACACCGGCGGCTTCGAGAACGTGCCGGTCCCCGAGTACATGATCGCGAAGGCGTCCGCGGTCACCAGCCGGATCCGGCTCGGCACCGGGGTGGTGAACCTGCCCTACCAGGACCCGTTCCAGGTCGCCGAGCGCCTCGCCTTCCTCGACCACCTCACGCACGGCCGGCTCGACTACGGCTTCGGCGGTGGCGGGCTGCCCACCGACCAGGCGCTGTTCGGCCTGGAGCGGTCCGAGGCAGCCCCGCGCACCAACGAGGCGCTGGAGATCATCGAGCTGCTGCTCACCTCCGACGACCCGGTCGACTACGAGGGCGTCTACTGGAAGTACGAGAACCGCCAGCTGCAGGTCGGCCCGTACCAGGAGGTGCCGCCGTTCGCGGTGGCCGGCCTGACCGGCACGCACAACTACGCCCGCTGCGGCGCCAAGGGCTGGAAGGCGCTGTCGGTCTACTTCTCGCCGATCGACAACCGCGGCTACGAGGGCGCCCCCGACCTGCTCGCGCACGGCAAGGCCCTGGTCGGCGCGGCCGAGGCGGCCGGACTCGATCCGGCGGTCGCCCGCCGGAACTGGCGGGTCAGCCGCGAGGTCTACGTCTCCGACAGCCGCAACCAGGCGATGAACGAGATCCGCGAGGGCGTCAAGCGCTCCTACGAGTACCTGCTCGGGCTCGGCCTCGGCGCGCTGATGAAGAAGGGCGAGGGGATGGACGACGCCGACCTCACCTTCGAGTGGATGGCCGAGGAGATCCCCTGGATCATCGGCAGCCCGGAGGACTGCGTCCGCCAGCTGCGCGAGCTTGAGGAGGGCACCGGCGGCTTCGGCACCTTCCTGATCAACGCCCGCGACTGGGTCACCACCGACAAGTGGAACCGCTCGCTGGAGCTGTTCGCCCGCTACGTCATGCCGCAGTTCACCCCGCGGGAGAACATGGCGCGCCGCAACCGGCTCGCGAACGTCGCGCTCGGGCGGGACTGAGCCGTGGTCGCGCGGTTCGAGGGCCGGATCGCCGTCGTCACCGGCGGCGTGCAGGGCATCGGGCAGGGCATCGCCCTGCGGCTGGCGGCCGAGGGCGCCGCGGTCGTCATCGGCGACCTGCAGGACGACGACTCGACCGCCCGGCGGATCGTCGCCGACGGCGGGCGGGCCGCGCACGTGGTGATGGACGTGCGCCGGCCCGGCGACTGGAAGCGCCTGGTCGACGAGGCGGTCGGCGGCTTCGGCGGGGTGGACGTGCTCGGCAACGTCGCCGGGGTGACGAACACGCTCGGCCCGGACAACGTCGTCGAGCTGACCGAGGCCGGCTGGAACCACGTCGTCGACACCGACCTGAAGGGCGTCTGGCTCGGCATGCAGGCGGTCATCCCGCGGATGCTCGACGGCGGCGGCGGGTCGATCGTGAACATCGCGTCGATGGCAGCGCTCAAGGGCCTGGAGAACCTGGCCGCGTACTCCGCGGCCAAGGGCGGCGTCGTCAGCCTCACCCAGCAGGTCGCGATGGAGTACAGCCCGCGCGGGATCCGGGTGAACTGCATCTGCCCCGGTACGATCGACACCCCGATCCTGGCCGGCATCACCGACGACATGCGGAAGAACTTCACCGCGGCGCACCTGATCCCGCGGCTGGGCACGCCCGCCGACATCGCGGCGGCGGCGGCGTTCCTGCTGTCCGACGACGCGAGCTTCTGCACCGGCGAGATCCTCCCGGTGGACGGCGGCTGGAACACCAAGGGCAGCGCGGGCTGACGGCTCCCCGGCGGGGCGGGACCGCCGAGCCCGCCCGGCCGGGCACCTGCACCGACCACAACGAGGAGGGGTACATGAGCGACGACGGAGTCGCGGGCCGGACCGCACTGGTCACCGGGGGCGGCAGCGGCATCGGGAAGGCGATCACCGCGGCACTGCTCGCGCGCGGCGCGAACGTCGTGGTGCTGGAACTGTCCGCAGCGAACATCGCGGCCGCCGACGCCGAGCTCGACGGGGGTGACCGGCTCGCCTGGCACGAGGGCTCGGTGGCGGTCGCCGCCGACGTCGACGCCGCGTTCGCGCTGGCCGCAGAGCGGTTCGGCACCGTGCACCACCTCGTCAACAACGCGGGCACCGCATCGCTGGCGCTGATCCGGGACTGCTCGGAGGACGACTGGGACCTCATTGTCGACACCCTGCTCAAGGGCACGTTCCTGTGCACCCGGGCGTTCGCCCGGCAGGCGATCGAGGCCGGCGAGGGCGGAACCGTCGTCAATATCTCCTCGCTGAACGCGGTCGCCGCCACCGACGGCCTCGGCCACTACTGCGCCGCGAAGGCGGGCGTCGCCCAGTTCACCCAGGTCACCGCCGGCGAGCTGGGCCGGCACGGGATCCGGGCGAACGCGATCGGGCCGGGCACGGTGAACACCCCGCTCGGCGCCGGGTTCACCGTCGGCCGGATCGGCCAGGAGTTCCTGGACCGGACGCTCGTCGCGCCGCCCCGGCACCAGGAGGCCGAGGACATCGCCGACGTCGCGCTGTTCCTGATGTCGCCCGCCGCCGGACGCATCACCGGGCACTTCGTCCCGGTCGACGGCGGCCAGCACGTCCGCGGCCTGCACTCGTACTGGGACGTCGCCGAGGCGCAGGGCCTGGTGAGCCGCCCGTGAGCACGGTGACCGGCGCCGGGGACGACCTCGGCGCCCCCGAGAACGTCGGCGCTCCTGACAACCTCGGCGCCCCTGAGAACTTCGATGACTCCGACGAGCGCGGCTTCCCGCGGTTCTGGGACGTCGCCCGCGAGACCCGCCCGCACGCCGAGCGCGAGCAGCTGATCCTGGAGCGGATCCGGCACCAGCTGCACTACGTCTACGCCGAGCTGCCGTTCTACCGCAGGCACTACGACGCGCACGGCTTCCATCCCGACCAGGTCCGCTCGCTCACCGACTTCACCACGAAGGTCCCGGTGATCACCAAGCGGATGCTGGTCGCCGACCAGGCCGAGCACCCGCCGTTCGGCAGCTACACCCCGCAGCACCCGCCCGGCGGGATCGCCCGGATCCACGGCTCGTCGGGCACCTCCGGGACGCCCACCCTCTACGCCGTGTCCAATCCCGACTGGGACCGCGCCGCCGACGTGCACGCGATGGCCCAGTGGTGCGCCGGGATCCGGCCGGACGACATCGCCCAGGTCGGCTTCCCGTTCGGGCTGTTCTTCGGCGGCTGGGGGGTGCTGCAGGGTCTGGAACGGATCGGCGCGACCGTGTTCCCGCTCGGCGTGACCGACTCGGAGAAGCACATCGAGCTCATCACCCGGCTCGGCTCGACGGTGTTCACCGCGACGCCGTCGTACGCGGTGCACCTGCTCTCGGTCGCCGAGCGGATGGGCGTCGATCTCGCCGCGGGCACCGTCCGCACGCTGCTCGTCGGCGGCGAGCCCGGGGGCTCCCTGCCCGGGACCCGCCGGATCATCGAGCGCGGCTGGGGCGCCACCGTCGTCGACGCCGGCTCCACCTCCGAGATGTACCCGTTCCAGACGAGCGTCGGCTGCCCGGCGGGCACCGGCACCCACCTGATCGCCGACGAGGTGCACACCGAGATCGTCGCCTCCGGCGACCTCAACACGCCGATCCCGGCCGGTGAGCGCGGCGCGATCGTCTACACCCACCTCTGGCGCGAGTCCCAGCCGATGATCCGGTTCGCGCCCGGCGACGAGAGCTACCTGACCACCGAGCCCTGCCCCTGCGGGCGGACCTGGCCGCGGCTGCCGGAGGGCGTGCTCGGCAGGCTGGACGACATGCTGGTGATCCGCGGGGCGAACGTCTACCCGTCGGCGATCGAGACCGGCCTGCGCACCGTCCCCGAGCTCGGCCCCGAGTTCCGGATCCGGGTCAGCAGGCCCGGCGCGCTGGACGAGATCACCGTGCTCGCCGAGCTGGGCCGGGAGGCCGCGGCGGTGCTGCCCGCCGACGGGCCGGGCCGGGCCGACGTCGTCGCGCGGACCGAGGCGGCGCTGCGCCGGGCCGTCAACATCGGCGTGCCGGTCCGGCTGCTGGAGCCGGGCACCCTGCCGGAGACGACGTTCAAGGCCCGCCGGGTGGTCGACGAGCGGCCCCGCGCGGAGGACGCCCGTTGACCGTGCACCCGCCGGGCGCCACCGGGACGGTCGGCACGCGCGACACCGTCGTCCGCACCACAGTCGTCCGCACCACCGTGCCGGTCGCGGACGGCGTCGTCGCGGTCGAGCTGGTGGCCGACGACGGCGGCCCGCTGCCGCGCTGGGAGCCGGGCGCGCTCGTCTACTGCTGCGGCCCGGCCGGGCTGATCGACGCGATGACCGCGCGCGGCGCCGGCTCGGGGACCCTGCACGTCGAACGGTTCACCGCCGCACCCGGCGCCGGCGACGGCGCGGACACGGCGTTCGACGTCGAGTGCCGCGCCTCCGGCGTCACCGTGCGGGTCCCGCCGGGGGTCTCGATCCTCGACGCGCTGGAGGAGGCCGGCGGGGTGATCGTCAACTCGTCGTGCCGGGAGGGGGTGTGCGGCGCCTGCGAGACCGGTGTGCTCGCGGGCGAACCCGACCACCGCGACACCGTCCTGGACGACGTCGAGCGCGCCTCCGGCGAGATGATGATGGTGTGCGTGTCCCGGTCCCGCGGACCGCGGCCGGTGCTCGACATCTGATCCCCGGTGCCGCGCTGCGGTACACCCGGACGGCCGCACCGGAGGGCACCGGGCGGCGTCCTCCGGAGACCGGGCTCACCACACCTTGATCGGAGTTACACCGGTGTTCCTACAATCCCACCGATCAGGCGGAACGGTAGTCGGCGTGGCAACGTCGATCCCGCTCGGCAGACGATGACGGTGAGGGTGGTGCGGCGGTGGTCCGCGATCGGTTCGACGATCGCGGGATGCCGCAGGCATCCGGGTGAAGGGAGACGGGGTTGGCCGAGATCTCAGGCGGCGCCGGTGAGCCGGTGTCCGCGAAGTCGATCCAGGGTGAGCAGCAGCAGGACACGGGTTGGGTCAGGGCCTCCGAGGAGGACGTCGACCTCTACGTGGACCGGGTGACCGACGAGGTGCTGGCCTGCCGGGAACGGGGCAGGCACCTGTTCCCGACCATCCGGCAGGCGGGCATCCACTTCACCGGTGTCGACGACGACGGCCTGCTGCTGCGCCGTCTGGTGTGCACCTGCTGCGAGCTCGCGGTCCGGGTGGAGAAGTGGGAGGGCGCCCGTCGCGGCGGCCGGACCCGGTTCCAGCGGGTCGCGTCCGGGCTGGAGTACCGCACCGGGAAGGACGGCCAGGAGTACCTGGCGCCCAGCGGCCGCGGGCACATGACCCCGCGCCAGATCGGTGACTCGGTGGCGTCGAAGGCGCTGTCCGGGCAGACCCTCGCGTCGCTGCGCAAGGCCGCCGAGCGTGCGCAGAAGGAGGAGCGGGCCGAGCGGGCCGCCCGCTCGCGCGACGCGTCGGACACACAGGGCTGAGCGGACGGAGGCTGACACGTGGGTGTTCGAGAGATCCGGTACTGCGATCTCACCGGTACCGAGGACGGCGTCGAGTCGCACGAGATCCATCTCGACCAGATGCGGATCGCGATCGACCTGGCCGCGGGCGAGTACCAGAAGCTGCTGACGGTGTTGCGTCCCTACATGGATGCCGGGCGGATCGAGGCGTCGGTGCCGGACGGTTCGTCGATGGCGTCGCGGCGTAACGAGCCGCGCCGGCGCACCACCTCCGGTCTGACCGCTGAGCAGCGCCAGGAGCTGCGCCAGTGGGCGGAGGAGAACGGGATCGAGGTTCCGTCGAACAACCGGTTCAGCCAGGCGCTGGTGAAGCGCTGGCGGGAGGCGCACGAGGTGCCTGCCGAGGAGGAGTGACGGGTGCCGGGATCAGCTCGGGCCACCGCCCCGCGGGGCGGTGGCCACGATCCCGGCGACCAGCAGTTCCGGGTGGTCCCGGCGGGGTGAGTGCCGTCAGCCGATCACGCCGCGGTCGCGCAGCGCGCCGATCTCGGCGGTCGACAGGCCGAGCTCGCCGGTCAGGATCTCCTCGGTCTCCCGGCCGAGCTCGGGAGCGTCCCCGGCCTCGCCGTGCGCGCCGTCCCAGCGGACGGGGGAGCGGGCGGTGACCGCGGCCGTCCCGCTCGGCAGCACGATGTCGGTGAGCAGCGGATGCGCGCCGGCCCGGTGCTGCTCGACCACCCGGGTCATCCCCTGGTAGCGCCCCCACAGCACGCGGGCCCGGTTCAGCTCGGCCTCGACGATCGCCGAGTCGCGGGCCCCGAACCACGGCCGGAGCACCGCGGCGATGGTCTCGCGGAGCCGGTAGCGCTCGGTCTCGTCGGTGAGGTCGGCGCCCAGCGCGGTCTCCAGCGCCGCGAACACGGCGCCGGTGCCGGTCACCGTGATCAGCGCGTTCCACTGGCCGGGGGTGAGCGCGACGACCATCACCCGCCGCCCGTCGGAGCAGGCGAAGTCGACGCCGAAGCTGCCGAAGACGTGGTTGCCGTGCCGGGGCCGCTCGTGGCCGGTCTCGGCGGCCTCGGACAGCCAGCCGAGGTTCGCGACACCGGCCAGCGCGACGTCGGACAGCGCGATCTCGGAGTAGACGCCGCGCCCGGTGCGGCCGCGCTGGTGCAGCGCGGCGAGCACGGTGGTGGACACCGTCAGCCCGGTGACCAGGTCCCAGGCGGGCAGCACGTGGTTGACCGGCGCGGCGCCCTCCTCGCTGCCGGTGATCTGCGGGATGCCGACCTCGGCGTTGACCGTGTAGTCCACCGCGGGCCGCCCGTCCGGATAGCCCTGGACGCGCACGTGGATCAGGTCGGGGCGGCGCGCGGTGAGCACCTCGTTGGCCATCCAGCGGCGGCCGACGACGTTGTCGACGAGCACGCCGCGGTCCTCGCCGGCGCCGGTCGCCAGCGCGACGACCAGCTCGCGGCCCTCGTCCGAGCGCAGGTCCACCGCGAACGACCGCTTGCCCTTGTTCAGCGACGCCCAGTAGTACGAGTCGCCGGTGCCGTGCCCCGCCGCGGGCCAGCGGCCGTGGTCCGGCCCACCGCCGAGCGGGTCGATCCGGATCACCGAGGCGCCGAGCTGGGCGAGGGTCATCCCGCCGGTCGGGCCGGCGACGAAGCTCGCGCACTCCACGATCCGCAGGCCGTCCAGCGGGCGGCCGGTGTGCTGCTGGGAGGTCGTTGTCACGTCCGGCCGGGCCCCTCGGGTCGCTGTGCGTGGATGATCACGGTCCGAGGGTAGCCGGGGGAGCGGCCGGACCGTCGTCCCGGAACCGGGCAACGACGAACTCGGCGAACCGGGCCACCACCGGCGGGTGGGGCCGGTCGCGCAGCCGGGCCAGGCCGATCATCCGGTGCGCGGCGGCGTCGGTGAGCTGCAGGTGGCTGACCCCCGGCTCGGCGCGGTGCGGCCGCGGCTCGGGCACGATCGCGACCCCCAGGCCGGCCGCGACGAAGCCCTCCAGGGTGCCGATCTCGGTGCCCTCGAACGCGATCCGCGGCGCGAACCCGGCCCGCGTGCACAGCTCGTCGGAGAGCCGGCGGAAACCGATCGGTTCGCGCAGCGTCACGAACGGCTCGTCGCCCGCCTCGCCGAGCGCCACCCGGTCGCGGCCGGCGAGCCGGTGCCCGGCCGGGACGGCCAGGCACAGCCGTTCCCGGTGCAGGTCGGTCCAGGCGATCGCGTCGTCGTCCGGGCGCGGGGCGGTCAGCCCGAGGTCGACCCGCCCGGCGCGCACCTGCTCGACGATCTCGTGCCCGACGGCCTGGGTGAGCTCGAAGGTGACGCCGGGGGACTCGGCGCGGTGCGCGCGCAGTACCTCGGGCATCAGCCCGGCGGCGATCGAGTGCAGGAACGCGAGCCGCACCGTGCCGCGGCCCGGATCGCGCAGCGCGGCGATCCGCTCCTCGGCGGCGGCGAGCTCGGCGAGGCCGCGCCGGGCGTGCTCCAGCATGATCTCGCCGTAGGGGTTGAGCCGCAGCCTGCGGTTGACCCGGTCGAACAGCGGCGCGCCGACCCGCCGCTCCAGCCGGCCGAGCGCCCGGGACAGCGTCGGCTGGGCCAGCGAGAGCCGTTGCGCGGCCTGCGTCATGTGCTCGGTCTCGGCGAGCGCCACGAACCACTCCAGCTCGTCCACGGTCGTCACCCGGGTCATCATGTCACCCGCAACGATGTCCCGGTCGCATCACCGCGGGTCAGGGCGCCGCCTGCCGGAGCACCTCCCGGGCGTGCGCCAGCAGCGGCGCGTCGACCATCCGGCCGTCCAGCCGGAACACGCCGCCGGAGTGCGCCTCGGCGGCGGCGAGCATCGCGCGGGCCCGGGCCACCTCGTCGTCGGTGGGCCGGAACGCCTCCCGGACGACGGCGACCTGCGCCGGATGGATGCACGCCTTCGCCGCGAACCCGGCGGCGACGGCGGCCGCCGAGTCCGAGCGCAGCGTCGCCCGGTCGTCGATGTCGACGAGCACGGTGTCGACCGGGGTGACACCGGCGGCGCGGGCGGCGTAGAGGATCCGGGTCCGGGCCTCCTCGACGGCGGGCCGGTACCCGCCGCCGGGCGCCCGGCCGGCCCGGCCGCCGAGATCGGCGACCAGGTCCTCGCTGCCCCACATCAGGCCGGCGCAGCCGGTCGCGGCCGCGATCTCCGGTGCGGCGAGGACGCCGCGGGCGGTCTCGCACAGCGCGACCACCGGGTGCGGGGCCAGCGCCTCGACGTCGGCGGCCCGGGCGGCCATCGGCAGCATCAGCGCGACCTGCGGGTGGCCGGAGAGTGCGCGCACGTCGTCGTCGTACCAGGGGGTGCCGGGCGCGTTGATCCGCACCAGCACCGCGGCCGGGTCCAGGTCGGCGAGTGCGCCGACGACGGCGGTGCGGGCGGCGGCCTTGTCGTCCGGGCCGACGGCGTCCTCCAGGTCCAGGATCGCCGTGTCGGCGGCGGCGACCGCCTTCGCGAACCGGTCCGGGCGGTTGCCCGGGCAGAACAGCAGGGCGGGCCCGCGCAGGGCGAACGTGGCCGTCATCCGCGGTCCAGCCCGCCGCGCCTGACCAGCTGGGCGGCGATCACGTTGCGCTGGATCTCGTTGGTGCCCTCACCGACGATCATCAGCGGGGCGTCCCGGAAGTAGCGCTCGACGTCGAACTCGGTGGAGTAGCCGTACCCGCCGTGGATCCGGACGGCCGACAGCGCGACCTCCATCGCGGTCTCGGAGGCGAACAGCTTCGCCATGCCGGCCTCCATGTCGCAGCGCCGGCCGGACTCGTACTCCCGGGCGGCGTGCAGGATCAGCTGCCGGGCGGCGGTGATCGTGGTGGCCATGTCGGCGAGCAGATTGCCGACCGACTGGTGCTGCCAGATCGGCCTGCCGAACGACTCGCGGTCCCGGGCGTAGCGCAGCGAGTCCTCCAGCGCGGCGTCGGCGACGCCGAGCGCGCGGGCGGCGACCTGGATCCGGCCCGTCTCCAGGCCCTTCATCATCTGCGCGAAACCGCGGCCCTCGACGCCGCCGAGCAGGGTGTCGGCCGGGACCGCCATGTTCTCGAACACCAGCTCGCAGGTCTCGACGCCCTTGTAGCCGAGTTTCGGCAGGTCCCGGGAGACGGTCAGGCCCGGGCCGTGCTCGACGAGCAGCACCGAGATCCCGCGGTGCGCGGGCTCGGCCGCCGGGTCGGTCTTGCACAGCAGCGCGATGAGCCCGGACCGGCGGGCGTTGGAGATCCAGGTCTTCGATCCGTCGATCACGTACCCGTCGTCGGTGCGCCGCGCCCTGGTCGTCATGTTCTGCAGGTCGGAGCCGCCGCCGGGTTCGGTGAGCGCCATCGTGGCGCGCAGCTCGCCGGTGGCCATCCGGGGCAGGTAGCGGTCCTGCTGCTCGCGGGTGCCGAACGCGACCAGCAGCTTCGCGACGACGGTGTGCCCGCCCATCGCGCCGGCCAGGCTCATCCAGCCGCGGGCCAGCTCGGCGGTGACGAGTGCGTAGCACGGCATCGAGACCGGGGCCTCGCCCCACGGCTCGGGGACCGCCAGCCCGTAGATCCCGAGCTGCTTCATCTGCTCGATCCACTTCTCGGGATAGACGTCCGCGTGTTCCAGCTCGTTGACGTGCGGTTTCACCTCGCGGTCGATGAAGTCGCGGACCGTGTCGACGACGGCCTGTTCCTCGGTGTCCAGCGCACCCATGGCGCGGACCTCCTGATCTGGTCGGCGGTGGTCTGTGTTCGTGGTTGTCGGGGCTCGTCTGCGGGTGCCGGCGGTCGTCAGCGGAACCGGACGGTCGCCGCCAGGGACGGGGCGACCCCCTCGGCCGCGACCGCGACCGTGGCGGCACCCGGGTCGTCGCCGTCCCGGTCACCGGCGGCGACCAGCGTCGAGGGCAGGAAGGCGGGCCGGGTGAGCCGGTAGCCGAACTCGGCGACGGTGTCCGCGGGTGCGTGCACCCGGGGCAGCTCCAGCGCGAGCAGGGCCATCAGCGGCCCGTGCACGACGAGATCCGGGTAGCCCTCGACGGTCGTCGTGTACGGGTGGTCGTGGTGGATGCGGTGGCCGTTGTAGGTCAGCGCGCTGAACCGCGACAGCAGCACGCTGCCGGTGCCCAGCCGCCGCCGCCACGCCCCGTCCGGCTCCGGCTCGCCGCCCGCCGGACGCGGGACCACCCGTCGCTGCGCGCCGTCGGGCTCCGAGCGGTAGACGATGTCCTGCTCCTCGACCGCGACGAGGGCCGGATCGTCGCCGACCCGCAGCTCCTGGCGGACGGACACGAACAGCATCTCGCCGGTGCGCCCGGACTTCGGGGTCACCGAGGTGACGGCCGAGCTGCCGTGCAGCACCGCGCCGAACGGGATCGGGGCGTGCTGGGTGAACCGGCCCCCGGCGAACATCCGGCGCCGGCCCGGGACCGGCGGCAGCAGCGGGCCGTCGGCGGGATGCCCGTCCTCGCCGAGATCGGCGGTCCGCGGGTGCTCCAGCAGCACGAACCAGTGCCACAGCGGGGGGAGCGGCGCGCCGTCGCCGAGCTCCGGGGGAGCGGCGTCGACCAGGTCGGCGAAGGCGGCGGCCGGCCACGGATCGACCCGCCGGCTGGTCCGGACGGTCGGCGGATCCCAGTCCCGCACCAGATCGGCCAGGTTCGCGGTCTCGGACACGGCACTCCCTCGTACGGTTCGGTCGCCGGATCCCACTCTGGACGCTCCGGCTCGATGTGTGAAATGCAGATCCGGACCCTGCCCGATGCGCGGCGTGCATCACCGGGCGCGGGGATACGCGCTGCTGGGATCCGGCCCGCCCGCCTCGCGGTCGCCCCCGCGCGCCCGGCTCAGGGCCCGTCGAGCCAGGCCCGCACGTCGGCCGAGTCCGCACCGATCGGCGGCGGCGAGCGCCGGTAGGACGGCGGCGTCCGCGAGTACGTCACCGGGTTCCGGACGGTCGGGACCGCGGCCGCGTCCGGCGCCCGGACCACCGGCTCCAGGCCGAGCCGCTCGGCCAGCGCCACCCCGCCGTCGACCGAGTTGATCGGTCCGCAGGGCACGCCCACCTCGGTGATCGCGGTGTACCACTCCTGCGCGGTGCGGGTGGCCAGCCGGGCGCGCAGCCGCTGCTCGATCTCGGCCCGATGCCCGATCCGGTCCGACATCGTGGCGAAGCGCGGGTCCTGCGCCATCGCCGGATCGCCGAGCACGGTGGCGAGCCTGCGGAACTGGCCGTCGTTCCCGGCGATCACGATGAGCTCGCCGTCCTTGCAGGGCATCGGCTGGTAGGGGAAGACGCTCGGGTGCTCGTTGCCCATCCGCTGCGGCACCGCGCCCGCGGCGACGTAGGCCTCGGTCTGGTTGACCAGCGTCGACAGCGCGACCGAGAGCAGGTTCGTCTCCAGCAGCTGCCCCTCGCCGGTGTGCTCCCGGTGCCGCAGCGCCGCCGCGACGGCCAGCGCGGCGTGCAGCCCGGTGAGCACGTCGAACACCGCGACCCCGGCCCGGTAGGGCGGCCCGTCGGCCGGGCCGGTGATGCTCATCAGGCCGGACACCGCCTGCACCAGCAGGTCGTAACCGGGCAGGTGGGCGCCGCCGAGCGGGCCGAACCCGGAGATCGAGCAGTAGACGACCGACGGGTTGTCCGCCGCGACCGCGGCGTGGTCGAGGCAGAAGCGGGCCATCCCGCCCGGCTTCATGTTCTCCACCAGCACGTCGGCCCGCTGCGCCAGCCGCCGCGCCACCGCCAGGTCGGCGGGGTCCTTGAGGTCGAGCACGATCGACCGCTTGTTCCGGTTGATCGACAGGTAGTAGGTGGACGTCCCGTCGAGCACCGGGGGCTTCCAGGTGCGGGTGTCGTCGCCGCCGGGGCCCTCGACCTTGATCACGGTCGCGCCGAGATCGGCCAGCATCATGGTGGCGTACGGACCGGCCAGCACCCGGGAGAAGTCGGCGACCAGAATGCCGTCCAGCGGGCCGCCGGCCGGTGCGTCGCCGAGTCCGGGGCCGTCCTGCGTCGGGGAGTGATCCACGTACCGGGACGTTATCCCCGGCCGGACGGCGTGTCAGGGACCGGCAGGATATTGCCGCCGATCGGCATTCCTGCCGATTCCGGGCCGGGCCGGTCGCGGCCACCATCGACGCCATGAGCAGCGACGGCCGGACGCTCGTCCGGATCCTGGCCGGTCTCGGCCGCGCCGTACGTGAGCTGGGGCGCGCCCAGGAGCAGCTGTGGGCGCGACTGGACCGGATCGAACCGCTGCCCGGTGAGACCCTGCACTGGGAGCCGGGCCCGGGGGGATGGCGGCTGCAGGGCTGCTACCTGCCGGTGCCCGGCGTGCCGGACCCGGGATCGAGCTCCCCGTCGACGTAGAACCACCGGCCGTCCTCCCGGACGAACCGGCTCCGCTCGTGCAGCACGCCGTCCCGGCGGTGCGCCCGGAACTCGACGACGCCCTCGGCGTCGAACATCGCCCCGCCGGAGCGGTCCAGGATCTCCAGCCCGGTCCACACCGAGCCGGGTTCCAGGCGCAGCGCCCGCGGCCGGGTCGAGGGATGCCAGGAGGCGGTCAGGTGCGCGGTGTCGCCCCGGACGAACGCGGTGTAGCGGCTGCGCATCAGGTCCTCGGCGGTCGCCGCGGGGCGGCCGTCGAGCAACGGGCCGCAGCAGGCCCGCTCCGGGCGGGCTCGGCCGCAGGGACAGTTCACGGGCATCCGCCCAGTATCGGGCCGGCTCAGCTCCCGGCCCGCACCGCCCGCGGGCTGGTGCCGAACCGCTGCCGGAACGCCGTGCTGAACGTGCTCACCGACCGGAACCCGGACAGGTGCGCGATCTCGGTGACCGACATCCCGCGGTGCGCCCCGCAGGTGAGCCGGGCTCGTGCGCGGGTGAGCCGCTCCTCGCGGATCAGCTCCCGTGCGGTGGTGCCGGCCCGCTGCAGGGCGAGCTGGACCTGCCGGGTCGACCAGCCCAGTGCCGCGGCGACCGACGACGCGTTGAGGTCCGGATCGTCGACGCGTTCGCGGACGTGCCTGCGGACCGCGATCTCGATCTCCCCGAGGGTGCCGGTGCCCGCCGTGCCCTGACCGGCGACGAGGATGCCGGTCAGCTCCCCGAGCCGTTCCACGACCGCGTCGAAGTGGTCGGCCGGGAGCCGCTCCTGCGCCAGCGTCGCCTGCAGCACGGCCCGCAGGATCGTGCCCAGCCCGGTCCTGAGATCGATCGGCGAGGTGCCACCCGGCAGCCGGCCGGCATGCCGGGTGATCTCGCGGCCGGTCATCGTCACCACGACCAGCTGGGCTCCCCGGCCGTGGGTCACCTCGAACGGCCGGTCCATCCGGATCAGGGCGGCGGTTCCGTCGTCGAGCACCGCCGGACCGTGCCCCCCGCCGAGCACGACCCGTCCGCGGGCCGGCGCGACCAGCAGGCAGCTGTCGATCCCGTCCGCCCGGATGTGCCGGTCGGTCCGCTCGTACCGGATCGGCGTGGAGTTCCAGCTGAGCACCTGGTACCGGTCGGTCCGGGTGCGCGTGAGGGTCCCGCCGAACTCGGCGCGGTCCCCGAAGTGACACGTCATGGCGCCCTGCAGGGCGGTCGTCAACGTGCGCCAGGTGTCCCGCGCCCGGGTCACGGGCAGGCCGCGGACGGCCGTGCGCTCGCTGCGGACCGCATCGTCCGGCATCTCGTCCACCTCCGGTCGTGACCGGCGTCCGGGGCAGCGTAGCGGTCGCGACGGCGGCGTCCGAGCCCGACGAGGCCCTGTGCCCGCCCACCACCGCACGGTGGCGGCTCGCTCCATTGGAGCGTCCCCGGACCGTTCCTAGCGTGGGACGCACGCCCGGCGCAGCCCGCCGGAGTCCGGGCGGCCCACGACCGGCGGGAGCCCGGAGGACGACGGATGGATCTCGCGACCCTGATCCGGACCGGCGCACGTGACCACCCCGACCGCCCCGCCGTGATCTGCGACGACATGACGCTCGACTACACGGGCCTGTACGAGCGGAGCTGCCGCATCGGCAACGCGCTGGCGGGTCTGGGCGTGCGACCGGGGGAGCGGGTCGCCACCCTGACGGACAACAGCCCGGAGTCGCTGGAGCTGATCCTGGGTGTCGCCCTCGGCGGGTACGTCCGTGCGTCGCTCTACACGCACAACACTCCCGCGACGAACGTCGCACTGCTCGACACGATCGGCGCCACGGTGCTGATCGCGCAGCGCACCCATCACGACGCGATCGCTCCGCACCTGGCCGGCGCCGGCGCACTGCGCCACGTGATCGTGCTCGACGGCCCGGCCCCGGCCGGGGCACACGGCTACGACGACCTGCTCGCCGCGGCGTCCCCGGTCGACCGTGGGGTCGCACCGGACCCCGATGCGCCGCAAACGATCCGGTTCTCGGCAGGGACCACCGGCACACCCAAGGGCATCGTGCACTCCTGCCGGGCCTGGACCGGTGTCGGCACCGAGACCACCGCCGCGCTGATCCCGCTCCGCAACGACGACATCTACCTCGCGGCGGGGCCGCTGGCCCACGCGACGATCATGCCGGTGTTCGGTGTGCTGGCCGCCGGGGGTGCGGTGGCGGTGCTCCGCGCGTTCGAACCCGGTGCCTTCCTCGCCGCGATCGAGCGGCTCCGCTGCACCCTCACCTTCGGCGTGCCGACGATGGTCCAGCTCGCGGCCGGGCACCCGGCGGCCGGCCGGACCGACCTGCGCAGCCTGCGGCAGTTCGTCTACGGGGGTTCCCCGATGACCGCCACCGCCCTCGACCGGGCCCGCGAGGTCTTCGGCGACATCCTGCTCCAGCTCTACGGCCAGAGCGAGGTCGCGCCGGTGTCGGTGCTGTCGCCGGCCGACCACCTGGCCGAGGGCGGCCGCTGGCTGCGGTCGGCCGGGCGGGCGACGCCGAACACCCGGATCACGATCGTCGACGAGGGTGGGCGGTCCGTCCCGGCCGGGACCGTCGGCGAGGTCGCGGCGCACAACCCGTCGGTGTTCGACGGCATCTGGGACGACCCCGAGGCCACCCGTGCCCGGCTGCTGCCCGACGGGTCCGTGCTCACCCGGGACATGGGCTACCTGGACGAGCACGGCTTCCTCTTCCTGACCGACCGCAAGGAGGACATGATCATCTCGGGTGGGTTCAACGTGTGGCCGACCGAGATCGAGAACGCGCTGGCGGAGCACCCCGCGGTCCGTGACGCCTCGGTCGTCGGTGTACCGCACGACAAGTGGGGTGAGACGCCGCTGGCGCTGGTCGTTCCCGAACCGGGTGCCGAGGTCACCGAGGACGAGCTGATCGCCTGGACCCGCGAGCGCCTCGGGCCGGTGAAGCGTGTGACCAGCGTCCGGTTCGACACCGAGCTGCCCAAGTCCGCCGTCGGGAAGGTGCTACGGCGCGAGGTCCGCGCCCGGTACGCCCCGCAATCCGCACAGCCGAGCCGAGGAGCAGTACACCCGCGATGAGAACCGTCTACGTGCTCGGTGTCGGAATGACCGAGTTCAGCAAGCCCGGCCGTCCCGACCCGAACTACCCCGAACTCGCCCACCGCGCCGCCGACGCCGCCCTGCGCGACGCGGGCATCGGGTACCGCGACGTCGAACAGGTCTGCGCCGGGTTCGTGCACGCAGACTCGACCGCGGGTCAGCGCGCGGTCTACGAGCTGGGCATGACCGGCATCCCGGTCGTGAACGTCAACAACAACTGTGCCTCCGGCTCGTCCGCCCTGCTCTACGCCCGACAGCTGGTGCAGGGCGGGCTGGCCGACTGCGTGCTGGCGCTGGGCTTCGAGAAGATGCAGCGCGGCTCGCTCGGCACCCCCACCCACCCGCAGTCGGCGAATCCGGTCGGCAAGTTCGTCGAGGCGCTCGCCGGGTTGCACGAGCCGACGGGCGCACCGGTCGTGCTGGAGATGTTCCGGGCGGCCGGCAACGAACACTCGGCCCGGTTCGGCACCACGCCCGAGCAGTTCGCCAAGGTGGCCGAGAAGAACCACCGGCACTCCGCGGACAACCCGTACGCACAGTTCCGGGACGTCCACACCCTGCAGGAGATCCTGGACTCCACCGCGGTCTGCCCGCCGCTGACCAAGCTGCAGTGCTCGCCCACCTCGGACGGGGCGGCCGCCGCCGTCGTCGTCTCCGAGGAGGTGGTCGACCGGCTGGGCGCCGCCGGGCGGGCGGTCGAGATCGTCGCCCAGGCGCTGGCCACCGACACCACCGACGCCTACGACAGTGCGGTCAACATCGTCGGGACACCGGTCTCCCGGCGGGCCGCCCGCCAGGTCTACGAACAGGCCGGGATCGGGCCCGACGAGATCGACGTGATCGAGCTGCACGACTGCTTCTCGGTCAACGAGATCCTCACCTACGAGGCGCTCGGGTTGTGCGCAGAGGGAGAGGGCGGCGCTCTCGTCGACGCCGGCGCCACCACCTACGGCGGACGCTGGGTGGTCAACCCCTCCGGCGGGCTGATCTCGAAGGGTCATCCGCTCGGCGCCACCGGGCTCGCCCAGTGCGCCGAGCTCAGCTGGCAGCTGCGCGGCGAGGCGGGGCCCCGCCAGGTCGACGGCGCGCGGCTCGCCCTTGCGCACAACGTCGGCCTCGGCAGCGCCGGCGTCGTCACCCTCTACCGGATGGCGCAGTCGTGAGCGGCCCGTTGCTGGTGGAACGCCGGGACGCGGTCGTCGTCCTCACGATCGACCGGCCGGAGCGCCGCAACGCCTTCGACCGTGCCACGGCCGAGGCGATGGAGGCCGCGATCGACGCCTTCGACGCCGACGACGGACTGCGGGTCGCGGTGCTCACCGGGGCCGGCGGGACGTTCTGCGCCGGCCAGGACCTGAAGGCCGCGGCCCGGGGCGAGCTCGGCCGTACCGAGCGTCGCGGCGGCGGCGGGCTGATGGCCCGCCCGCCGGAGAAGCCGATCATCGCGGCGGTGGAGGGACACGCACTCGGTGGCGGCCTGGAGCTGGCGCTCGCCTGTGACCTGGTCGTCGCCGCCCGCGGTGCCCGGATCGGCCTTCCCGAGGCCCGGCGCGGATTCCCGGCGATGGGCGGCGGGCTGTTCCGGCTGCCCCGGCGGATCCCGTACGCGCTGGCGATGGAGGCCGCACTGACCGGCGCGGCCTGGGACGCCGAGCGGTACCACGAGCTCGGGCTGGTCAACCGGTTGGCTGAGCCCGGTCAGGCGCTGGAGGTCGCCCTCCGGCTCGCCGCCGAGATCGCCGCCGGGGGACCGATCGCGGTCCGGGCCGGCAAGGCGATCGTCAGGCACGGTCCGGAGTGGACGGACGAGGAGAGCTGGACGGCCCAGCAGCGGTACGTGGACACCGTGCTGGCGTCCGAGGACTACCGCGAGGGCCTGGCGGCCTTCGCCGAGAAGCGGGAGCCGGTGTGGAAGGGACGATGAAGACGACGGGCACGAACGCGACAGATGCAGCCGGGACCGACATCGAGGGCCGGGTGGCCCTGGTCACCGGTGCCGGGCAGGGGGTCGGCCGGCAGGTCGCCCTCGACCTCGCCGCCCGCGGCGCGGGTGCGGTGCTGGTCAACGACGTGGACGCCGCACGGGTCGATGCGGTAGCCGCCGAGATCCGCGGCCTGGGTGGCACGGCGACCGGGGTGGCGTGCGACGTCACCGACTACGAAGCGGTCGGCGCGATGTTCGCCCGGGCCCGCGACGCACACGGACCGGTCGGGGTGCTGGTCAACAACGCGGGAAACCAGGGCGGCGGGGGCGCTGCGCCGCCGGCGCTGCCGTTCTGGGAGCAGGGCCCGGAGCACTGGTCACCGTCGCTGGGGGTGAACCTGCACGGCGTCCTGAACTGCGCCCGGCACGCGCTGGCGCAGATGGTCGAGGCCGGCGCCGGCGGCCGGATCGTCACCGTGATCTCGGATGCCGGACGGGTCGGCGAGACCGGCGGCCTGGAGGCGTACTCGGCCGCCAAGGCCGGCGCGGCCGGCCTGACCCGGGCGCTGGCCCGGGCGGGCGGCCGATACGCGGTCACCGCCAACAGCGTCGCGCTCGGCGCCACCCGGACCCCGGCGACGGACGGGTACCTGGCCGATCCGGCGCTGCGCAAGCAGCTGCTGAGCCGCTACCTGGTGCGCCGGATCGGTGAACCGTCGGACGCCTCGGCGATGATCGTGTTCCTGGCCTCGCGCGGCGCGTCGTGGATCACCGGCCAGACGATGCCGGTCAACGGCGGCTACTCGGTGGCGCTGTGACCGGTGTGCCTCCGGCCGGCCTGTTCGACGTGACCGGCCGCACCGCGCTGGTGACCGGCGGGACCAGCGGGATCGGGCTGATGATCGCCGAGGGGCTCCTCGCGGCGGGTGCCCGGGTGCTGGTGTCATCGCGCAAGCCGGCGGCCTGTGCGGAGGTCGCCGACCGGCTCGGAGCGCGCTGCACCGGCGTTCCGGCCGACGTCGGTACACCGGACGGCGCGCGAGCCCTCGTCGCGGCCGTCGACGGGGAACTCGGCGGGCGGCTGGACATCCTCGTCAACAACGCGGGCGCCACCTGGGGTGCGCCGATCGACGAGTTCCCGGACGACGCCTGGGACAAGCTCGTCGGGGTCAACCTCACCGGCGTCTTCCGGCTCACGAGCTCGCTGCTGCCCGCACTGCGCGACGCGGCGACCGACGACCATCCGGCGCGCGTGATCAACATCGGGTCGCTGGCCGGGCTGCGGGTGACCGAGCTGGAGAACTACCCCTACAGCGCCACCAAGGCAGCTGTGCACATGCTGACCCGGCACCTCGCCCACCGTCTGGCGGCCGAGCACGTCACCGTCAACGCGATCGCGCCCGGCTACTTCCCCAGCCGGATGAGCGCCTTCGTGGCCGACGACCCGGACGCCCACGACGCGGTCCGGGCCGGGATCCCGCGCGGCCGCTGGGGCCGCCCGGACGACGTCGTCGGGGCCACCGTCTTCCTGTCCTCGCGGGCCGGCTCCTACCTGACCGGCGTCGTGCTGCCGGTCGACGGCGGGGTCTCCGGCTGCACCTGACCGGCCGGGTCCGGCCGGGCGACCATCGTGGACAGCTCGGTGGCGGTGCGCAGCGCCAGATCGGCCGGGTCCACCGGGCGCCCCAGCAGCGACTCGATCCGCTCCATCCGCTTGACCACGGTGTTCGGATGCACGTGCAGCCGGCGGGCGGTGCGGGTCGGGCTGCCCAGTTCGGCCAGGTGCACCCGCAGGGTCCGCAGCAGCCGGTCGGCCTCGTCGCCGCCGGCCGCCAGCCTGCCGAGCGTCCTCGCCACGAACGCGGTCGCTGCGGAATCGTCCCGGGTGGCCAACGCGAGTACCGCGACGTCGTCGAACAGCACGGTGCCCGCCGAGCCGAGTGCGTCGGCGACCCGGCGGGCTTCCTGTGCCTCGGCGTGGGTGGTGCGGAAACCGTCGTACCCGGAGGCCGAACCACCCCAGGCGATGTGCACCCCCGGTGGGAGGCTGCGCCGCGCCACCAGTTCGCGCCAGCTCTCCCCGTGACACACCAGCCAGCCGTGGACCGACCGGCCGTCGCCGGGGACCCGAAGCCGGCGCTGCGGTCGCAGCGCCTCCACCACGGACCGGACGGCGCCGTCGAGCCGGTCCAGCTCGGACCCGCGGTCGGTCCAGGCGACGAACCCGACGTGCCGGGTACCCAGGTCGTAACCCAGCTCGCGCTGCGCCGCCGCCGGATCCACCGTCCCGCCGAGCAGCCCCGCCACCAGGTCGGTCCGGCGGGACGACGCCCGGCGCTCGAGCAGCGCCAGTTCGGTCCCGTACAGCGAGGCGGTCCGCTCGCTCGCCGTCCGGAAGTAGGCGAACAGCCGGGCCGCCGCCCACTCCATGACGGCTGCCCGCTCGGCTGCGGACGGCCGCGGGTGCGCGGTGTGCAGCGCTGTGACCAGGTGCTGCCACAGCGCGGCGTGCAGCGACTCGAACGACCGCAACAGCACCGGCAGGGCCACCGCGTCGTGCCGGGCCAGCGCCCGTGTGTAGCGGGCGACCAGCGACGGCATCGCGATCTCGGAATCCGGTTCCTCGGGTGTGAAGCAGCGGGTGAGCGTCGTCAGGTGCATCCGCACCGCGTCCCGCACGTGCCGGTCGGGGGCGTCGGCGGCGACCAGGATCTCCGGCACCGCCGTGGTGAGCGCCGACACCAGCGGGTCCAGCAGGAACTCGATGTCGCGGCGCAACCATCCGGCCAGCCAGGCCTGCGGGGTGGACCCACCCGCGCGGCCGATCGTCGTCGATCGGGTCATGCCCGGACCCTGGCCGCGCCGGGGGGCACCGGCAAGCTGCTGCGCGCACGGAACTTCGTCCTGCGCGCAGTGCAGCCCGGCGGGCCTCCGGCGCAGCGCGCCACCGATGTGCGACGCCGCCACCGGACGGTGTCGGCCGGGCCCATTGAGGACCGGTGCCACCGGCAGAAGGCTGCCCGGTGAGCAGGTGCAGCCGGACACGGCGCACCGGGACCACGGAGGGACGGGTATGCCGGTCACGATCGACATCGACACGGGAGGGACCTTCACCGACGTGTTCGTGGTGCGTGACGGCACCGTCCACACCGCGAAGACGCTCACCACCCCGCACGATCTCGCGCTGTGCTTCCGGGCGGCGGTGGAGGCCGCGGCGGAGCGTCTCGGCACCGGCGTGCCGGACATGCTGCGGGACACGGTCGCCGTCCGCTATGCGACGACCGTCGGGACGAACACGGTGATCCAGCGCAGCGGCCCGCGGCTGGGACTGCTGACCGACGACACGACGATCGCCGCCGGGGGACCGGGGACCGGGGTCGGGACGTTCGTCGACACCGGGATGGTCGCCCGGGTCCCGGACGGCACGACCGGCCTGGCGGAGACCCGGGGGCTGCTCCAGGACGGCGCCCGCGGGCTGGTCGTCGCTTCTGCCGACCCGGCCCGGGAGACGTCGATGGCCGCGACGTTCACCGAGCACCACCCCCGGCACTGCCTGGACGCGGTCCCGATGCTGCGGGCCGGTGAGCTGTCCGCGGGCACGGACCAGGTGCGCGCGGCCGCCACCGCGCTGTTCAACGCCTACGTCCATCCCGACGTCGCCGACTACCTGTACCGGGCCGAGGACTACCTGCGTGACCAGGGTTACGCCCGGCCGCTTCGAGTGGTGCACAACGACGGCCGGGCCGCCCGGGTGGCGCGCACGGTCGCGGCGAAGACCTACAACTCCGGCCCGGTGGCCGGCCTGCTCGGGGCAGCCGCGGTCGCCCGGCACCACCGGACCGGCGACCTGGTCACCCTGGACATGGGCGGGACCAGCCTGGACGTGTCGGTCCTGCGCTCCGGCGAGGTCCCCTTCCACGAACACGGGGTGGTCGCCGGGGTGGAGATCGACCTCCCGCTGCCCGATCTGCTGGCCTTCGGCCTGGGCGGCGGCTCGATCGCCTGGGCCGACGGCACGGAGCTGCGGGTCGGCCCGCAGAGCGCCGGCGCCAGCCCCGGCCCGGCCTGCTTCGGCTTCGGCGGAGCGGAGCCGACGGTGACCGATGCCGACGCCGTGCTCGGAGTGCTGCGACCGGAGACCTTCCTCGGTGGCGGGATGGAGCTCGACCTCGCCGCGGCCCGCCGGGCGTTCACCCCGCTCGCCGACCGGTTCGGCGTCACGGTGGAGGACATCGCCGGCCGGGCCCTGGACTCCGCCCACCGGACCGCGGGCGCCGGGCTCGCGGCGGAGATGCACCGCCGGGGGGTGGACCCGGCGACGGCGAAGGCGCTGGCCTTCGGCGGGAACGGGGCCACGCACGGTGCCGCGATCGCCGCTGCGGCCGGGATCCGCGAGGTGATCGTGCTCCCCTTCGCACCGGTCTTCTCCGCCTACGGTGCGTCCACCGTGGACGTGCGGCACGTCCGGGAGGCGCCCGGCGGCAGCGCGGACGAGGGGTCCCTGCGGGACCAGGTACTGCGGGACATGCGTGGGGAAGGGGTCGCCCCCGCCGACGTCGAACTGAGCGTGGTCCGGGTGACCCGTGACGGCCGGAGCCGGCTGGTGGTGGAGGGCGTCCACCGGCTGCCCCATCATCCACCGACCGGCCCGCGTCTCGCCGCAGGGCCGACGGGTGCGGCCACGAGGACCCGGCCGGTGCACTGGCCGGGACACGGTCCGCTCCACACCACGGTGCTGGACCGGGACGGGCTCGCCGCGGGCTCCGTCGTCACCGGTCCTGCGCTGGTCGACTCCGCCGACACCACCCTCTGCGTCCCGCCCGGCTGGACGCTGCGGGTCGACGACCACGGCGCCGCCCTGCTCGGCGCCCCGACCGGGGGGAGCGGCCGATGAGCGACCGGATCCGTATCACCGAGTACCTGGTGATCGACCTGACCACGGCGAGCTGGCACTGCGAGCGGTGTGACCACCGCATCGGGCCGGCCGGGCAGGACTACAAGCGCGGCCTGCTGCTGCACGACCGGGACCCGCGGGAGATCCACCCACCGCGCTTCGACGGCGGCCACGACGTCGCACCGGACCCGGCCTGGTGCCGGATCGTCGAGTACTACTGCCCCGGCTGCGGCGCCCAGGTGGAGGCGGAGTACCTGCCCCCTGGGCACCCGCTGGTGCACGACATCGAGATCGACCTCGACGCACTGGAGGCACGATGACCGGCACGGCGAGTCCCACCGTGGCCACGACCGAGATCAATGTCGACATCGGCGGCACCTTCACCGACTGCCTCGCCACCGACCGCGACGGCACCGTCCACACCGCCAAGGCCCTCACCACCCACCACGACCTGTCGGTCGGGTTCCTGCGTGCCGTCGGTGACATCGCCGCGGCGGCCGGCCGGGACACCGACGAGCTGCTCGCCGGAACCGGCGCCATCCGCTACGCCACCACGCTCGGCACGAACGCACTGATCGAGCGGACCGGCCCCCGGCTCGGCCTGATCACCACCCGCGGGCACACCGCCACCGTGCCGATCGGGCGGTGCCGCCAGTGGGCCGACGGGCTGCCCGCAGCGGCCACCCGCGACCTGCCCCGTGCCACCCGGCCGCAGCCACTCGTCGAACCGGAACGCATCGTCGGGCTGACCGAGCGGATCGACTCGGCGGGGCGGGTGGTGATCCCGCTCGACCCGGACGAGATCCGCGACCGGGTCCTCGACCTGGTCGACCAGGGCGTGCGCGGGTTCGTGGTGTGCCTGCTCAACGCCCACCTGAACGCGTCGCACGAGCAGCTGGTGCGCGAGATCGTGGAACACGAGTACCCCGACAGCTACCTGGGCCGGTTCCCGACGATCCTGTCCCACGAGGTGTCCGGCCGGGCGGGTGAGTACGCCCGGTCGATGACCGCCACGATCGACGCCTACTTGCACCGGTTCACTGCGGACCGGCTCTCCGCGCTGCGTGACGAGCTGCGCGCCCGGGGCTACCTCGGCGAGCTCCTGATGGTGCACAACAGCGGCGGGATGGGCGGGCTGGCCGGGACGTCGCCGATCCAGACCGTGCACGCGGGCCCGGTGTCCGGGCTGTACGGCAGCAGGCACATCGCCCGGGCCCGCGGCCTCGACAAGATCGTCACCACCGACATGGGCGGCACCTCGTTCGACGTCGGCATCGTCGTCGACGGATCGGTCCGCTTCTACGACTTCCATCCGGTGATCGACCGTTGGCACGTGCAGCTGCCGATGATGGACATCTCCGCGATCGGCGCGGGCGGCGGCTCGATCGCCCGGCTCGACCCGATCTCCGGTATCGCGGTCGGCCCCGAGTCGGCGGGCTCCGCACCCGGCCCGGCCTGCTACGGGCAGGGCGGCACCGAACCCACCGTCACCGACGCCAACCTGATCCTCGGCCACCTCGCCGCGGACACCTACCACGGCGGCCGGCTGCCCCTTGACCTGCGGCGGGCCGAACGGGCCGTGGAACGCCGGATCGCCGGCCCGCTGGGAATCTCGGTCCCGGAGGCGGCGCACCGGATCCGCCGGATCGTCGACGAGACGATGGGCGCCGAGATCTTCAAGGGGATCACCACCAAGGGCTACGACCCGCGGGAGTTCACCGTGCTCTCCTTCGGCGGCGGCGGACCGCTGCACGCCTGCGGCTACGCGGCGGCGCTGGACGCGCGGGAGGTCGTCGTCCCGCCGCACAGCTCGGTCTTCTCCGCCGCCGGCGCCGCCGGGCTGGAGCGGTTGCACATCTACGAGCAGTCCGTGTGGATGGTTCTGTTCAACCCGCTGACCAAGCAGCTTCTCACCGACATCGACGGGTTCAACGCGATCGTCGACGGCTTCCGGGAGCGTGCCCTGTCCGACTTCGCCGGCCAGGGGCACGGCCCGGACGACATCGTGACCGCCGTCGAGCTGGACATCCGGGCGCTCGGCCAGCTGGACGTGGTGACCGTCGCCAGCCCGGTCGAGCGGATCACCGGCCGGGACGACCTGGTCGCCGTGCTGAAGACCTACTTCGCCGAGTACGGCGACCGGTTCGGTGATCTCGCCCTGACCCGGGAGGTCGGCGTCGCGATCGACACGGTGCGCGTCCGGGCCCGGATCCCGCGCCCGGCGCCGGCACCCAGGGCGCGTACCGCCGACGGATCCGATGCGCGCGCGGCGTTGCGCGGCCGGCGGGACTGCCGGTGGGGCGGCGCCGAGCCGGTCACCACCGACGTCTACGCCTATCCGGCCCTGACCCCCGGACACCGGATCGCCGGGCCGGCGATCCTCGAGGCCCCCGACACCACGATCGTCGTCGAGCCCGGCTGGCACGGCGAGCTCGACACCCACGGCTTCTTCCGGATGCGGCGAGAGGACCACCGATGAGCACCCCCGAGACGACCACCGGCAGCGACGACACCGAGGCGTTCCTCGACGACCTGCTGGAGAACCGGCCGGTGATGTACGGCCCGGACGCCGAGCTGACCGGCGAGTTCCGGCTGCGCCCGCGCACCGACCGCGAGGACGAGGCACTCGCCGCCGTGACCGACCCGACCGACCTGGCCGTCGGGCTCGGCCGGGTCGAGGCGGTGCTCGAGTCGAGCATGCAGATGCTCCAGCAGATCAGCGCTTCCTCCGCCGCCAAGTGGGGCGACCTCATCGTCGGCATCTACACCCGGGAGGGCGACTTCGCCGTCGCCACCTCCGGCGGGGTGAACATGTTCTCCGCGACGACCTCGCCGGTGCCGAAGTTCGTCAACCGGTACTGGGCCGACGAGCCCACCGTCGGGCTCGCCGAGGGCGACGTCTTCTACCACAACGACGCCAACTACGGCGGCACGCACAATCCCGACCACACCCTGCTGCTGCCGCTGTACTGGGCGGGTGAGCACATCGCCTGGATCGGCGCGGTCGTGCACGAGGGCGAGAACGGCGCCTCGCTGGACCAGGGCGGGCTCGCCGTGCGGGCCACCACCAAGTACGCCGAGGGCGTCCGGATCCCGCCGATGAAGATCGGTGAGGGCTACACGCTGCGCCGCGACGTGGTGAACATGTTCCAGAACCAGGTCCGCGATCCGCTGCTGTGGCTCACCGACATCCGCGCGAAGCTCGCCGCCGCCCGCGCCGTCGAACGCCGGATGCACGAGTTCATGGCCGAACGCTCGCCGGAGCTCCTGATCGCCACCCTGCGCTCGGTGCTGGAGAACACCGAGGCCGAGGTGCGCCGCCGGATCTCGGCCTGGCCGGACGGCACCTACCGCGGTGTCCACTTCGGCGACACGACCCTGCTGGAGGAGCGCCTGTTCAAGCTGAACGTCGAGCTGGACAAGCGGGGCGACACGCTCACCGTGCGGACCGCGGGCAGCGCCCCGGCCATCGACCGGGCGCTCAACACGCAGGCGCACTTCACCCGCGCCATGGTGGCGAACCTGTTCATGAACTTCCTCTACGGGGACCTGCCGCGCACCGCGGGGTTCATCGCCGCACTCGACTACGACCTGGAACCGGGCTCGATCCTCACCGCCGACACCGAGCACCCCTCGTCGCTGTCACTGACCACCATGTTCTGCCTGAACGCGGCGCTGCACCAGGCCGTCACCAAGGCGATGTTCGCCGCGCCCGGCCCGGCCAAGCCGATGGCGCCCTGGTACGCGATGATCCCGACCCTGCAGTACGGCGGCCTGACCCAGCACATGCAGGTCACCGCGAACGTCTCCACCGAGATGAACGCCGCCGGTGGCGGGGCGCGCTGCGACGCCGACGGCGAGCACGCCGCGGGCCCGGTGTTCGCGCCGGTGTCGGACTGGGGTGAGATGGAGACCCGCGAGTCCGAGCTCCCGCTGCTCGGGCTGTGGCGCGAGATCCCGGCCGACAACCACGGCTTCGGGCGGTTCCGCGGCGGCGCATCCGTCGAGTGGGCGTACATGCTCTACGGCAGCCAGATGTTCGGGTTCGGGATCACCAGCATGGGCGGCCGGTTCCCGGTGACCGCCGGCATGTTCGGCGGGTACGGAGGCAGCTGCACGCCGCTGACCCGGATCCGGCCCGACGGCGGGATCGACGCGGTACGCGACTGGCTGGCGGGCGGCGCGAAAGGGATCACCTACGACGGACCGTCCATGGTCGCCGACCGCCCGTTGCCCGGGACCTACGAGGTCGGCAACCCGGTCCAGCCCGCCGACCCGGTCGCCGAGGGTGACATCTGGATCCAGCGGATGGGCGGTGGTGGCGGCTACGGCGACCCGCTCGAACGGGATCCGCAGGACGCCATGACCGACCTGCGGCGTGGCCTGATCAGCCCCGAGGTGGCGCGCGAGGTGTACCGGCTGGTGTGGGACGCGCAGCGGATGGAGCTCGACGGGGCGGCGACCGAGGCGGCCCGGACCGCCGAACGCGCCGACCGGATCGCCCGCGGCCTGCGCTACGACGGCTTCGTGGCGGGCTGGCGTGCGGACACCCCACCCGAGCACCTGGGCTTCCTGGGCTCCTGGGAGTGGCCGGAGGGGCAGGGCTGAGCGGTGCTGTTCGTCCCCGTCCTCGACCAGGTCGCCGCCCGCATCGGGGGCGTACCCGTCGGCGCCCGCACCGATCCCGCCCGCTGGGCCTACCGGTTGCGGGACGCGGCCGCGCTCGCCCGGCCGGACTGGTTGGTGACCCACCACGACCCACATGCCGAGGCGGACGCCGTACGGGCGGCGGGTGGTGACCCGCTGGACCACCCGCTGCCCGGCTCCGCCGCGGTCGCACCGCTGCTCGAGCTCACCCGGGTGCTCGCCGGGCTGTTCCCCCGCACGGCGGTGGCGGCCTCGCTCACCGGCCCCGTCGCGCTGGCCCGTGCACTCGCAGGCGGGACGCCGGACCCGGATCTGGTCACCGACTGTGCTGACGCCCTGGCCGGTCTGGCGGCGGCACAGGTGGAGGCGGGGGCGACCCGGCTGATCGTCTGGGAGTCCGACGAGCCGGTACCGGCGCCGGCCGGCGCGCTGGCCCCGCTGCTGCGCCGGGCCGCGACCCTCGGAACCCCCGTGCTGCTCCGGGGCGGCCCCGTCCCGGCCACCGCGGGCGTGCTGCGCGCACGACCGGACGGCAGCGGCGACGCGCTGCTCGTCGATCCCGCCGTGTTCGCCCCGGACGGCACCGCGGCCGGCTTCGATCGGGCCTGGTCGTCCTGGACCGGCGACGCGGCGCCAGAGCTGGTGCTCACCGACGGCCCCGTCCCGCACGACTGCGACCTGGCGACGGTCTGCGCGGCGGGCGAACGCCCGATGTGACCTCCCCGACCGGACCACCCGGTCCGGTTGACCGCCCCGTGCGGCGTGTGGTCGGCTCGTTCGCCGTCGATCACGGATCAGCTGCGCAGGGGACCACCAGGAGGCCAGGGGTGCACGGGGACTTCTACGACGTGCTGCACTCCCGCCGCGACGTCCGCACCGGTTTCCGGCCGGACCCGGTCGACGACGCCGTGCTCACCCGGGTGCTGACGGCCGCGCACGCCGCGCCGAGCGTCGGGTTCTCCCAGCCGTGGGACTTCGTGCTGGTGCACGACGCCGGCGTGCGGGACCGGGTGCACGCACTGGTCGCCGAGCACCGCGAGCGGTACGCCGCGTCGCTGCCCGGCGCGCGGGCCGAGGCGCTGCGCGACATCCGGATCGAGGCGATCCGGGAGACCCCGCTGAACGTCGCCGTCACCGCCGACCCGACCCGCGGCGGCCGGCACACCCTGGGTCGGCACGACCGGCCCGAGATGGGCACCTACTCGGCGGCGCTGGCCGTGCAGAACCTGTGGCTGGCCGCCCGCGCCGAGGGACTCGGCGTCGGCTGGGTCAGCTTCTTCGACGACGCCGGGCTGGCCGCCGTGCACGAGCTGCTCGGGCTGCCCGGGCACGTGCAGCTGATCGCCTACCTGTGCGTCGGGCACGTCGAGGAGTTCCCGGACCGGCCGGAGCTGGAGAGCCACGGCTGGGCTCGGCGCCGTCCGCTGGACTGGGCGGTGCACCAGGAGACGTGGGGCAACCGCGGGCTGCCCGGTGCCGCCCCGGCCGCGCTGCTGGAGTCCACCGTGCACGCGATCGTCCCGGTCGCCGCGGCCGCCCGGACCGCCGCCGCGGACCGGCTGGACCGGATGACGAAGCCGCGCGGCGCGCTCGGCCGGGTCGAGGACGTCGCCGTCGCGCTCGCCGGGATCGCCGGGGAGCCGGTGCCCGCGGTGCCCGCGCCGGCCGCGGTCGCGGTGTTCGCCGCCGACCACGGCGTGCACGCCCGCGGCGTCACGCCGTGGCCGCAGGAGGTCACCGCGCAGATGGTCGCGAACTTCCTCGACGGCGGCGCCGTGGTGAACGCCTTCGCCCGCCAGCTCGGCGCCGAGGTGCAGGTCGTCGACATCGGCGTCGCAGCCGAGCTGGACCCGGTCCCCGGGCTGCTGCCGCGCAAGGTCGCCCGCGGCACCGCCGACATGACCGCCGGGCCGGCGATGACCCGCGAGCAGGCCCGCACCGCGCTCGAGCACGGCATCGAGGTGGCCCGCGACCTGGTCGCCGCCGGGAACCGCTGCCTGCTCACCGGCGACATGGGCATCGCGAACACCACCGCGGCGGCCGCCCTGATCTGCGCCTTCACCGGCGCCGACCCGGCCGAGGTGACCGGCCGCGGCACCGGAGTCGACGACGACACTCTGGCCCGCAAGACCGCCGTCGTGCGGGAGGCTCTGGAGCGCCACCGGCCCGATCCGGCCGATCCGCTCGGCGTGCTCGCCGCGGTCGGCGGGTTCGAGCACGCCGGGCTCGCCGGGCTGGTGCTGGGCGCCGCCGCGCTGCGCGTGCCGGTGCTGCTCGACGGCGTCTCGGCCGGTGCGGCGGCGCTCGCCGCGGCCGCGTTCGCGCCCGACGCGACCGGCTACTGCCTGGCCGGGCACCGCTCCGCCGAGCCGGGCGGGGCCGCCGCGCTGCGGCACCTGGGCCTCACCCCGCTGCTGGAGCTGGACATGCGGCTCGGCGAGGGCACCGGCGCGCTGCTCGCGCTCCCGGTGCTGCAGGGCGCGGCCCGGGCGATGGCCGACGTCGCGACCTTCGACAGCGCAGGGGTCACGGACAAGACCGATGGGTGACCCGCCGATCACCGTCGTCGGGATCGGCGCCGACGGGTGGGCCGGGCTGGCGGAGCCGACCCGGGCGGCGCTGCGCGACGCCGAGCTGCTGCTCGGCGGACCGCGCCAGCTCGACCTGCTGCCCGCCGACGTCGCGGGGGAGCGGCGGGCCTGGCCGTCCCCGCTGGTCCCGGCGCTGCCCGGGATCCTCGACGGGCTCGCCGGCCGCCGGATCGCGGTGCTCGCCTCGGGCGACCCGATGTTCTTCGGGATCGGTGCCACGCTCGCCCGGATCGCCGGGCCGGAGCGGCTGCGGGTGCTGCCGCACCCGTCGTCGGTGGCGCTGGCCTGCGCCCGGCTGGGCTGGGGCACCGAGCACGTCGGGGTGCTCAGCGTCGTCGGCCGCCCGCTCGACGCGCTGCGCCGGGCACTCGCGCCCGGCGCCCGGCTGCTCGTGCTCTCGGCCGGCGCCCGGTCGCCCGCCGAGATCGCCGCACTGCTCACCGGCGCCGGCTGGGGCCGGTCCGGGCTCACCGTGCTGGAACGGCTGGGTGCCGACGACGAGCGGACCGTCACCGGCACCGCGGCCGGCTGGCGCGGCGGGAGCGACCCGCTCAACGTGGTCGCGCTCGAGTGCGTCCCCGACGACGGCCTGCGCCCGCCCGGCGAGACCCCCGGCCTGCCCGACGGCGTCTACGAGAACGACGGCCAGCTCACCAAGCGCGACGTCCGCGCCGTCACCCTGGCCCGGCTGGCGCCACGGCCCGGCGAGCTGCTGTGGGACGTCGGCGCGGGCTCCGGCTCGATCGGGATCGAGTGGATGCGCGCCCATCCGGCGTGCCGCGCGATCGCCGTCGAGTCCCGGCCGGAACGCGCGGAGCGGATCGTGCGCAACGCCGCCGCGCTCGGCGTCCCCGGCCTGCGGGTGGTCACCGGCAGCGCCCCCGGCGCGCTGGCCGGGCTGCCGGAACCGGACGTGGTCTTCGTCGGCGGCGGTCTCACCCGGGACGGCGTGTTCGACGCCTGCCTGGACGCCCTGCGCCCGGGCGGCCGGCTGGTCGCCAACGCGGTGACCGTGCAGACCGAGGCGCTGCTCGCCGCCGCGCACGCCGGGCACGGCGGCGAGCTGGTCCGGGTGCAGGTGGCCGTGGCCGAGCCGATCGGCCGGGGCACGGCCGCTCCGGGCGGGGCCGGGTTCCACGGCTGGCGGCCGTCGATGCCGGTGACGATCTGGACGTACGAGAAGGGGGACGCGCCGTGACGGTGCACTTCATCGGGGCCGGCCCGGGCGCGGTCGATCTGCTGACCCTGCGGGCCCGGGACCTGATCGCCGCCGCGCCGGTCTGCCTGTACGCGGGCAGCCTGGTGCCGCCGGAGATGCTGGACATCTGCCCGCCCGGGGCGCGCACCGTCGACACCGCGCTGATGACCCTGGACGAGATCCTCGACGAGATGGTCCGGGCGCACCGGCACGGCCTGGACGTCGCCCGGCTCGCCTCCGGCGATCCGTCGGTGTTCTCCGCGATGGCCGAGCAGATCCGCCGGCTGGAGATCGCGGGCGTGCCCTACGACGTGTGCCCCGGCGTCCCCGCCTACGCCGCCGCGGCCGCCGCGCTGGGCCGGGAGCTGACCGTCCCGACGGTCGCGCAGACCGTCACCCTCACCCGGGTCGCCGCCCGCGCCACCCCGATGCCGCCCGCCGAGGACCTCGCCTCGCTCGGGAAGGCCGGCGGCACCGTGGTGCTGCACCTGGCCGTGCACCGGATCGACGAGGCCGTCGACGCGCTGGCCCCCGCCTACGGCGGCGACTGCCCGGCCGCGGTCGTAGCGCACGCCTCCCGGGCGCACGAGATCGTGCTGCGCGGCACCCTGCAGGGGATGCCCAAGGCGGTCCGGGAGGCGGGCATCGAGCGCACCGCGGTGATCATCGTGGGGGAGGCGCTGGCCGCCCGGCACTTCCCCGACTCGCACCTGTACTCGCACGACCGCTGCCGGGACCTGCCTCAGTAGTCCTCGTGCCAGGCCCGGCCGTCCCGCTCGACCAGCGCGGTGGCCGAGGCCGGCCCGTTGCTCCCCGCCGCGTACGGACGCGGGTGCTGGCCGGTCGCCTCCCAGGTGCGCAGGATCGGCTCCGCCCAGGTCCAGGCGGCCTCGATCTCGTCGCGCCGCATGAACAGCGTCGGGTTGCCGCGCAGCACGTCCATCAGCAGCCGCTCGTAGGCGTCCGGCAGCCGGTCGCCGAAGGTGCGGGCGAACGACAGGTCCAGCGGCGCCGGGATCGGCCGGATCCCGCCGGGGCCGGGCTGCTTGGCGGTCATGTGCAGCCGCACCCCCTCGTCCGGCTGCAGCCGCAGCACCAGCCGGTTCGCCGGCAGCTCCTCGCCGAACGCCGGGAAGATCGAGTGCGGGACCGGCTTGAACTGCACCACGATCTCCGACGCGTGCGTGCCCAGCCGCTTGCCGGTGCGCAGGTAGAACGGCACCCCCGCCCACCGCCAGTTCGCGACCTCGGCGCGCAGCGCGACGAACGTCTCGGTCGTGGACCGCTCCCGCTCGCGGGCCGTGCCGGCCCGCGACTCGGCCAGCTCGGTGGCGTAGCCGGGCACCGCGGCGCCGTCGACCAGGCCCTCGGTGTACTGCCCGCGCACCGTGTCCCGCACCACGTCCGGGCCGTCCAGCGGGCGCAGCGACTGCAGCACCTTCAGCTTCTCGTCGCGGACGCCCTCGCCGTCGATCCGGGCCGGCGGCTCCATCGCGACCAGGCACAGCAGCTGCAGCAGGTGGTTCTGCACCATGTCCCGCAGCGCGCCGCTGCCGTCGTAGTAGTCGGCCCGGTTCCCGACGCCGATCGACTCGGACACGGTGATCTGCACGTGGTCGATCTGGCCGGCGTTCCACAGCGGCTCGAACAGCGAGTTCCCGAAGCGCAGCACCAGCAGGTTCTGCACGGTCTCCTTGCCGAGGTAGTGGTCGATCCGGAAGATCTGCTCCTCGGCGAACACCGAGCCGACCTCGTCGTTGATCGCGCGGGCCGAGGCCAGGTCGTGGCCCAGCGGCTTCTCCAGCACCACCCGGGTGCGGTCGTCGACGATGCCGGCCGCCGCGCTGCCCACGCAGATCCGGCCGAACAGCTGCGGCGCCGACGCCAGGTACAGCACCCGGATCCGCCGGTCCTGCGGTCCGAGCAGGTCGGCGAGCGCGGACCAGTCGTCGTCGGCGACGTCCAGCGTCACGTGGTGCAGCCGGCCGAGGAACCGCTGGTGCACCGCGTCGTCGGCGCACACGTCCACACTGGCCCAGCGCGGCGCGGTGGCCCGCAGCTCGGCGTCGACCTTGTCCCGGTAGCCGGCGTCGTCGAGACCGGACCGGGACACCGCGACGATCCGGGTGCCCGCCGCCAGCTGGTCGTCTAGGTCGCGCAGGTAGAGCGAGGGCAGGAGCTTGCGCATGGCGAGATCGCCGGTGCCGCCGAACACGACGATGTCGGCGGGATCCATGACGGGATGTGGATGCGGCACGAGCCGTCTCCTCGATCGATCGGGAACAGAGGTGCCTGTCGGAGCGCCGCTCAGGGCAGCCCTTCCGTACTGTACCGATTCGGATCGGGCTTTCAAAAGCCTAACCGGGCAGCCGGCCCGCGCCCTCGCTCGGCCGTCCCGGGAACACCACCGGCGCCGGCCAGCCGCGCTCGGCGTACGCGGCGCGCACCGCCGCCGTCACCGCGCCGACCCGGCCGGTGTCGCACAGCGCGATCACGCACCCGCCGAAACCGCCGCCGGTCATCCGGGCCCCGACCGCCCCGCCGGCCCGGGCCGCCGCCACCGCCACGTCCACGTGCGGCACGGTGATCTCGAAGTCGTCGCGCATCGACGCGTGCGAGGTGTCCAGCAGCGGGCCGATCTCCCGCGGATCCGCGCCACCGGAGAGCAGCGCCACCACCTGCAGCACCCGCTCGTTCTCGGTGACCACGTGCCGGGCCCGGCGCCGGATCCGCTCGTCGGCGATCCGCGGCAGGTCCGCCGGGCGCGCGTCGCGCAGTGCGGGCACGCCGAGCGCCGCGGCCGCCGCCTCGCAGTCGGCCCGCCGGGCGCCGTACTCGCCGTCCGCGTGCGCGTGCGGCGCCCGCGAGTCGATCACCAGCAGCTCCAGGCCGTGCGCGGGCGGATCGAACGGCACCAGCTCGACGGTGTCGTCGCGGGTGTCCAGGAAGACCAGCCGGCCGGGCCTGCCGTGCATCGACGCCATCTGGTCCATCCCGCCGGTCGGCGCGCCGACGAACGCGTTCTCCGCGCGGCGGGCGATCCGGGCCAGCCCGGTCGGGTCGACCGGCACCCCGGCGAGCCCGGCCAGCGCCACCCCGACCGCGCACTCCACCGCCGCCGACGACGACAGGCCCGCCCCGACCGGCACGTCCGAGTCCAGCCGCAGGTCGACCTCGCCGACCGGGAACCCGGCCTCCCGGAACGCCCAGCAGGTCCCGGCCAGGTACGCCGCCCAGCCGGTCACCTCGCCCGGCGCCACCGTGGCCGCCCGGAACTCCACCACGCCGTCCTGCTGCGCCGACCGCACCCGGCTGGACCCGCCGGACACCGCCGACGCGGTCACCACCGCCCGGTGCGGCAGCGCGAACGGCAGCACGAACCCGTCGTTGTAGTCGGTGTGCTCGCCGATCAGGTTGACCCGGCCGGGGGCGAACCAGACCCCGGACGGCGCGGCCTCGGTGGACATCGCGACGCTCCTCACTGCGACGGGTGCGGGCGAGCATGCCCCGCGGGCCCGGGCCGGGCGCCGCCGGGGCAGGATCGGGGCGTGCCAGCCGATCTCGACGCCGCCCTGCGCAATCCGGTCCCGGACACCCTGAACGGCCGGCTGCGTGAGTTCGGCACGGTCCGCGGCCGGGCCGCCCGCTTCGCGCCGGACGTCTCCCCGTTCGGCGGCATGCCGCTGCACCCCGAGGACGGCGACTGGGCCGATCTCGCGGCGCTCTGCGGCCCCGGCGAGCCGGTCGTCCTGGTCCGCGCCGGCGACGGGCCGCCCGCCCTGCCGGCCGGCTGGCGGCTGGAACGGGCCTTCCCCGGCGTCCAGATGGACGGCTCCGCCGCGCCCGGCGAGCCGGACGACGACGCGATCGACCTCGGCCCCGCCGACCGCGCCGAGATGGCCGACCTGACCGCCCGCACCGAGCCCGGCCCGTGGCTGGCCCGCACCGCCGAGCTCGGCCGGTTCCTCGGCATCCGGCACGACGGCAGGCTGGTCGCGATGGCGGGGGAGCGGATGCGCCTGGGCGGCCCCGGCGGTGTCGGCGCCACCGAGATCAGCGCCGTCTGCACCGATCCGCTGTTCCGCGGCAAGGGCCTGGCCGGGCGGCTGGTCCGGGCGGTGATCGCCGGGATCGTCGCGCGCGGCGAACGGCCGCTGCTGCACGCCTCCGCGGTGAACACCGGCGCGATCCGGCTGTACCGGCAGATGGGCTTCGAGGTGAGCCGGGAGATGCGGTTCGACCTGCTGCGGACCCCGGACGGCGGGTGACCCCGGCCGGCCGGGGTCACCCGGCGCGGCCCGCCGGGGCGCTCACCGCGCGGTCCACCGCGGTCGCCGAGAGCACCTCGTCGAGCACCAGGATCGCGCAGCCGATCACGCCGCTGCGCCCGCTCAGCAGGCCGGGCTCGATCCGCAGGTTCTGCGTCGCGGTCGCCATCGACCGCCGGTAGATCGCCTCGCGCACCCCGGCGACCAGCGGATCGAACGCGCCGACCAGGTCACCGCCGATCGCCACCAGTGCCGGGTTCACCAGGTTCACCGCGGCGGCCAGCACCTCGCCGAGCCTGCGGCCGGCGATCCGGACCAGTCGGACCGCGTCCGGGTCGCCCTGCTTCACCAGCGCCACCACGTCGGCGATCGAGGTCACCTCGCCGTCCGGCCGGCCGGCCGACAGGTCGCGGACCAGCGCCCGGCCGGACGCCAGCACCTCCAGGCAGTCGATGTTCCCGCAGCCGCAGCCGATCCCCGGGCCGTCGTGCACCGGGATGTGGCCGATCTCCCCGGCGGCGCCCCAGGCCCCGCGCTGCAGGAACCCGCCGGACACCAGCCCGGCGCCGACCCCGGAACCGATCTTCACCATCAGCAGGTCGTCGACGTCGGGATGCGCGGCGTGCTCGGCGAGCGCCATCACGTTCACGTCGTTGTCCACCCGGACCGGCACCGCGAAGCGCTCGGTCAGCAGCGGCGGCAGCGCGATCCGCTCCCAGCCGGGCAGCGAGGGCACGCCCACCGACCAGCCGTTGCGGTCGTCGACGGTGCCCGGGACGGACAGGCCGAGCCCGCGGATCCCCGCGTCGTCGGCGCCGGCGTCGAGCAGCAGCTTCTCCAGCGTGGTGACGGCGTCGCCGAGCAGCCGGTGCGGCCCCACCGAGGCGGGCAGGTCGACGACCGCCTCCGCCAGCACGGCGCCGGTGAGGTCGCAGACCGCCGCCTTGCTCCGGCTGACCCCGACCGACAGGGCCAGCACGGTGCCGCCCGCCGCATTGAACTCCAGGCGCGCGGCGGGCCGCCCGCCGGTCGCTGCGGCGCCCACCACCTCGGTGACGAGGCCGTCGGCGAGCAACCGGTCGACCCGCGCGGCGACCGCGGTCCGGGACAGCCCCGTCTCCCGGCCGATCTCGGTCCGGGTGGCCGCGGTGCCGTCCCGGACCAGCCGGAAGATCTCGCCCGCCGTCGCGGGCGCGCTGGTCGGGGTGCGTCCTCGCATTCGTCCAGTCAACCACAGGGCTTTGAGCTGGCAAAACGCCGATCGGCTGACACTAACGTCTTGTGAGTACTTAATTACCTCGTTAGAGTGCAGATCGCGGGCACGCTCCGCCCGGTCCGGCACCTCCGCCCACCACCCCCAGGAGAGGGACGCATCGTGACCGTCATCCCGGAACCGCATCCCGTCCTCGACCAGGTCACCCGGCGGGTCGTCGCCCGCTCGGCGACCACCCGCGCCGGCTACCTCGAGCGCATCCGTGCGGCCCGGCGGGCCGCCCCGGCCGGTCCCGGCCGGGAGAGCCTCGGCTGCGCGAACCTCGCGCACGGCGCCGCCGCCTGTGGCCCCGACAAGCTGACCCTCACCGCCACCCCGGCCCGCAACCTGGCGATCGTCACCGCCTACAACGACATGCTGTCCGCGCACCAGCCGTTCGAGGGCTATCCGGAGCTGATCCGCTCGGCCGTTCGCGAGATCGGCGGGGTCGCCCAGGTCGCCGGCGGCGTGCCCGCCATGTGCGACGGCATCACCCAGGGCCGCGCCGGGATGGAGCTGTCGCTGTTCTCCCGCGACGTCATCGCGATGTCCACCGCGGTCGCCCTGAGCCACGACATGTTCGACGCCGCGGTGCTGCTCGGCGTCTGCGACAAGATCGTCCCCGGGCTGGTGATGGGCGCGCTGTCGTTCGGCCACCTGCCGGTGCTGCTGGCCCCGGCCGGCCCGATGCCGTCCGGCCTGCCGAACAAGGAGAAGGCCAGGATCCGGCAGGCGTTCGCGGCCGGCGAGGTCGGCCGCGACGAGCTGCTGGAGGCCGAGTCGCAGAGCTACCACGGGCCGGGGACCTGCACGTTCTTCGGCACCGCGAACTCCAACCAGCTGCTCATGGAGGTCATGGGCCTCCATCTGCCGGGCTCTTCGTTCGTCAATCCCGGCACCCCGCTGCGGGCGGCGCTGACCGCCGAGACCGCGCGCCGCGCGCTCGCCGCCGCCGACGACCCGGACCGGGCGATGGGCGAGATCGTCGACGAACGGGCGGTGCTCAACGGGATCGTCGCGCTGCTCGCCACCGGCGGCTCGACCAACCACACCATGCACCTGGTCGCGATGGCCGCGGCGGCGGGCGTCCGGATCACCTGGGACGACTTCTCCGACCTGTCCGCGGTCGTCCCGCTGCTCGCCCGGATCTACCCCAACGGGCACGCCGACGTGAACCACTTCCAGGCCGCCGGCGGGATGTCGCTGCTGGTCCGGGAGCTGCTCGGGGCCGGCCTGCTGCACGACGACGTGCGCACCGTCGACGGGCCCGGCCTGCACCGCTACACCCGCGAGCCGTTCCTCGACGACGGGCGGCCGGTGTGGCGGGAGGGCCCGGCCGAGAGCCTGGACAAGTCCGTGCTGCGCGGCGTCGGCGACCCGTTCTCGCCGGACGGCGGGCTGCGCGTGCTGCACGGCAACCTCGGCCGCTCGGTGGTCAAGACCTCCGCAGTCGAGCCGGACCACCGGTTCGTCGAGGCACCCGCCGTCGTCTTCGACGACCAGGACGACCTGCTCGCCGCCTACCGGGCCGGCGAGCTGGACGGGCGGGACTTCGTCGCCGTCGTCCGGCACCAGGGCCCGCGCGCCAACGGGATGCCCGAGCTGCACAAGCTCACCCCCGCGCTCGGCGTGCTGCAGGACCGCGGGCAGCGGGTCGCCGTCGTCACCGACGGCCGGATGTCCGGCGCGTCCGGCAAGGTCCCGGCCGCCCTGCACGTCACCCCGGAGGCGGCCCGCGGCGGCCCGCTGCAGAAGGTCCGCGACGGGGACCCGATCCGGTTGGACACCCTCAACGGCACACTGTCCCTGCTCGTCGACGCCGACGAGTTCGACGCCCGCGAGCCGGCCCGCCCGGCCGCCCCGTCCGGGCCGGCCTTCGGCACCGGCCGGGAGCTGTTCGGCGTGTTCCGCGCCGCCGTCGGACCGGCCGACGAGGGCGCGGTCGTCGCCGCCCCGGGATCCTGAGAGGAACCATGAGCGAGAAGCTGCTGGAACTGGCCCCCGTCGTGCCGGTCGTCGTGCTCGACGACGCCGGTGCCGCCGTCCCGCTGGCCCGCGCGCTGGTCGACGGCGGGCTGCCGGTGATCGAGGTGACCCTGCGCACCCCGGCCGCTGCCGAGGCGGTCCGCCGGATCGCCGCCGAGGTGCCCGACGCCGTCGTCGGCACCGGCACCGTCCGCACACCCGCCGACGTGCGGCTCTCGGTCGACGCCGGGGCGCGGTTCCTGGTCAGCCCGGGCGCCACCCCGCGGCTGCTGGACGCGATGGAGGACTCCGGGCTCGATCTGCTGCCGGGCACCTCGACGATCTCGGAGATGCTGGCCGTCGCCGAGCGCGGGCTCGCCGCGATGAAGTTCTTCCCGGCCGAGGCCGCCGGCGGCCGCCCGTTCCTCTCCGCGGTCGCCGGACCGCTGCCGGACCTGCGGTTCTGCCCGACCGGCGGGATCACCGCCGACAGCGCGCCCGGCTACCTGGCGCTGCCGAACGTGGCCTGCGTCGGCGGCTCCTGGCTCACCCCGCCCCACCTGGTCGCGGCCGGGGACTGGGACCGGATCCGGACCCTCGCGGCCGCCGCGGCGGCGCTGGGATAGGGTCCGGCCCGGTGTGCCGGGACGTCTGGTCGGCGACGGACGACGTATGGCCGTCGACCCCCGGAGCCCGTGAAGACCTCGAACCCGCTCGCCCGCACCGCCGGCGCCCTCCGGGATGAGTCCATCGGCGGGTTCCTGCTGGTCGGCACCGCCGTGCTGGCCCTGGCCGGGCCGCCGACGGGCTGCTCGCGATCTTCTTCACCGACGACCTGTCGTTCCCGCCGCTGCTGCTCGCGCTGGTCCCGCTCGCGCTGTTCGCGCTGGCCGTGCAGCGCGGCGTCCGGGCCTGGTGGCTGCTGCTCGCGCTCGCCGCGCTGACCTGGGTGCTGGGCCACGAGTCCGGCGTGCATGCCACCGGTCGCCGGGGTGCTGCTCGGCTTCACCGTGCCGGTGCTGGCCCGGGGCGGCGAACGGCCCGGCCCCGGGCAGCGCTCGCCCGCCGAACGGATCGAGCACACCATCCGTCCGATCTCGGCCGGGATCGCGGTGCCGGTGTTCGCCTTCTTCATGTCCGGCGTGTCGATCGTCGACGGCGACGGGATCGGTGCCGCGCTCGCCGACCCGGTGACGCTGGGCATCATCGCCGGGCTGGTGCTGGGCAAGACCGTCGGCGTGCTCGGCTCGACCTGACTGGTGCAGCGGTTCACCGGGGCCCCGGCTCTCCGACGACCTCGGCTGGTGGGACCTGCTCGGGCCGGCCCAGCGCGCCGGGATCGGATTCACCGTGTCGCTGCTGGTCGGCGAGCTGGCGTTCGGCACCGGCACCCCGGAGGACGACCACGTCAAGATCGGCGTATTGACCGGGTCGCTGACCGCGGTGCTGCTGGCGACGGTGGTGCTGCTGATCCGCAACGCCCACCACAGCCGGCTCGCCGCCGGGCGCGACGGGCCGTGAGCCACGGGCGCGGCCCGCACGGCGGGCGCCATCGTCGTCCTGCGGTCCCGACCCTGATCATGATCAACGGCGCGGCCGGTGGGCGGCCGTACCCGGTGTCGAGGGTTCCGCCGGGCGGCGGTCAGCGGTGGTCGGCGCGGGCGGCGGCGTGCCGGACGGCGGCGGGGGACAGGCCGCGCCGGCCAGAGTCCCAGTCGCCGGTGTCCGGCGAGAGGCAGGGCAGCGCGTGCACGAAGGTGCGGACCGGGGCGCCGTCCGCCGCGACGCCGCCGAGGGTGTTCATCCGCAGCGGCTCCGCGGTGCGGTCGATCGGGTTCCAGCACCGCTCGCAGAGCAGGTCGCCGGTCATGCCGCGCGGCCCTGCCGCTCGTGCGCCCAGTGGCTGCCCGCCGCCGCGCAGGGCGCGGTGTGCACCACCGCGTCCCGCCAGGTGACGTTGCCCGCCGCGTCGGCGTGGTCGATGTGCGAGAGCCGGTAGTGGCCCTCGGTGTCGGGATCGATCGGTGCGTAGCACCGTTCGCAGAGGAGGATCATCGTTCACGGCTCCCGGGGAGCTGTCGGAGTCGGATCCACCATTGTTGCTCAGGGCACCCTTACCTCACACCTGAATGTGGTCCGCGCCGCTCTGTGTCCTGGGGCACCTGAGCTGGGATTTCACGGCGGTTCGCGGACGCGCCGGGTCGCGTCGCGGTCGCTGTCGGTGCGCTCTCCTACACTCGGCGCGCCCACTCGACGATCACCCGGGCAGGACCGGACCGGGACAGGACGGAGCCGCCATGCGCCTGGTGCACGCCGCCGACCTGCACCTGGACAGCCCGCTGCGCGGCCTGGCCCGGCTCGGCGACTCCGAGCTGGCCGGCACCCTGCGCGCGGCGACCCGGCGGGCCTGCGAGAACCTGGTCGACGCCGTCGTCGACCTGCGGGCGGACGCGCTGCTGCTGGCCGGCGACGTCTACGACGGCGACTGGAAGGACTACGCCACCGGCGCCTTCTTCGTCCGGCAGCTGTCCCGGCTGCACGACGAGGGCGTCCCGGTGTTCCTGATCAACGGCAACCACGACGCGGAGTCCGAGATCACCCGGTCGCTGCGGCTGCCGCCGAACACCCACCGGCTGTCCGTCGAGCACCCGGAGACGGTGGTGCTCGACGATCTCGGCCTGGCCGTGCACGGCCAGGGCTTCGCCCGCCGGGCCGTCCTGGAGAACCTGGTGCCCGCCTACCCGGACCGGATCCCCGGCCTGGTCAACGCCGGGATGCTGCACACCTCGGTGCAGGGCGACGACCGGCACGACACCTACGCCCCGTGCCGCCCGGAGGACCTGTCCGGCTGCGGCTACGAGTACTTCGCGCTCGGGCACGTGCACGAGCGGCGCACCGTCTGCGACGGGCCGCACAAGGCGGCGTTCTCCGGGAACCTGCAGGGCCGCCACCCCCAGGAGCGCGGGCCGAAGGGGGCGCTGCTGGTGGAGGTCGAGCCGGGCGGCGCGGCGTCGATCGAGCCGCTGGTGCTGGACGTGGCGCGCTGGGAGCTGGTCGAGGTGGACATCACCGGCCTGGCCGGTGCCGACGAGGTGTTCGACGCGGCCGCGGCGGCGCTGCGCGAGCGGTGCATCCAGGCGGCACCGCGGGCCGTCGTCGCCCAGGTGACGCTGCACGGCGCCGGGCCGGCCGCGGCCGGGCTGACCGAGACCGAGCGGGTGCGCACCGAGCTGGACCTGGCCGCCGGGCAGGCCGGCGCGGTGCTGGAGAAGATCCGGAACCGGACCCGCCCGCCGGCCGATGCGCTCGCCGTCGACCCGGAGCTGACCGCCGCGGTGTCCGCGGCCGCCGCCGGGCTGGCCGGGGACCCGGACCGGGTCCGGGAGCTGGCCGCCCCGCTGGACCGCGAGGTGGGCCGCCGGCTGCGCGAGGCCGGCCTGCTGGACCTGCGCGACGACGCGCGGCTGGCCGCGCTCGCCCACCAGGCCGAGCAGCAGCTGCTGGCCCGGATGGCCGGGACGGAGGGCGACCGGTGAACCTGCGGACCCTGGTCCTGGAGCGCTACGGCGCCTACGAGGGCCGCGAGCTGGCGCTCGGCCGCGGCCTGACCGTCGTGTCCGGACCGAACGAGGCGGGCAAGACGACCCTGCTCGACGCGCTGTCCGACCTGCTGTGGGGGATGCCCCGCCCGGTCCGGCACGCCTACGCGTTCAGCCCGGCCCGGCTGGCGGTGTCCGCGCTGGTCGACGGCCCGGACGGCGAGCAGCTGCTGCGCCGCACCACCCGCGGCCTGCACCGGGTGCCCGGCGATCCGGACGGTCCCGCGGAGATCGCGGTGGACGCGCCGTGGGGCCCCGGGGGCGCCGAGGCCCGCCGGCGCTGGCGGGAGGGCTTCGGGCTGGGCCACGAGCAGCTGCGCGAGGGCGGCCGCAAGCTGTGCGCCGGCGGCGGGGACCTCGCCGAGCTGGTGTTCACTGCCCGCAGCGGCCGCGATGCGCGCGCGCTGATCGCCGCACTGGACGCCGAGGCCGACGCGCTGTTCAAGGAGCACCGCGGTAACCGCTCGGTGGCGGTGCGGGCCGCGTTCGCCCGGTTCACCGAGACCGAGCAGCTGGCCGGCGAGCGCACCTCGCGGGCCGGTGAGGTCAGCGCCGTCGCCGACGAGATCGCCCGGCTGAAGCGCCGCGCGGCGGAGCTGGCCCGCGCCCGCCGGTCCGCGGCCGACGGCGCCGACCGGGCGCGGCAGGCGCTGCGGGCCAGGGAACCGGCCCGGGAGCTGGCCGCGCTGCAGGCCGAGCGGGCCGCGCAGTGCGCCACCGGTGCCGCGCTCGGCGCGGAGGCCCTCGCCGAGTACACCCGGGCCACCGCGGACCGGGCCGCCGCCGAGCAGGAGCGGGACACCCACCGCGCGCGGGCCGACGAGCTGCGGGCCGCCCGGGCCGAGCTGGACCTCGACGAGGACCTGCTGGCCGACGCCAGCCGGGTGCGCGAGCTGGAGTCCGCCGCCCAGGCCCGCCGGGCCGACGCCGAGCGGGCGGCCCGGCTGCGCGCCGACGCGGCCGAGGCGCACCGGCGGGCCGAGTCCGCGCTGGCCGGGCTGGTCGCCGACGACGGCCGCAGCGCCGGGGAGCGGCTCGCCGCCGTGCACCTGCCCGCCGACCGGGCCCGCGATCTCGACGAGATCGCCCGCAGGCTGCACGACGCGCAGATCGAGGAGGACCGCGCGGAGCGGGTGTACGCCGAGGCGCTGGCCGAGGTGCGCGAGGCCGCCGACGTGCCCGGCGGGCTCGATCCGGACCGGGTCGGCCGGGTCGCCGAGGTGCGCCGGGCGATCGAGGCCGACGGCTCGGCGGCGGCACTGTGCCGGGCCGCGGTGGTCGAGCGGGACGCCGCCCGCGCCCGCCGGGCCGAGGCGCTCGCCGCAGCCGGCTACCGCGGGCCGGGCGTGAACCGGGCTGGACAGGACAGGGCCAGGCAGGGCAATGCTGTGCCGGGCAGCACCGTGCCCGGGAGCGCTGCGCCGGACAGGGTCGTGCCGGGCGGCTCCGTACCGGACGGGCCTGAATCGGACCGGCTTGTTTCAGACAGCGCCGTGCCGGTGCTCGCCCCACCGGTGCGCGAGGTCCGGTGGGCCCGCACCGCGCTGCGCACCGCCGAGCAGGAGCTGCGGGCCGCCGAGCGCGCGGCCGCCGACGCCGCGGAGCGCGAGCACCGGGCCCGCACCGCCCGCGACGGGGTCGCCGCCCGCGGCCGCCCGGTCGGGCCGGACGCGCTGGCCGCGGCCCGCGCCGAGCGCGACGACGCGGTCGCCCGGCTGCTGGCCGCCGACGACCGCGCCGCGTCGGCGGCGGCCGGGCGGGTCGCGGCGGCGGTCGCGGCGGCCGACCGGGTCGCCGACGACATGATCGCCTCCGCGGACCGGGTCGCCGAGCTCGCGCAGAAGGAGTCCGAGCTGGCCGCCGCGGCGGACGCGCTGGCCGAGGCCGGTGCGGCGGTCGGGCGGGCCCGCGGGCAGGCCGACGCCGCCGGATCGGCCTGGACCACGCTGTGGCGGGCGCACGGCGTCGCGGTGCCCGATCCGGACGACGCCGACACCGTGGTCGCCGCCCTCGCCGAGGCGACCCGCGCCCAGGACGAGGTGGCCCGCGCCGACGAGCGGCTGGCCCGGCTGCGGGACCAGGCGCAGGAGCAGGAGCGGGCGCTCGGCACGGCGCTGGCCGCCGCCGGGCGTCCGCGCGACGGGGCCCCGCTGGACGTGCTGCTGGTGGCCGCCGAGGACCTGGCGGTCGAGGCCGGGCACGCCAGGGACCGCCAGGTGCTGCTGGCCCGGCTGCGCAGCGAGGCAGAGCGGGCCGGGGGAGCGGCCGACGCTGCCCGGCACGACCGCGAGCTCGCGGCCCAGCGCTGGCGGTTCGCGCTGCGCGGGGCCGGGCTGCCGACCGACCTGGAACCGTCCGGCTGGGGCACCCGGCGGGACACCGTCGCCGACGCCCAGCAGGCCGGGGCGCTGGCCCGCCAGGACGACCAGGAGGCGACCCGCCTGGAACGGGCGGTGAACAGCCACCGCCGGGCGGTCACCGCGCTCGTCGAACGGCACCTGGACCGGGCGCCGACCGGCACCGCGCCGGCCGACCGGCTCGGCGAGCTGGCCGACCGGGTCCGCGAGGTCACCAAGGCGGCGGTCTCGGCCGGGCACCTCGACGACGGCATCGTCGACGCCGAGGACGCCGCGGCCCGGGCCGCCCGCGACGTCGCCGCGGCGGGGGCGGTGCTGGACCGGCTCGCCGTCGAGCTGGCGCTGACCGAGGCGATGGAGCCCGGCGGGCTGGAGGCGGCGGCCGAGCGCGGCGCCGTGGTGGCCGCGCTGGACGCCCGGATCGCCGAGCAGTCGCGGCTGCTGGCCGCCGCCGCGCCGGATCTCGACGCCGGCGAGCTCGTCGCGTCCGCGGCCGATCCGGGTGCGGAGCCGCCCGCCGGCACCGGTGGGGTGAGCCTGAGCGCCGATCCCGGGGCGCTCGCGGAGGCCCTGGACCGGGCCGAGGCGCACGAGCGGGAGCTGGGCGCCGAGCAGGACGGGATCCGCGAGCAGCTGGGCGGTCTGCGTGCCCGGCGCCGCGAGCTGGAGGAGGCCGAGGGGGCGGCCGAGCTGCACGCCCGCGCGCAGGAGGAGCTCGCCGGGGTCGCCGACGCCGCCGAGCGCTACCTGGTGCTGCACCTGCAGCGCGAGATCCTGCGCCGCGAGCTGGACGCCTACGAGCGCAGCCACGCCTCGCCGCTGCTGGTGCGGGCCGGGTCGCTGCTGGAACGGCTGACCGGCGGCCGGTTCGTCGCGCTGCGGCCGCCGTCCGAGCCCGGGGCGGGCGCCCGGACGCTGGTCGCGGTCCGGGCCGACGGCGAGGAGCTGACCCCGCCGACGCTGTCCGAGGGCACCGCGGACCAGGTGCACCTGGCGCTGCGGCTGGCCGGGATCGAGCAGCTGCAGGCGGACCGGACCGCGGCCGGGCTGCCGCCGGTGCCGGTGGTGCTCGACGACGTCCTGATGACCTTCGACGACGAGCGCGCCCCGGCCGCGATCCGGGTGCTCGCCGAGCTGGCCGGGTCCGCCCAGGTGCTGCTGTTCACCCACCACGAGCACCTGGTCGGGCTGGCCCGCGGCACCGGCGTCGAGTTCACCGTCGCCGAGCTGGGCCCGCCGTCGCGGATCGAGCCCGTGCTCGACGCCGGCGCCGCGCGCGCCACCCCGCTCGCGGGCTGATCCGCCGCGGTCCGCACACTGCGTGGATGGACGCGTGTGGTGAGCGGTTCGTGATCGTCTCCGGGGACTGCCGGGCCGAGGTGGACGAGGTCGGCGGCGGCCTCGCCGGGTTCGTGCAGGGCGGCCGGGTCCGGGTGGAGCCGCATCCGCCGACGGCGCGGCCGGCGAAGGGCTCCGGCGCGGTGCTCGCGCCGTGGCCGAACCGGGTCCGCGGGGGCCGGTGGAGCCTGCGCGGCGCGGCGCAGCAGCTCGCGCTGACCGAGCCCGCGGCGGGCAACGCGATCCACGGGCTGCTCCGGCACGTCGGGTGGACGCTCGCCGACCGGGCCGGCGACCGGCTGGTGCTGACGGCGGTGGCGGCGGTCCAGCCGGGCTGGCCGCAGCCGGTGCGGGTCCGGATCACCTACACCGTCGGTGCGGGCGGGCTGGGCGTCGAGACCGAGGTGGAGAACCTCGGGTCCGCACCGGTGCCGTTCGGCCTGGGCTTCCACCCCTACCTGCGGGTCGGTGACGTCCCGGCCGACGACCTGGAGCTCACCCTGGCCGCCCGGACCCGGCTGCCGCTGCGCGAGCAGCTCCCGGACGGTCCGCCGGAGCCGCTGGACCGCCCGTTCGCCGGGACCCGGCTGGCCGGGACCGAGCTGTACGACGCGTTCGGCGGCTGCGTGCCCGCGGAGGGCGACGACCTGGTCCGGCACCGGGTGGTCGCCCCGGACGGCGGCGGCACCGAGCTGTGGGCGGACCCGGCGTTCGGCTGGGTGCAGGTCTTCACCCCGGCGGACTTCCCGCGGCACGGCCCGGACGGGGTGGTGACCGCGGCCCGGGCGGTCGCGGTGGAGCCCATGACGTGCCCGCCGGACGCGCTGAACTCGGGCACCGACCTGATCGAGCTGGTCCCCGGCGAGCCGCAGGTGCTGCACTGGGGGATCACCGCCACCGGGTGATCCACTTCACCGGACGGCGCGGAATCCCGGTCGATGGTTGAGCGTTCTACCTTCTGTGACTGCGACGACCGCGACTGCTGCGACCCAGCTCCCCCTGCCCGTCCTCGACGACGCCGGCCGCACGGCACTGTTCACCGAGGCCCGCACCGCGAACACCTTCACCGACGAGCCGGTGTCCGACGAGACGCTGCGCTCGATCTGGGAGCTCGCCCAGTGGCCGCCCACCGCGGCGAACACCCAGCCGCTGCGGGTGACCTTCGTGCGCACGGCCGAGGCGAAGCAGCGGCTGCTGCCGCTGCTCGCCGAGGGCAACCGCGGCAAGTCCGAGCAGGCCCCGGTGATCGCGATCCTGGCCGCCGACCTGGACTTCCACGAGCACTCGCCGGTCACCTTCCCGGTCAAGCCGGACTTCCGGGAGGGCATGGAGGCGCAGGGCCGCGAGGGCCGTGAGGGCATGGCCCGGTTCAACGCCGGCCTGCAGATCGGCTACCTGCTGCTCGCCGTCCGCGCGCACGGCCTCGCCACCGGCCCGATGGCCGGGTTCGACGCCGACGCCGTCAGCGAGGAGTTCCTGCCCGGCGGCCGGCACCGCGCGCTGCTCGTGGTGAACATCGGACACCCGGGCCCGGACGCCTGGTTCCCGCGCCTGCCGCGGCTGGCCGCCGAGGACGTCCTCACCTTCGCCTGAGCCCGCGGGTCACGCCGCTCGCAAGCAGCCGTGCAGCGCCCCGAGCAGCCGGTCGGCCCGGTCGTCGACGTCCTCGGCGCGCATCTCGTTGGTCAGGAACGAGAAGCCGATCCGCCGCTCGGGCCAGGCGCCGTGCCGCCCGCCGCCCGCGCCGCTGTGCCCGAACGCGACCGGCTCGGGACCGAACGTACCGAGCCGGTCGGCGAGCTCGAAGCCGAGCCCGAACCGCAGCGGCCGGTCGTTCACCGCGTCGGTGCCGGTCGCATGCGTGCGCACCGCACGGGCCAGCGCGGCCGGCCGGACCGGTGACCGCGCCGGATCGGTCAGCGCCGCGTAGGCCCGGGCCATCGCGGGCGCGCCGGCCACCGCCGCACCGGCCAGCGCACCCGAGCGGTACCAGCCGGGGGAGTTGACGGCGTCGGCGTCGTCGAGCAGCACCCGGTACATCCGCTCGACGACCCGCCGGCGCCGCGGATCGTCGAGGAACGTCGAGATCCGGTAGCCGGGCGCCCGGACGATCCGGGCGGGCTCCGGCGGCGCGGTCGCCAGGAACACCCGGGCACCCGGCACCCGGCCGACGACCTCCTCCAGCACGACCCGCGGATCGGCGCCGCCGGTCGCCCGGCGCAGCAGCTCGGCGACCAGGTTCCCCCAGGTCAGCGCGTGATAGGCGACCCGGCTGCCGGGCTCCCACAGCGGTGTCTGGCGGGCCAGCGCGACGGCGCAGGCCCGGTCGTCGAGCGCGTCGGTGGCCGGCGGCTCCGGATCGAGGTAGGGCAGCCCGACGGTGTGCGCGAGCACCTGGGCGACGGTCGCGGTCGCCTTGCCGCCGGCCGCGAACTCCGGCCAGTACCGGACCACCGGCGCGTCCGGGTCGAGCCGGTCGGCGAGCGCCGCGCAGGCCGTCGCGGCCAGCCCCTTGGTGCCGGAGAACAGCACCGCCACCGTGTCCCGGGTCCACGGCCGCCCGGTCACCGGGTCGGCGAGCCCGCCGTGCAGCTCGACCAGCGGGACCCCGTCCCGGACCACCGAGAACGCCGCGCCGCCGCGCGCGCCGGCCAGCACGTCGGCGAACACGTCCGCGACCGCGGAGAACCCGGGCGCGACCGGGCCGCGCGGCGCGGACCGCGCGGCCGCCGGATCCCCCCTCACCGCACGGCGGCCATCGACGGCGTGTGCTCCAGCAGCTGCCGGGTGTAGGCGTGCTGCGGGTCCGCCAGCACGTCCTCCACGGTGCCCTGCTCCACGATCCGGCCGCCCTGCAGCACCGCGATCCGGTCCGCGACCTGCCGGGCCAGCGCGATGTTGTGCGTCACGAACAGCATCGCCGTGCCCAGCTCGCGGCGCACCGTCGCGAGCAGGTCCACGATCGCCGCCTGCACCGACACGTCGAGGGCTGAGGTGACCTCGTCGCACACCAGCACGTCCGGCGCGGTGACCAGGGCCCTGGCGATCGCCGCCCGCTGCCGCTCGCCGCCGGACAGCCCGCCCGGGTAGCGCCCGGCGAACGTGTCGTCCAGCCGGACCTGGCCGAGCATGTCCAGCACCCGGGCCCGGCGGGCGTCGGCGTCGAGATCGGTCAGGTGCCGCAGCGGCACCTCCAGCGAGCTGGCGACCGTGCGCCGCGGGTTCAGCGAGGCGAACGGGCTCTGGAACACGTACTGCACGCTGCGCAGCTGCGCGTAGCTGCGCGGGGTCGCCAGCGGCTCGCCGCGCAGGGTCAGCGATCCGGTGTCGAGATCGAGCAGCCCGGCCAGCCCGCGGGCCAGGGTCGTCTTCCCGGAGCCGGACTCGCCGAGCAGCATCAGGCACTCGCCGGGCCACAGCTCCAGGTCGATGCCGTCGAGCACGGTCCTGGGCCCGTAGCTCTTCCCGGCGCCGGTCACCTGCAGCAGCGGGGCGCCCGCGTCCGCACCGGACGGCGCCGCGTCCCGCTCGACGATCCGGTCCAGATCGGGCACCGCCGCGATCAGGCTCTGCGTGTACGGGTGCTCGGGTGCGGTGAGCACCTGGCGCACCGTCCCCGTCTCCACCACCTCACCGGCCTGCATCACGGACACCCGGTCGGCCAGCCCGGCGACGACGGCCAGATCGTGGGTGATGTACAGCGCCGCCGTCCGGGACCGGGTGACCAGCTCGCGGACGGTGTCCAGCACCAGGTCCTGGGTGGTCACGTCGAGACCGGTGGTCGGCTCGTCGAGCACGACGACGTCCGGCCGGTTCGCGAACGCGGCCGCGATCCCGACCCGCTGCTGCTGCCCGCCGGAGAGCTGGTGCGGGTAGCGGCCGAGGAACGCGTCGTCGCAGTCCAGCCCGACGTCGGTCAGCACCTCCTGCACCCGCGCACCGACGTCGCCGTCGTATCCGTGCGCCTCCAGCACCTCCGACACCTGGGTGCCGATCCGCAGCAGCGGGTTCAGCGACAGCGCCGGGTCCTGCGGCACGTAGCTGACCAGCCGCCCGCGGATCCCGCGGATCGTGGCCGGCGGCACCGTGAGCAGGTCGTCGTGCGACTCGGTGTGGCCGTCGAAGCGGATGGTCCCGCCGGTGTGCACCAGCCCGGTGCGGAAGTGGCCGAGCGCGGCGAGCGCCGCGGTCGTCTTGCCCGATCCGGACTCGCCGACCAGGGCGAGGATCTCGCCGGGTGCGACGGCGTAGTCCACCCCGTGCAGCACCTCCCGGCCGCCGGTGGTCCCCACCCGCAGCCCGCTGCAGGCGATCGTCGCGGTGGCCGTGGCCGTGCCTCCCGGTCCGCTCGCGTCGTTCCCGGTCATGATGCGGCCTCCCCGGTCGTGTCGGCCGACTCCTTGGCCAGCGCGTCGGTGATCATGTTCGTGCCGACGGTCAGCACCGCGATCGCGAGCACCGGCAGCAGCACCCCCCACGGCGTGACGATCAGCGCGATCCGGTTCTCGTTGATCTGCAGGCCCCAGTCCGACGCGGGCGGCTGCACCCCGAGCCCGAGGAACGACAGCGACGCGACGTAGCCGATCGAGTACGTCAGCCGCAGGCCGAGCTCGACCATCAGCGGCCCGGTGATGTTCGGCAGCACCTCGGTGGCCAGGATCCGCCGCCGCGGCACGCCGTACATCCGGGCGGCCAGCACGTAGTCCTGCCCGGCGACCGACAGCGTCGCCTGCCGGGCGACGCGGGCCACCCGGGGGATGTGCGTGATCCCGATGACCAGCACCAGCAGCCAGCCCGACGAGCCGAGCACGGCCACCGCCAGCAGCGCCAGCACCAGCTGCGGGAACGACAGCAGCACGTCGCCGCCGCGCATGATCAGCGCGTCCAGCCGGCTGCTGCGGTCACCGGCGGAGTACCCGGCGAGCATCCCGGCGATCGCGCCGCCGACGATGCCGATCGCGGTCGCGACCAGCGCGTAGAGCAGCACCGGCCCGCCACCGGCGAGGAACCGGGTGAGCACGTCGCGGCCGAGATCGTCGGTGCCGGCGATCCCGTCGGACTGGAACGGCCGGCCGGCGAAGTCGTCCACCCCGTAGCCGGTGAGCAGCGGGCCGAGCAGCGGGCCGAGCAGCGCCACCGCCACGACGACCAGCGTCAGCACCGCCCCGATCCGGGCCTGGCGGCGGCGGAACGTGCGCCGCAGCAGTCCTGCAGGAACAGCGGGGGCACTCATGCGCCACCTCCCGACGCGTGACGGATCCGCGGATCGGCCAGGATCCCGGCCACGTCCGCGGCGAGGTTCACCAGCACGTAGAACGCGGCGATGATGAGCGTGATCGCCTGCACCACCTGGACGTCGCGGTTCGCGACGGCGTCGATCAGCGCCTGCCCGATCCCGGGGTAGCGGAACAGGAACTCGACGACGACGACGCCGCCGGCCAGCCAGGCGAGCTGCAGCGCGATCACCTGCGCGACCGGCCCGATGGTGTGCGGGACGGCGTGCCGGACGAGCACCGTGCGCTCCGGCAGGCCCTTGAGCCGGGCCATCTCGACGAACCCGGCGTCCAGCGCCTCGGACAGCGTCGCCCGGGTCATCCGCACCACGTACGGGATCACCACCAGGGCGAGGGTGAGCACCGGCAGCACCAGCTGCTCGGGCCGCGCCCACACCGGCTCCCCGGGCCGCGCGATCGTCACCGATGGCAGGATCTGCAGCACCGACGTGGCGAACAGGACGACCAGCAGGACACCGATCACGAACTCGGGCAGCGCGGCGAGCACCAGGCTGGAGCCGGAGAGCACCGAGTCGGTCCGGGTGCCGCGGCGGGTCGCCGCCCAGGCACCGAGCGCCAGCGCGACCGGGGTGCTGATCAGCGCGGTCAGCACCAGCAGCAGCGCCGAGGCGGCGATCCGGCCGCCGAGCAGCTCGGACACCGGGCCCTGGGTGGCGGCGGAGAAGCCGAGATCGCCGGTGAGCACACCCCCGAGCCAGGACAGGTACCGCTCCCAGGCCGGCCGGTCGAGGCCGAGCTGCTCGGTCAGCGCCGCCACCCGCTCCGGGGTCGCCTGCTGGCCGAGGATCGCCCGGGCCGGGTCGCCGGGCAGCAGCAGCGTCGCGGCGAAGATCAGCAGCGACACGACGAGCAGCACCAGCACGCTCACCAGGAGCCGCTTCACGATCATCTTCGTCAGCAGGCTCATGCGGCCACCCACGCCTTCCGGAACTCGTATCCGGACAGCGACAGGCCGGTGCGGTTCGGGACCAGCCCGCCGACGTAGCCCTGGTGCGCGTCCACCCGGTCCGGGAAGCCCCAGATGAGGTAGCCGCCGCGGTCGAACTCGATCTGCTGGGCCCGGCGCACCAGCTGCGCCCGCAGGTTCGGGTCCACCTCGGACCGGGCCCGCCGGATGACGGCCTGGTACTCGGCGTCGTCCCAGTGGGTCTCGTTGAACGGCGCGTCCGGCATCGACGACTGGGACGCCTGCGGGATGTAGTTGCGGGTGTTCCAGAAGCTCTGCGCGAACTCCCACTGCAGGTACTGGTCGGAGAAGAAGGTGGAGGTGTCCACCCGGCGCAGCCCGATCTCGACGCCGGCCGCGCGGGCCTGCGTCGCGTACACCTGCGCGGCCTCGACGGTGCCGGCCTGGATCGGCGAGGTCACCAGCTCCAGCGACAGGTTCGGCCGCCCGGCCGCGGAGAGCAGCTCGCGCGCCCGCTCCAGGTCCTGCTCGCGCTGCGGGTCCAGGTATTCCGGGTCGAACCGGGCGTACAGGTCGACCGCGGGGGCGCCCAGGCCGGACAGCACCTGGTTCACCATCTGCTCGCGGCCGGCGACCAGGCGCAGCGCCTGCCGCACCCGGACGTCGTCGAACGGCTCGACGTCGACCCGCATCGTGATCGGCAGCCACGCCCCGGTCTCCGAGGTGAGCAGCCGGATCGACTCGTAGGACCCGACGACCTCGGTCAGCGCCAGCGGCACCTGGTCGATCGCGTCGACCTGGCCGGACAGCAGCGCGTTGATCCGCGCGTCGTCCTCGGAGAAGTTGATCAGCTCCAGCCGGTCCACCCAGGGCTGGTCCGGACGCCAGTAGCCGTCGTGCCGGACGAACGCGCTCTGCTGGCCCGGGCTGAACGACTCGAACCGGAACGCCCCCGTCCCGACCGGCCGCGTCACGTCGAAGTCCGCGGGCACGATGCCGCACGAGTACTCGCCGAGGTACTGGTCGAACACCGGCGACGGCTCGCTCAGCACGAACCGGACCTCCCGCTCGCCCGCGACGACGATGTCGTCCAGCACCCCGAGCTGGGACTCCCCGGACTTCGGGTCGTCCGGGTCGGTGATCCGGCGGAAGGTGGCGACGACGTCGTCCGGGGTGACCGGACGGCCGTCGTGGAAGGTGATGCCGGCCCGGATCGTCGCGGTCCAGGCGCGCGCCCCCGGCTCGGGGCGGACCGCCTCGGCGACGGCCGGCTGCAGGGTGTACGCGTCGTCCCAGTGCAGCAGCGGCTCGTAGAGGCTCAGCGTGCGGGCGATGTCCGGGTTGGTGGCCGGGCTGTGCGGGTCGAGGGTGTCCGACGCTCCACCGCCGGTCACCCCCACCCGCAGGACCCCGCCGCGGCGGGGTGGCCCGGCGTCCCGGGCCGCGGCGGGACCGCCGCAGCCTGCGAGCAGTGCCACCGCCCCCAGGCCGGCCGCGCCGGCGAGCAGGCGGCGCCGCGAGAACGGCGCCGCTGTCGGGCTGATCATGAACTTCTCCTCCGGGCAAGGCCCCGGAGTCCTGCCCCGGGGCCGCGGTCGCGGGCTCAGGTCGGGGGCCGGCGCACCACCGTCCCGTCGGGTTCGGCACCGGCCGGGCCGACCGGGGCGATCGCGCGTCCGGCGTGCGTGGGCTGCGGCCCGTCCCCGGTGAGCGCGTCCAGTGCGGCGGCCACCGGGTCCGGGAACGGCAGCGTCCCGTCCGGGCCGACGTGCAGGCACATCAGCTCCTCGGTCGCCGAGGGCGCGCCGGCCGGGTCCACGTACAGCTCGTGCCAGAGCCGCAGCCGCTTGGCGTCCCGGCCGAGCACCCGGGTGCGCACGGTCAGCGGCGCGTCCGGACCGATCTCGGCCAGGTACCGGACGTGCGCCTCCACCGTGTACAGCGAGCAGCCGGTCGCCGCCCGGTAGGCCGCGTCCATCCCGCTCCGCTCCATCAGCGCGGTCGTCGCGTCGCCGAACACCAGCACGTAGTACGGCTCGGAGAGGTGCCCGTTGTAGTCGATCCACTCCGGGCGCACGGTGTCGGTGTGCACCAGCGGCTCCGCCGGCTCAGCCACGGTCGCCCCCGGCCGCCCCGGCCGCCCCGGCCGCCCCGGCCGCGCGGGCCGCCTCGACCGCGCGCCGGACGGCGATGACCGCCCGGTCCCGCTCGGCGACCAGCTCGGCCATCGGCCGTCCACCGGCGCTGACCTGCGCACCCGCCACCATGTCGTCGCGCAGCGCGGAGGTGAGCTCGGGGGCGTCCAGCCGGGTCCACGGGGCCTTCAGCGACGGCCCGAAGTGGTCGAGCATGTGCGCCATGCCGCCCTCGCCGCCGGCCAGGTGGAAGGTCAGGCAGGGGCCGTGCACCGGCCAGCGCAGGCCGGGCCCGTCGGTGATCGAGCGGTCGATCTCCTCCGGGGTGGCCTCGCCCTCGGCGACCATGTGCAGCGCCTCCCGCCAGATCGCCTCCTGCAGCCGGTTCGCGATGAAGCCGGGCAGCTCCCGGTCCATCTCGATCACCGACTTGCCGATGTGCCGGTAGAACTCCGCCGCCCGCGCGCTCGCCCAGGGCTCGGTCGCGTTCCCGCCGACCACCTCGACCAGCGGGATCAGGTAGGGCGGGTTGAACGGGTGCCCGACGACCAGCCGGCCCGGGTCGGCGGCCTCGGTCGCCATGTCCGACATCGGGAAACCCGAGGTCGACGAGGCGACGACGACGTCCGGCCCGGCCGCGGCGGCCAGCTCGGCCAGCAGCGCCCGCTTCAGGGTGAGGTCCTCCGGGGCGCTCTCCTGCACGAAGTCGGCACCCGCGACGGCCTCGGCGGCGGTCGGGAACAGCTCCAGCGCGTGCGGGTCGGCGCCGGGCGCCAGGCCCAGCTCGGTCAGCGCGGGCCAGGCGGCGTCGATGGTGCGGCGCAGCCGGTCGCCGGCGTCCGGCGCCGGGTCCCAGGCGCGCACCCGCAGCCCGCGGGCCAGGAAGTAGGCGGCCCAGCCGCCGCCGATCACCCCGGCGCCGATGCAGGCGACGGTGCGGATGCCGCTCACCGGGCGCTCAGACACCGGCCCGCTCCTTCAGTCCCAGGATCTCGCGGGCCTGGTCCGGCGTCGCGACCGTCCCGCCGAGGTTCTGCACGATCTCGACGGCCCGCTCGGTCAGCTGCTCGTTGGTCGCCTTCACCCCGCGGGCGAGATAGAGGTTGTCCTCCAGCCCGACCCGGACGTGCCCGCCGTGCAGCATCGACTGCGCCACCCAGGGCAGCTGGTCGCGGCCGATCGAGAAGGACGCGAAGTTCGAGCCGGGCGGCAGCAGGTTCACCATCGCGGCGAGTACGCCCGGATCGGCGGGGGCGCCGTACGGGATGCCCATGCACAGCTGGAACAGCGGCGGCGCGTCGATCAGGCCCTCGGCGACCATCGTGGACGCGAACCACAGCTGGCCGGTGTCGAAGATCTCCAGCTCCGGCTTCACGCCGAGCTCCTGCACCCGCTTGGCGCCGGTGCGCAGCATGTCCGGGGTGGACACGTAGAGCTGGTTGCCCTCGCCGAAGTTCAGCGAGCCGCAGTCGAGCGTGCAGATGTCGGGCAGCAGCTCCTCGACGTGCGGGAGCCGCTCGAGCGCATTGACCAGGTCGGTGCCGTCCACCGGCTTGAGCGGGTCCTCGGCGTCGATCACCAGGTCACCGCCCATGCCGGCGGTCAGGTTCAGCACGACGTCGACGCCGGCGTCCCGGATCCGGGTCACCGTGTCGCGGTACAGCTCGACGGCCCGGGACGGGTCGCCGGTCTCGGGATCGCGCACGTGGATGTGCACGACGGCGGCGCCCGCGCGGGCGGCCGCGATCGCGTCGGCGGCGATCGCGGCCGGGGTCACGGGGACGTGCGGGCTGCGGCCCACGGTGTCCCCGGCCCCGGTCACCGCGCAGGTGATGATGACGTCACGGTTCATCCGGTCTCCGTCCGGTGGGTGTCCTCCGGCGCCGCGAGCACGGCCCGGTCGATGAAGTCGTGCAGCACCGCGCGCATCTCGGCGGCCCCGGTGCCGGGGGTGCCCGCCATGACCTGGATGCCGAGGCCGTCGATCAGCGCGGTGAGCTGGTGGGCCAGCGGTTCGGCCCGGCCGGCGACGAACACGCCGGTGGACGCGCCGTCCTGCAGCGTCATCAGCACGCTGCGGTACCAGCGGTCGTAGGAGTCCCAGTAGAGCTCCCGGCGGGCCGGGTCGATCGCCGACTCCGCCCACACCTGGATCCAGATCGACCACTCGCGGCGCAGCAGCTCGCCCTGGGGCAGCTGCAGGTCGATCAGCCGCAGCAGCCGCCGGTGCGGGTCGGTGATCTCGTCCAGCTCGGCGACCTGCCGGTCGAACGCGAGCTTCACGTTGTGCCTCAGCGCCTCGTCCAGCAGCTGGGAGCGGGTGGGGAAGTGGTAGTGGATGGCCGCCGGGCTGGTGCCGCACTCGCGGGCCACGTCGGCCGTCCGCACCCGGTGGTAGCCGTGGTCGGCGATCAGCCGCCAGGCCGCGTCCAGGATCCGGCGCCGGGTCCGCCGGGCGCCCTGCGTCCCGGCGTCCGTGCCGTCCGGCGTGCCGTCCGACCTGCCGCCGGAGGCCGCGGATGCTGCGGCGCCTGTGGAGCCTGTGGAGACGACCGTGGCTGCGGCGCCGCCCGGCACCGCGGTGTGCGTGCGCGCGTCGTCGCGGCCGTGCAGCAGCCGGTTCACCGTCTCCCCGGTGACGTCGGCGATCGCGACCAGCTCGGCCGCGGCGAACCGGCGGCGGCCGGCCAGCGACTTCGACAGCTTGGTCTCGTCCAGCCCGATCGCGGCCGCGAAGCGGCGCTGCGTCCACCCGTCCCGGTCCAGCAGCTCGCGCACCCGTGCGGCCACGGCGGGAACGGAGCGGGGATCGGTCATCGCGCAGCACGGTAGTGCCGGACTTGCGTATTTCGCAACATTTGATCATCGACCGCGCTGCGTACAGGCCCCTTGCGGGGACCTGTCCGGCGCACCGGTCAGCTTGCGCTCCCGGACCGGGTGGCCGGTGTCGCGATCACCGGTAGGGTCGCGCGTCGGTACGGAGTCGACCCGGGGGAGAGGGAGCCATGCGCTCGCTGGACGAGGCCGCGATCTGGAACGAGGGCGTGCCGGGGGTGGACGTCCCCGGCTACGACCGGACCGGCATCCGCACCGGCATCGTGCACATCGGAGTGGGTGGGTTCCACCGCGCGCACCTCGCCATGTACGTCGACTCGCTGCTGATCGCCGGGGAGGCCCGGGACTGGGGGATCTGCGGGGTCGGGGTGCTGCCCGGCGACGCCCGGATGCGCGACGTGCTGGCCGCCCAGGACGGGCTGTACACCCTGGTCCGCAAGGAGCCGGACGGGTCGCTCGCGCCACGCGTCGTCGGCTCGCTGGTCGACTACCTGTTCGCGCCGGACGACCCGGAGGCGGTGATCGAGCGGATCGCGCACGCCGACACCCGGATCGTGTCGCTGACGATCACCGAGGGCGGCTACGCGATCGACCAGAAGACCGGCGAGTTCGATCCCGAGTTCCCCGGCGTCCGGGACGGGTCGAGCGCGTTCGGCCTGGTGGTGGAGGCGCTGGCCCGCCGCCGGGACCGCGGCACCGGCCCGCTCACGATCATGAGCTGCGACAACATGCAGGGCAACGGCGACGCCGCGCGCCGGGTCTTCACCGGCGTCGCGCAGCTGCGCGATCCCGAGTTGGGCGCCTGGGTCGCCGACCGGGTGAGCTTCCCGAACTCGATGGTCGACCGGATCACCCCGGCCACCGCCGACTCCGACCGCGCGGCGCTCGCCGACCGCTTCGGCCTGCGCGACGGCTGGCCGGTGGTCTGCGAGCCGTTCACCCAGTGGGTGCTGGAGGACGACTTCGCCGCCGGCCGCCCGGACTTCGAGCGGGTCGGCGTGCAGCTCGTCGACGACGTCGTGCCCTACGAGTTCATGAAGCTGCGGCTGCTCAACGCGACCCACCAGGCGCTCGGCTACCTCGGCTACCTTGCCGGCCACCGGTACGTGCACGAGGTCGCGCAGGACCCGGTGTTCGCGTCGTTCCTGCGCGGCTACATGGACGACGAGGCCACCCCGACCCTGCGCCCGGTCCCGGGGATCGATCTCGACGGCTACAAGGACACGCTGATCGAGCGGTTCGCCAACGCCGGCGTCGCCGACACCCTGATGCGGATCAACTACGGCAGCTCGGACCGGATCTCGATCTTCCTGCTGCCGGTGGTGCGCGAGCAGCTCGCCGCGGGCGGCCCGGTGCAGCGGGCCGCCGCCGTCGTCGCCGGATGGTGCCGTTACGCCGAGGGGGCCGACGAGCAGGGCACGCCCATCGAGCAGCAGGACCGGCTCGCCGCGGAGCTGACCGCGCTCGCCCTGCGCGAGCGGGACGAGCCGCTGTCGTTCCTGCGGCACCGGGCGGTCTTCGGCGACCTGGCCGACGACGAGCGGTTCGCCTCCGCGTTCCGGACTGCGCTGGAGTCGCTGTACGCCCGCGGGGCGGCGGCGACGGTCGCCGATCTCGGCTGAGCGGTGGGCCCGCGGCCGGGCCGGCGGGTCCGCGGCCGCGCCGATGAGTTCCGGGTGGTCCGCCGGTCAGCACCGGGGAAGCCCGCCGCAGACAGGAGACCGCCATGGGAACCATCGACGTGCACGAGTTCATCAGCCTGGACGGCGTCGTCGAGGATCCGTCCTGGACCGCCGGGTACGGCTTCACCGAGGCGATGGGCAACGCCATCGGGAAGCTCTGCGACCAGGCGATCCTGCTGGGCCGCACCACCTACGAGGCGTTCCACCCGGCGTGGTCGGCGCGCGGGCACGACGTCGAGTCCGGCGGCGCGTTCTTCAACGGATCGCCGAAGCACGTCGTGACGTCCACCCTGGACGACCCGCTGGAGTGGGAGAACTCGACGGTGCTCGGGCCGTACGACCCGAAGCGCATCCAGGACCTGAAGGACTCGGTCGACGGCGGCATCTACGTCAGCGGCAGCGTCACGCTGGTCCGCGCGCTGCTCGCCGACGGCCTGGTCGACACGCTCAACCTGTTCGTCTACCCGGTGGCGCTGGGATCGGGCCTGAAGCTGTTCACCGACGGGCCGCAGGTGCCGCTGCGGCTGATCGAGACCGAGCCGTACGACAACGGCGTGGTCCGGATGACCTACGGCCCGCCGGTGTGACGCCCCGGCTCAGCGGTGCGCCAGCAGCGCCGCCCCGATGATCCCGGCCTCGTTGAGCAGCTTCGCCGGGACCATCGGGGTCCGCGTCGACACGTACGGCGACCACTTGTCGAACTTCTTGCTGACCCCGCCGCCGACGACGATCAGGTCCGGCCACAGCAGGTTCTCCACGTGCCGGAAGTAGCGGGTCAACCGCTCGCCCCACTCCTCCCAGCCGAGCCCGTCGCGCTCGCGGGCGGAGTCGGCGGCGCGGGTCTCGGCGTCGTACCCGTCCAGCTCGACGTGGCCCAGCTCGGTGTTCGGCACCAGACGGCCGTGTGCGATCACCGCCGTGCCGATCCCGGTGCCGAGCGTCGCCAGCAGCACCACGCCGGACTTCGCCCCCGCCGCGCCGAACTCGACCTCGGCGACGCCGGCCGCGTCGGCGTCGTTGACCAGCACCGTGTCCCGGCCGGTGACCTTGCGCAGCACCGAGGCGGCGTCGCAGTCGACCCAGGAGTCGTCGACGTTGGCGGCGGTGCGGGTGACGCCGTGCTGGACGACGGCGGGGAAGGTGCAGCCGAACGACCCCTTCCAGCCGAAGTCGTCGAGGATCTCGGCGACGGTCGCGGCGACCGCCTCCGGGGTGGACGGTTGCGGGGTGGGGATGCGGACCCGCTCGCCGGCGAGCCTGCCGGTCGCCAGGTCCACCGGGGCGCCCTTGATGCCGGAGCCGCCGATGTCGATCCCGAACCCGTGTTCGTGCTTCTTGCTCACGTCGGCGATCCTCCCTCAGCCGGCCAGCGCGGCCGACACCACGTCGCGGGCCTGTTCCTGGATCTGCGCCAGGTGGTCGGGCCCACGGAAGCTCTCGGCGTAGACCTTGTAGACGTCCTCGGTGCCCGACGGGCGGGCGGCGAACCAGCCGGACCCGGTGACGACCTTGAGGCCGCCGATCGGGGCGTCGTTGCCGGGGGCCCGGGTGAGCTTCGCGGTGATCGGGTCACCGGCGAGCTCGGTGGCGGTGACCGCGTCCGCGTCGAGCCGGCCCAGCGCCGCCTTCTCCGCGCGCGTGCAGGCCACGTCGGTGCGGGCGTAGGCGGGCTCGCCGAACCGGACGGTGAGGTCGCGGTAGTGCTCGCTGGGGGTGCGGCCGGTGGTCGCGGTGATCTCGGCGGCGAGCAGGGCGAGCAGCAGGCCGTCCTTGTCCGTGGTCCACGGGGAGCCGTCCCGGCGCAGGAACGACGCGCCGGCGCTCTCCTCGCCGCCGAAGCCGATCTCCCCGGAGCGCAGGCCGGGCACGAACCACTTGAACCCGACCGGCACCTCGACCAGCGTGCGGCCGAGATCGGCGGCCACCCGGTCGATCATCGACGAGCTGACGGCGGTCTTGCCGATCCCGGCGGCGGCCGGCCAGTCGGGGCGGTGCGCGAAGAGGTAGCCGATCGCGACGGCGAGGTAGTGGTTGGGGTTCATCAGGCCGCCGTCGGCGGTGACGATGCCGTGCCGGTCGGCGTCGGCGTCGTTCCCGGTGGCGATCCGGAAGGGGGCAGTGCGTGGAGCGTCAGCGGAACGCGCATCGGCACTGCCGGCTTCCATACGTTTCCGCAGTGACGCCATCGCGTACGGCGACGAGCAGTCCATCCGGATCTTGCCGTCCCAGTCCAGCGGCATGAACCCGAACGTCGGGTCGACGTCCGGGTTGACCACGGTCAGGTCCAGCCGGTAGCGCTCGGCGATGGCGCCCCAGAAGTCGACCGAGGCGCCGCCGAGCGGGTCCGCCCCGATCGTCACGCCGGCGTCCCGGATCGCGTCCATGTCGAGGACCTGGTCGAGCTGGGCGACGTACTCGCCGAGGAAGTCGTAGCGGCCGGGATCGATCGTCGCGGTGCGGCGCACCCCGGACAGGCCGGCCTCGAGCAGCTCGTTGGCCCGGTCCGCGATCCAGCTGGTCGCCTCGGTGCCGGCCGGGCCGCCGTCCGGCGGGTTGTACTTGAAGCCGCCGTCGGCGGGCGGATTGTGTGACGGGGTGACGACCACCCCATCGGCGAGCCGGCCAGTTCCGGCACCGCCGGGGAGCCGGCCCGGTCGTGCGTTCGCGACCAGGATGGCGTGCGACAGCGCCGGGGTCGGGGTGAGGCCGTCCCGTGAGTCGACGACCAGCTCGACGCCGTTCGCGGTGAACACCTCGGCCGCGGTGCGCCAGGCCGGCTCGGACAGCGCGTGCGAGTCCCGGCCCAGGAACAGCGGCCCGTCGATGCCCTGGGCCGCCCGGTACTCGACGATCGCCTGGCTGGTGGCGGCGATGTGGTCGTCGTTGAAGGTGGCCGTGAACGCCGACCCGCGGTGGCCGGAGGTGCCGAACGCGACCCGCTGGAGGTCGACCTTGGGGTCCGGGTGGACGTCCCGGTACGCCGCGAGCAGCGCGGGCACGTCCACCAGGTCCTCGGGGCGGGCCGGGGTGCCGGCGCGCTCGTGCACGGTCATGGATGTCCTGTCCTTCCGGAGTGCGGTCGCCGCCCACCCTGCCGCATGGGCGGGGATGTCGGCAGCACCTACGCTCTCGTCCGTGCGGATCGCCTCGTTGCTGCCGGCCGGTACCGAGATCGCCGGGCGGCTCGGCCTGGCCGGCCGGCTGGTCGGGGTGACCTTCGAGTGCGACGACCCGGTGGGGGTGCGGGACCGGGTGCCGGTGGTGGTCGACACGGCACTGCCCGCGTCCGGGACGCCCGCCGAGATCGACGCGGTGGTCCGCGAGCGGGCGGCGGCCGGGCTGCCGCTCTACGACCTGGACCGGGCGACGCTGGCCGCCGCCGATCCCGATCTGATCCTGACCCAGGACCTGTGCGCGGTGTGCGCGCTGCCGGGATCCTCGGTCGCGCAGGCGCAGGCGGCGATCGGGACCCGCGCGCAGGTACTGTCGCTGGATCCGCACCGGCTGCCCGACGTGCTGGACGTGATCACCGCCGTCGGGGCGGCGGCCGGGGTGCCGGAGGCGGCCGCCACCCTGGTCGGGGAGCTGACCGCCCGGCTGGACGCGGTCGCCGCGGCGGTGCACGACCGGCCGCCGCCACGGGTGCTGGTGCTGGAATGGACGGACCCGCCGTTCCTGCCCGGACACTGGGTGCCGGACCTGGTGACCGCCGCCGGCGGGACGGCGGTCGGCGCGATCGCCGGTGGCCGCAGCGTCGCGACCGGATGGGACGCGCTGCCCGGCCCGGTCGACGTCGTGCTGGTCGCGCCGTGCGGGTTCGGGCTGGCGGGGGAGCGGGGCGCGCAGGCCCAGGCCCACGCGGTGCTGGACCGGCTCCCGGCCCGGGTCCCGGTGTACGCGCTGGACTCTGCGTCGTACGTGGTGCGGGCCGGACCGCGGCTGGTGGACGGGATCGAGGCGATCGCCGCCGCGCTGTACCCGGGGGCGGTGCCGGAGCCGCCGGCGGGGCGGATCGCCCGGGTGCGCTGAACGGGGCCGGCCGCTCGTGCGGACGTCCGGCATCGCCGAGGGCCGGACCGGGCCGGCGCGGTCGGGCCTACCTGCCGCGGCGGTCCCTGCCCGGGGTGTCCGCCGGCTCGGCGTGCCCCGCCGGTCCGGTCTCCCCGCCCGTCCCGGCCCTGGTCGGGCCCGCCTGTGCTGCCGGGCCCGCCTGTGCAGGCCCGGCCGGCTCGGGGGCATCGTCGTCGGCCCGGCCGCCGGGCCCGAGCCACCGGCCGACGAAACGGGCGATCCACGGCGCGACGAGCAGCATCAGCACCACCCGCAGCACCTGGACGGCGACCACCGACGTGACGTCGACACCGGACGAGATCGCGGTCGCCAGCACCGCGTACACCCCGCCGGGCGTCGTGGCGAGATAGCCCTCCAGCAGCGTCATGCCGGTGAAGTGCGACAGCACCAGGCCGAGCCCGGCGCACAGGGCGACGACGGCCAGGATCAGCGCGGTGGCCAGCGGGAGCACCCGGGCCACGGTGGCGAGCGCCCGGCGGGTGAACCGCAGCCCGGCCTGCCAGCCGATCAGCGCGTAGGCGAGGTCGACGATCGGCAGCGGCACCGACGCGTCGAACGAGAACCCGGCGAGGCTGATCACCAGCGCCACCATCATCGGGCCGAGCAGCGCGCCGGCCGGCACCCGGGCGAGCCGGGCGAGCGGGGTGCCGACGGCGACACACACCGCCAGCACCCCGAGTCCGATCCACCACGGCGCCCCGGACGTGGCCGGGTCCGGTTCGGCGCCGGGTGCGGCGTGCTGCGCCCCGTAGAGCGCGACGGCGACCATCGGCATGGTGGCCGTCACCAGGCCGACCCGCAGGTACTGGATGACGGCGACCATGCGTTCGTCGCCGCCCAGCTCGCGGCTGATCGCGACCAGCCCGGAGGCACCACCCGCCGTCTGCGCGAGCATCCCGGTGAGCGGGGTGACGCCGCGCTGCAGGCCCATGAGCAGGCCGGCGGCCATGCTGACCAGGAGTGTCCCCAGGCTGATCAGCAGGACCGGCAGCCAGTTCGAGGCGATCGCGGCAAGCGTGTCGGGCCGGGCGAGCAGCCCGATGACGACGCCGATCACCGCCTGCGCGCCCGCGGTCAGCGGCCGCGCGACCCGGCTCGGGCCGAGCCCGGACAGGGCCAGCACGGTGGCGACCAGCAGCCCGGCGAACAGCGCGGGGGAGGGCACGCCGAGGGCGCCGAGACCGATCGTGCCGAGCACGGTGAGGGCGGCGAGCAGCAGCCACCGCCACCAGGGGACGTTCCGCAGGCGCCGGAGCGCCGTCACCGCACGATCACGGACCGAGCGTATGCGGCACGGTCCCGCGCCGTGCCGCGTGCAACGGTGAGACCGGCCACGATCGTTGCGGTGAGCGAACGACCTGGCGGGGATCGGGCGTCCCGGCGTCCCGGCGTGCTCGGGCGGGAGGGCCCGCTCCTGCCTGCTCAGCCGGGATCGACCCGGAAGACCGGGCAGGTACCGGCGAGGTCCGCCAGCGCCTCGGGGGTCGGTGCTGCTGCGATGCCGCTCGCCACCATGATCTCGACTCCGTCCGGGGTCACCTCCGGCCACGCCGCGAGGATCGGGCGGGCCTCGTCGATCGGCAGCTCGGTGAGGACGACGTCCTCGGTGGCCGTCGAGGCCCCGCTGCTGAGGGTCGCCCGGCCGCCCGCTGCTCGGAGGTTCGCGATCCAGTCGGCGGCCGGAAACCCGCCCACCACGAAGCGGGCGTCGTCGCGCTCGTGCACGGTCAACGGCGTCCGGCGGAGGCGGCCGCTCCGTCGTCCGGGCACGGTCAGCACCGGGAGCGCGAACCCGAGCGTCCCGTCCTCGCGCTGGGCGAGGAGCTCGTCGTTCATCTCCTTGAGCTCGCGCGGGGCGCGGATCCGGGAGCGGGGATCGGGCGTGCGGTCCATGGGGCCTCCATGAGTCGGTGCCGGTCGAGGAATAGCTCAGTACGGCGTACGTAGTCCAGTGTGTCATCGAATCGGCGGTGCCGCCTGTGGCTTCCGGTGGCGGACCGCTGTGGCGGGTGTTCGAGGTCGTGTGTCCCGTCCGGGTGGTCAGAACGGCGCCGGATCCTCGCTCGCGTCGTAACCGGGGACGGTCGATCCGGTGGAGCCGTCAGGCGTCCGGTCCCGGCCGGGACACGTGAGTGCCGGAGGCGTCTGCAGGGAGGCGGTGACGGCGTCGGGCGCCGGATACGGATCGGTGAGGTCCCGGTAGTCGCGCGGGTGGGATGTGCTGGTCCAGCCGTGCGGACTGATCCATTCGACGGAGCCGTCGGGGTGGGTGAGGACCTGCCAGCCGGGCCGGTCCTTGAGGGTGTGGCAGCCACGGCAGTAGCCGTGCAGGTTTGTCGGTGCTGGTCTGGCCGCCGTGTGCCCAGGGGATGTGATGGTCCAGGTCGCGGATGGGGCGGTCGCAGGCGGGGCCGTGGCAGTGGCCGTCCCGGGCGCGGACGTGGTCGGCCATCGCGGCGGGCGGGGAGTAGCGGTGTCCGGGGACGGGCTGTGGTGTCGGTCGGTGGACGACCTGACGTGTCGTTGGCCCGGGCGGGATCATGACACAGCAGCCGGGACGGCGGACAGT